>NZ_JBEAFH010000038.1:0-79322 GCF_040061575.1 Klebsiella sp. CB_Kp196
CCGGCTCGCGCTGCGCTTAGCCGGGCTACGTATTCACCGTCGTCTGCGGGCCGGTCGCCCGGACAGGTGCGCCAGCACCGCCTCCGGGATTTCCTGTGCTATGATTCAAAAAGGACAAAAATCACAACAGAATGAATCAGATGAGTAAACTCGACACCTTTATTCAACAGGCCGTCGCCGCGATGCCCATTAGCGGGACCTCGCTTATTGCTTCTTTATACGGCGACGCCTTGCTCCAGCGCGGCGGAGAGGTCTGGCTCGGCAGCGTGGCGGCGCTGCTGGAAGGGCTCGGATTCGGCGAACGATTCGTGCGTACCGCGCTGTTCCGCCTGAATAAAGAAGAGTGGCTCGATGTGGTGCGCATTGGCCGCCGCAGCTTCTACCGCCTCAGCGACAAAGGCCTGCGCCTGACCCGCCGGGCGGAGCATAAAATCTATCGCGCCAGCGCCCCGGAGTGGGACGGTACCTGGCTACTGCTGCTGTCGGAAGGGCTGGAGAAGAGCACTCTGGCGGAAGTCAAAAAACAGCTGCTGTGGCAGGGATTTGGCGCGCTGGCGCCGAGCCTGCTGGCTTCGCCATCGCAGAAGCTGGCGGACGTGCAATCTCTGCTGCACGAAGCGGGCGTAGCGGAAAACGTTATCTGCTTCGAAGCGCATTCCCCGCTGGCGCTCTCCCGGGCGGCGCTGCGCGCTCGCGTTGAAGAGTGCTGGCATCTTACCGACCAGAACGCGATGTATGAAACGTTTATCGCCCTGTTTCGACCGCTGCTGCCGCTGCTTCGCGACTGCGAGCCCGCGGAGCTGACGCCTGAACGCTGCTTTCAAATTCAGCTCCTGCTGATTCACTTCTATCGCCGGGTGGTGCTGAAAGATCCGCTGCTGCCCGAAGAACTGCTCCCCGCGCACTGGGCCGGACAAACCGCGCGCCAGCTGTGCATCAATATTTATCAACGCGTTGCGCCCGGCGCGCTGGCGTTTGTCGGCGAAAAGGGCGAAAGCTCGGTGGGGGAACTTCCCGCGCCGGGGCCGCTCTATTTCCAGCGCTTCGGCGGGCTGTCGGGCGTATAAGGAGGCACTATGCCCATTTATCAGATTGACGGTATGACGCCGGTTGTACCGGACGAAAGCTATGTTCATCCCACCGCCGTGCTGATTGGCGACGTGATCCTCGGCAAAGGGGTCTACGTCGGGCCTAACGCCAGCCTGCGCGGCGATTTTGGCCGTATCGTGGTGAAAGATGGCGCTAATATCCAGGATAACTGCGTGATGCACGGCTTTCCCGGCCAGGATACGGTGGTGGAAGAAGAGGGACATATCGGCCACGGCGCGATTCTGCACGGCTGCACCATCGGCCGCAACGCGCTGGTGGGGATGAGCGCGGTGATTATTGACGGGGCCAGGATTGGGGAAAACAGCATCGTCGGCGCTTCGGCCTTTGTGAAAGCCAACGCCGAAATGCCCGCCAACCATCTGATTGTCGGCAGTCCGGCAAAAGCCATTCGTACATTAAGCGAACAGGAGCTGGCCTGGAAGAAGCAGGGGACGCGGGAGTATCAGGTGCTGGTGGAGCGCTGCAAACAGACGCTGCATCAGGTGGAACCGCTCAAAGAAGCAGAGCCGGACAGAAAGCGGCTGATCTTTGACGAGAATTTGCGGCCGAAATCATCATCCTGAGGGGAAAATCATGGCAGAGAAATTATCCGCTCAGTGCCACTGCGGCGCGGTGGCGTTTACCGTTGAGCTCAGCGATGGCTTCAACACCGTTCGCCGCTGTAACTGTTCATATTGCCGGATGCGTGGGGCGGTTGCGGTCTCCGCGCCGCTTTCAGGAATAGAGGTGGTGCGCGGACGGGATAAGCTCACGGAGTATCGTTTTAATACCGGTCAAGCCGTGCACTTTTTCTGCTCGGTATGCGGGATCTACACCTTTCATCAGCGGCGTTCAAACCCGCAGCAGTACGGCGTGAATGTGGCCTGCATTGACGGCGTGTCGCCCTTCGATTTTCCCTGCGTGGAGGTCAACGACGGCGTGAATCATCCGAAAGATGGCGGTGGTGGCGTAGTGGGGTATTTGCGCTACGAGAAAAAATGAAACTCTCCTCCCGCCGGGAAGCGGGAGGAGTCAACTCTTATGCGGCTACAACGCTGTCGATAGCGGCTTTTGCATCAGACTGCGCTTTCGCTGCGACTTCCGGGCCGTAGGCGATGCCTTCAGCAAACACGAAGTTCACATCGGTAATGCCGATAAAGCCGAGGAAGGTGGAGAGGTAAGGGGTCACCAGATCGGTCGGGGTATCTTTATGGATACCGCCGCGGCTGGTGACGACAACCGCACGTTTACCTTTCACCAGACCTTCCGGCCCTTTCTCGGTGTAGCGGAAGGTCACGCCAGCGCGCGCCACCAGGTCGAAGTAGTTTTTCAACTGGGTCGGGATGTTGAAGTTGTACATCGGCGCCGCGATAACAATCACATCGTTCGCCTGCAGTTCAGCGATCAGTTCGTCAGAAAGCGCCAGCGCTTCCTGCTGACGCGGCGTCAGCGGCGCGTCGCTCGGACGCAGAGCGCCAACCAGCTCGCCGTCCAGTACCGGAATTGGGTTTGCAGCCAGGTCGCGCACGGTGATAACGTCTTCCGCGTGCTTTTCACGCCATTGTTCAACAAAATAGTCGGACAGCTGACCAGATTGCGAGTACCCTGCCAGAATACTGGATTTCAGAACTAATACTTTGCTCATGGGTGTTTCCTTTTTTAATGTGATTGACGGGCCGATGCCCTGGTGCTTGTTGACACTCTATTCACAATCATGCCACAGAGAAAGCGCAATAAATCGAACTCTGTATTCAGTTTTTTTGAACAAGGCACGAAATGCGCGGATGTGGTACTCTAACGCAATACTTCAAAAGAGATTTTTCCCGGCAGTGCGCTGCCCGATAACGCTATGACAGAACAACAAAAAATGACCTTCTCATCGCTCTTTGAACGGCTTGATGGCCTGATGCTGCGCGATAAGTCGCGCTTCGCCCGTCGCCTGCACGGCGTGAAGAAGGTTAAAAATCCTGATGCCCAACAGGCCATTCTTCAGGAGATGGCGCAAGAAATTGAACAGGCGGCAGGGAGAGTCCTGCTGCGCGATGCCGCGCGGCCAGCGATTTCCTATCCGGAAAACCTGCCGGTTAGCCAGAAAAAACAGGAGATTCTCGAAGCCGTTCGCGATCACCAGGTGGTAATTGTGGCGGGGGAAACCGGGTCGGGGAAAACCACCCAGCTGCCAAAAATTTGTATGGAGCTGGGGCGCGGCGTTAAAGGCTTAATTGGCCATACGCAGCCGCGTCGCCTGGCCGCGCGTACCGTCGCCAACCGTATCGCCGAAGAGCTGCAAACGGAGCCCGGCGGCTGCATCGGCTATAAAGTTCGCTTTAGCGACCACGTCAGCGATAACACCATGGTTAAGCTGATGACCGACGGTATTCTGCTGGCGGAAATCCAGCAGGACCGGCTGCTGATGCAGTATGACACCATCATTATCGATGAAGCGCACGAACGCAGCCTCAATATCGACTTCCTGCTGGGTTATTTGCGGGAACTGCTGCCCCGTCGCCCGGATCTGAAAATTATTATCACCTCGGCGACCATCGACCCGGAACGCTTCTCGCGCCACTTTAACAACGCCCCGATTATCGAAGTGTCCGGGCGCACCTACCCGGTAGAAGTGCGCTATCGACCCATCGTTGAAGACGCCGACGACACCGAGCGCGATCAGCTGCAGGCGATTTTCGACGCCGTTGATGAGCTCGGGCGTGAAAGCCCCGGCGATATCCTCATTTTTATGAGCGGCGAGCGCGAAATTCGCGATACCGCCGATGCGCTCAATAAGCTGAATCTGCGCCATACCGAAGTGCTGCCGCTGTATGCGCGACTGTCCAACAGCGAACAGAATCGCGTGTTCCAGGCCCACAGCGGGCGGCGGATCGTGCTGGCCACCAACGTCGCGGAAACCTCGCTGACCGTGCCGGGCATCAAGTACGTTATCGATCCAGGCACCGCGCGTATCAGCCGCTACAGCTTCCGGACCAAAGTACAGCGCCTGCCGATTGAGCCGGTTTCCCAGGCGTCGGCTAACCAGCGTAAGGGCCGCTGCGGCCGCGTCTCCGAAGGGATCTGTATTCGTCTTTATTCTGAAGACGACTTCCTGTCGCGCCCGGAGTTTACCGACCCGGAGATTCTGCGCACCAACCTGGCGTCGGTTATTCTGCAAATGACCGCGCTCGGGCTCGGCGATATTGCCGCGTTCCCGTTCGTTGAAGCGCCGGACAAACGCAATATTCAGGACGGCGTGCGCCTGCTGGAAGAGCTGGGAGCGATTACCACTGACGAACAGCAGACCGCCTATAAGCTGACGCCGATGGGCCGCCAGCTGAGCCAGCTACCGGTGGACCCGCGTCTGGCGCGCATGGTGCTGGAAGCGCAAAAACACGGCTGCGTGCGCGAGGCGATGATTATCACCTCGGCGCTCTCTATTCAGGATCCGCGCGAGCGGCCAATGGACAAGCAGCAGGCGTCCGACGAGAAACACCGCCGCTTCCACGACAAAGAGTCCGACTTCCTGGCGTTCGTCAACCTGTGGAACTACCTGGGCGAGCAGCAAAAAGCGCTCTCCTCGAACCAGTTCCGCCGCCAGTGCCGGGTCGATTTTCTCAACTACCTGCGCGTGCGCGAGTGGCAGGATATCTACACCCAGCTGCGTCAGGTGGTCAAAGAGCTCGGCCTGCCGGTCAATAGCGAGCCGGCGGAGTATCGCGAAATTCACACCGCGCTGCTGACCGGTCTGCTGTCGCACATCGGTATGAAAGACGCCGACAAGCAGGAGTTTACCGGCGCGCGCAACGCCCGTTTCTCCATCTTCCCCGGATCGGGGCTGTTTAAAAAGCCGCCGAAATGGACGATGGTCGCCGAACTGGTGGAAACCAGCCGCCTGTGGGGGCGCATCGCCGCGCGCATTGAGCCGGAATGGGTCGAGCCGGTGGCGCAGCATCTGATCAAACGCTCGTACAGTGAACCCCACTGGGAGCGCGGGCAGGGCGCGGTGATGGCGACGGAGAAGGTGACCGTTTACGGCCTGCCGATTGTCGCTGCCCGCAAGGTCAACTACAGCCAGATTGACCCGGCGCTGTGCCGCGAGCTATTTATCCGCCACGCGCTGGTGGAGGGCGACTGGCAGACTCGCCACGCGTTCTTCCGCGAAAACCTGAAGCTGCGCAACGAAATTGAAGAGCTGGAGCATAAATCGCGCCGTCGCGACATTCTCGTCGATGACGAAACGCTGTTTGAGTTCTACGACCAGCGCATCAGCCATGACGTCATCTCCGCGCGCCACTTTGATAAATGGTGGAAGCAGGCCAGCCGCGAGACGCCGGATCTGCTCAACTTTGAAAAGAGCATGCTGATTAAGGAAGGCGCGGAGCAGGTCAGCAAGCTCGACTATCCGAACTTCTGGCATCAGGGCAACCTCAAGCTGCGTCTGACCTATCAGTTCGAGCCGGGCGCCGACGCCGACGGCGTGACGGTGCATATTCCGCTGCCGCTGCTCAACCAGGTGGAAGAGGCCGGGTTTGAGTGGCAGATCCCGGGGCTGCGCCGGGAGCTGGTTATCGCCCTGATTAAATCGCTGCCGAAGCCGGTGCGCCGCAATTTTGTCCCGGCGCCAAACTACGCGGAAGCATTTCTCGGTCGCGCGACGCCGCTGGAGCTGCCGCTGCTGGATTCACTGGAGCGCGAGCTGCGGCGGATGACCGGCGTGACTATCGACCGCGAGGCCTGGCAATGGGATCAGGTGCCCGATCACCTGAAAATCACTTTCCGGGTGGTGGACGAGAAAAACAAGAAGCTGCAGGAAGGGCGTTCGCTGCAGGATCTGAAAGAAGCGCTGAAAGGTAAGGTGCAGGAGACGCTGTCCGCGGTCGCCGATGACGGTATCGAGCAGAGCGGGCTGCATATCTGGAGCTTTGGCCGGCTTCCGGAGAGCTACGAGCAGAAGCGCGGCAACTACAAAGTTAAGGCCTGGCCGGCGCTGGTGGACGAACGCGACAGCGTGGCCATCAAGCTGTTTGATAATCCGCTGGAGCAGCAGCAGGAGATGTGGCGCGGCCTGCGCCGCCTGCTGCTGCTGAATATCCCGTCGCCGATAAAGTATCTGCACGAAAAGCTGCCGAATAAAGCCAAGCTGGGGCTCTATTTCAACCCCTACGGTAAAGTGCTGGATCTGATCGATGACTGCATCGCCTGCGGCGTGGATAAGCTGATTGACGAAGCGGGCGGCCCGGTATGGAGCGAAGAGGGCTTTGCCGCGCTGCATGAAAAGGTGCGCGCCGAGCTGAACGAGACGGTTGTGGACATTGCCAAACAGGTCGAACAGATCCTGACCGCGGTCTTTAACGTCAACAAACGCCTGAAAGGGCGCGTGGATATGACCATGGCGCTGGGGCTGTCGGATATCAAATCGCAGATGAGCGGGCTGGTGTATCGCGGTTTCGTCACCGGTAACGGCTTCCGCCGCCTTGGAGACACGCTGCGCTATCTGCAGGCGATTGAAAAACGGCTGGAGAAAATGGCCATCGATCCGCACCGCGACCGCGCGCAGATGCTTAAAGTGGAGAGCATCCAGCAGGCGTGGCAGCAGTGGCTGAATAAGCTGCCGCCTCAGCGCCGTCAGGATGACGACGTGCAGGAGATCCGCTGGATGATTGAAGAGCTGCGCGTCAGCCTATTCGCCCAGCAGCTCGGCACGCCGTATCCGATTTCCGACAAGCGGGTACTGCAGGCAATGGAGCAGATTACGGCCTAGGCCGAAGCTTTCCCCGGTGGCGCAGGCTGCCGGGGAGGGCGGATAGCGTCAGGCGTTCACCCACGCGAGGGTGAACCCATCCCAGCCTTTGCTGCCCACGGTTTGCAGGGCCGTGACCGTCAGTCGCGGGTCGCTGCCCATCATGTCGATAAACGCTCTGACGCCCTGCACCCGGTCATCCGCGCTCTCCGGATTCGTCACTTCGCCATCGCGCACCACGTTATCGCCCACAATCACTGTCCCCGGACGGGAATAGCGTAACGCCCAGCGCAGATAGTGGGGATTATTGGGCTTATCCGCATCGATAAAAATGAGATCGAACGGCGGGCGCTCTCCCAGCGTTTCGAGGCTGGTCAGCGCCGGACCTTCCAGCACCGCAACGCGATCGTCCACGCCCGCCAGGCGCAGGTTCTCGCGGGCGACGGCGGCATGGTGCGCGTCGGCCTCCAGGGTAAGTAATTCGCCATCGGCGGGCAATTCTCTGGCCATCCAGATGGTGCTGTAGCCGCCGAGCGTGCCAATCTCGAGGATGCGTCTGGCGCCCGTCATGCGCACCAGCAGGGCCAGAAACTGCCCCTGATTAGCGGCAACGTCGATAGCCGGAAGCCCGGCGCGCTGGTTATTCTCCAGAACCTGGCTGAGTAGCGGATCGGTGGGGATTAACGCTGTCACGAGATAATTATCTACTGCCGACCACTGTTGTTGCATGTCAGGTTTCCCGTATTACATCCCTGATGAATCAGACCAGCCGCCTCCCAGCGACCGGTACAAATCAACTTGCGCCAGCAGCAGGTTGTTTTTCACCTGTACCACGCTGAGCTGGGTGGAAAACAGCGTGCGCTGGGCGTCCAGCACGTCCAGATAGGAAGAGTAGCCGTTGCGATAGCGGTTTTGCGCGATGCGCAGCGTCTCCTGGGCCACCTTCTCCTGCGCCTGCAGCTCCGCCAGCTGCTCGCCGTAGCGGCCGATGGCATCGAGACTGTCATTCACCTCTTTAAACGCGCCGCGTACCGTTTTCTCATAGCTAAACAGCGCCTGATTGCGCTGGGCCATCGAAACGTCCACCTGGGCATTCAGCGCCTGGCGGTTGAGCAGCGGCGCCAGAATGCTGCCGCCGAGGCTCCATAAGCGTAGCGGATTATCCAGCAGGTCGGGCAGGGTGCGATCCTGCAGGCTGCCGGTGGCGGTAAGGTTAATGGACGGCAGCAGCTGCGCCTGCGATGACGCCAGGGTGGCGTCGGCGGCCACCAGCTGACGCTGGGCCTGAACGATATCCGGTCGGCGGTTGAGCAGGGTTGACGGCAGCTGGGAAGGTAGCGATAGCGGCGACAGCTGCGCGAACGCGTTGCGCTTAACGGCGTCCGGATTGGCGCCGAGCAGAAGGCTGAGCGCATTTTCCTGCTGGGCGATTTGGTGGCGCAGCGGCGGAATTTGCGCGCGCGTGGAGCGCAGTTCGGAGTCCGCCTGCATCAGCTCCAGGCGTGAGGTATAGCCCGTCTCAAACTGGCGCTTCGCCAGGTTGAAGGCATCTTCGCGCGATTTTAACGTTTGCTGCGTCACCCGCAGCTGTTCATCCAGCGAGAGCAGGGTGATATAGCCGGCCGCTACCGAAGAGGCGACGGTCAGATTCGCCGCTGCGGCAGCCGCCTTTTGCGCCTCCAGGCTGGCTTGCGCCGCGCTGGCGGCGCTGCGGTTTACTCCCCAGAGATCAACATCGTAGCTGGCGGTTAGCGCGCCTTTATACACCGTACTGTGGACCGGCAGGCCGGTAGCGGCCGACTGTGACCGCGCGCGGGTGCCGGTCAATCCGGCGTCAAGGGAGGGAAACAGGCTGCTATCGGCGGCGTAAGCCCGCGCCTGGTACTCGTTGACCCGTTCGCGGGCTATCAGCACGTCGCTGTTGTAGCGCAGCGCCTGGTCAACGTAGAGATTGAGCGTACTGTCGTGGAAGTTGCGCCACCACACGCCCTCAACCGGGCTGGAGGGGCCGACATCCGCCCGCCAGGCGGCGGGGATCTGCAGCCCGGGCGCGGCCCGTTGAACGTCGGCGGACTGGCAGCCGGCCAGCGCAAGCATAACGGCGAGAGCGAGCGGACGGATCATTGCTGCTCCTCCGCGCGGGTATCGATGGTGACCTGCACCGACATGCCCGGCCGCAGGCGCTGGCCGTTTTTCTGCCCCTCATCAACGGCGATGCGTACCGGAATGCGCTGGGCGATTTTGACAAAGTTACCGGTGGCGTTATCCGGCGAAATAGCGCTGAACTCCACGCCGGTCGCCGGGGAGATGCTCTGCACCGTACCGGTGAATTTCTCGCTGTTCAGCGCATCCACGGTAAAGGTCACCGGCTGTCCGACGCGCACCTGGGCCAACTGGGTCTCTTTCAGGTTAGCGATCAGCCAGTGCTGCGGCGGCACCAGCGAGGTCAAATGCGTCCCGGCGGTCACGTATGCGCCAAGGCGAACGGAGATTTGCCCAAGCTGACCGTCCGTCGGCGCGATAATACGGGTGTTTTGCAGGTCTATCTGCGCCAGCTCCAGCGCGGCTTTCGCATTGGCGACGTCGGCGAGCAGCGAGTCACGATTAACGATGGTTGATTGCAAATCCTGGCGCGACATCTCCAGCGTTGCTTTGGCCTGCTCGATATCCGCGGTGCCCTGCGCCGCGCTGGCGCGGGCGGAATCGCGTTCGCGAATCGATAACGAGCCGTCGGCGGTCAGCTCCTGAACGCGTTTTAAATCCGCCTGGGTTTTCAGATTCTGCGCGCGGGCGTTTTGCAGCGCCGCTTCGTTACGGGTGATGACCGCTTCGGCGCTTTTACGCTGCTGCTGATTGTTCTTCAGCGCCGCCTCTTTCATCGCCAGCTGAGCTTCCGCCTGATGGACGCGCTGCTTATAGATGCGGTCGTCGATTTGAAACAGCACGTCGCCGGCTTTTACCTGATTAAAATCCTGGACCTTAACCTCGGTGATATAACCGTTGACCTGCGGGCTGATAAACGTGGTTTGCCCGCGAACGTAGGCGTTATCGGTAAACTGGCTTTCTCGGGTAAACGGCGGCAGCTGCCAGGCGTAGAGAATAACCAGTACGCCAACGATGCCAATGGCGGCGGCGGTAAAAATAGAGACGATGCGAATATTATTTCGGGTATTGGCCTGCTGTTTGGCCGCATCCTGCTGACTCATAATAACTCCAGAGTGAAAATTTTTATTTGCTTCCCGTCGCGCGCTTCAGCGCGATACGAGCGGTAATACGTAATCTTATTAAGCGCCAGAAAACCCATACCAGCGTGGCGGCTGAAATCGCCGCCGTCAGCAGATAGGTATCATTGTAAGCGAGAATATTGGCCTGCAGGGTGGCGGCGTTTTGCAGCAGCGTGGTGGCCTGAACGTTGAGCAACGTGCTGTCGCCAATCTGGCTTTGATACATCTGGCTGTACTGCTGCAAACGCTCGGTAATCAGCGGATTGAGCGTGGTAAGCTGGTCGGCGAGCTGGCTGGAGTGAAACTTCTCCCGCCAGGTCTGAAAGGTGCCGAGAATAGCGGAACCCAGCAGGCCGCCGATATTCTGGCTCATGCCGAACAGCACCGAGAAGCTCACCAGGTTGCGCTGGTCGGCAATGACGCCGCCAATCCCCGCCAGCATCGCCGGGGCGAGGAAAAAGGCGCTGCCGAAGCCCAGCAGAAACTGGCTGAACATCAGCTGCTCCGGTCGCGTGAGGATCGTCGACTGGCTGTCGAGCAGCGAGGCAACCATAATCAACGCCAGCGCCGTGGCGGTGGGCCAGTAGAGGCGCTGCGGGTTGAGCGTCAGGCAGCTGGCGACGATGCCGCAGACGATCCCGGCAAAAATTGACCATGCCAGGTTGGTCATCTGTTCATTCTGCAAACCGACGTACTGCAGCCAGCCGATAACGCCGGTATTCTGCTCCGCCAGCACGATGCGGATCAGCAGCATAATCAGCCCGAGACGCAGAATACTGCCGCTGGAGAGCCATTTGATATTGAGCAGCGGGTTGCTGCGGTTATGCTCAAAGGCAATCGCGGAGACAATCAGCACCACCGCGCCCGCCAGCGCCCAGCCGATCCACGGCGCTTCAAACCACCAGTCCAGTCGTCCCAGCGACAGCACCGCGGTGACCAGCGCCATCCCCGGCGCCAGCAGGAAGAAGGTGATGAAGTCTTTCTTCTCAAACACCTTTTTACGATCGCTTGGCGGCAGCTTGAGGGCGATCACGCAGGCCAGCGACACCAGCGCCAGCCCCAGCTCAAAGAAGTACAGCCCGCGCCACTCGTCGATTTGCAGCAGCTCGGTTGAGAACAGGCGCGCCAGCGGGATCGCCAGGGATGAACCGGTGATGCCGATGGTCAGCGCTTTGAGCCGATGGCGGGCGGGCCAGGCCTGCACCTGATAATAAATCCCCAGCGAGCTTAGCGCTGCGGCTACCATTCCGTGGGCGGCGCGCACCATCAGCGCTGAACTGAGGTCGTTAACGAACAGGTGGAAAAAGGTCACCAGCACGTAGAGAACGAGAAAACCCTCGGTAAAAGCGCGCAGGCCGAACTGCTGGCGAAACTTCACCAGCAGCAGGTTGATGGAGACGTTGGTCATCACGTAGACCGCCGGGAGCCAGGCAATCTCGGTTGACCAGGCGGCAAAGGTACCCTGCAACAGCTGCAGATTGGCGGTTACCACCGCGTTGCCGAGCGCGCCCGTCAGGCAGACCAGCAGCCCGACGATCCCGTAGGCAATACGTTTTGGCGTACTGTGGATGGGGGTCGACGGCGAGCCGAGGATCGCCGGTTTTTCGTGCGGGGCCCAGTCGTGAGGAACATAGGGATTAGCGTGACGACGCGGCATTATTTTTTCTCAACCTCGCGCAGCAACTTCTCCAGTACCCGCTGCGTCTGCCGCTGCTCTTCGGGGGTAATGGCGGTAAGGATCTCCTCCCGCAAATTATCGGCCACCGTTTTCACCTGCTGATACACCTCAAGGCCTTTGGCGGTAGCGATCAGCAGTCGTTTACGCTTGTCGCGTTCGGTTTTCACCCGCTCGACCAGACCGAGATCGACCAGCCGGTTGAGCAGCGGTACGAGAGTTGCGCTTTCGACGCCCAGCTCCTGGGCCAGCTCGCTTTGCGATAGCGGCTTTTCGTTGCGCGCGATGGCGGAAACGGCGACCCAGCTGGCCTGGCTCATGCCGAGGTCCTTGAGCCGACGGTTGACCGCCAGGCGCCAGTGGTGGGCGGTCAGATATAAAAGATGGGAAAAGTTAAGCTGTCGGTTATCCATAGGTCAGTCTGCAATATCGTTAGAGCTCTAATGATTTTTGCCTGACCAGAACGAGAATTCAAGCCTGATTGATAAAAACAGGTTAACGGTATGTGCGTTTATTGTGGAAGATGCTTTGGGAGGGGGGAAGAGAGTTCTGATCTCAGCCCGGCATTAACCGGGCTGAGAAGGGGGATTATCCCGGATAAATACCGCGATCTTTACGCGCCATCAGAATTCGCTCACAGGCCACGATATAGGCGGCGGTACGTAAAGAGCACGCTTTTTCCACCGCTTTTTCGTAAACGTGAACGATCGCATCGGTCATGATACGGTCCATTTTGGCGTTGATCTCTTCTTCGCTCCAGAAGAAGCTGGCCATATCCTGCACCCATTCGAAGTAGCTCACGGTGACGCCGCCGGCATTACAAATAACGTCCGGCACCACCACGATGCCGCGCTCGGCCAGCACGTCGTCCGCTTCCGGATAGGTCGGGCCGTTAGCGCCTTCAAGCACCAGTTTGCAGCTGAGGGTTTCCGCGCGCTCGCGCGTAATCTGACCTTCCAGCGCCGCCGGGATCAGAATATCCATCGGCGTCGTCCAGAACGCTTCTTTGTCAATTTCGCGGGCGCCCGGGAAGCCGGCAATTTGCTTGTTCTCCGCCTGCCATGCGGTCAGCGCGGCCATATCAATGCCGCCCTCGTTATACAGCGTGGCGGTGTGGTCCTGAATCACCACAATCCGCGCGCCGACGCCCGCGAACAGGCGGGCCGCTTCGCTGCCCACGTTACCAAAACCCTGCAGCGCGACTTTGGCGCCCTCGATTTCGATACCGCTGCGGCGAGCCACTTCGCGACCGGTGACGAATACGCCGCGGCCGGTGGCTTTTTCACGGCCCAGCGAACCGCCGAGGTGAATAGGCTTGCCGGTGACCACGCCGGTGATGGTGGTGCCGTGGTTCATGGAGTAAGTATCCATCATCCAGGCCATCACTTTACCGTTGGTACCAACGTCCGGCGCCGGAATATCTTTTTGCGGCCCGATGATAATGCCGATCTCGCTGGTATAACGACGGGTCAAACGTTCCAGTTCACCTTCTGATAATGAGAACGGATCGACGCGGATACCGCCCTTGGCGCCGCCGTAGGGAATATTGACTGCCGCACACTTGATGGTCATCCAGGCTGAAAGCGCCATCACTTCATTCAAATCGACATCCGGATGGTAGCGCACGCCGCCTTTACCCGGTCCACGCGAGAGGTTGTGCTGAACGCGGTAGCCTTCGAAGTGGCGGATAGTGCCATCATCCATTTGTACCGGAATATCAACGATCAGCGCGCGTTTCGGATGGCGCAGGGTTTCGATCCAGTAGGCGAGATCGCCGAGATAGGGCGCAACGCGATCGATTTGACGCAGGTAGGTGGTCCATGGAGATGTACTACTTTCAGAAGCGTAAGATAACTTTTCCATAAGAGTCCTGTTTCGCAGTGATAATTATTTTGTTAACCGTGGAAAGGTACAGCTATAAACTCTGTAACGAGAATGTTATCACCAATTTAATGGGACGGTATTTGGCAAAAATGCAGAATATGCTGTCGTTGCGGCTGGGGTTCGGCTTTTTATGAATAAAAAAACGGAAAACAAGGCCATCAATGGATGAATATGCACCTTTGTGCATTAAAGCCGTAGTTGTGACCCTTTATCTCTATTTATCAGAATCTTGACCCTCTTCAAAAAGTGAATAAAACGCTATGTATATGTGTTGACTTTGTTGCATAACGGGCGTGGGTGTTCTGTTCGCACTTTATTACCCCAAAGTACGCTGTACCGTCTAAGATGGTGGCCGATAATGTCAGGCTAAGAACGCTAAAAGGAGAGAACATGTCAGAGCATTTTCCATCGCTGCCGGAGGCGGTACTGGCCGCGGCGAACCAGCTGGGGGCCTGGCTGGCGCAGGATGATTTACCGCAGGATCCGCAAATAGAGCTGGTGGTGCTGGCAGGCAATGCGGTGATCCCGACCATTGATTTCGCCTGCCGGCTGGCAGCGCATCACGCCGTTCCTCTGCTGATCAGCGGCGGTATCGGCCACTCCACCTCGTTTTTATACCAGTCGGTGTTGAATGACCCGCGCTACCGCACCATTCCGGTAGACGATCGCGCCGAGGCGCATATTCTGGCCGACATTGCCCATCAGTTCTGGGCGATTCCGCGCCAACGAATCGTGGTGGAAGACCGCTCCACCAACTGCGGCGAGAACGCGCGCTTTACCCGGCAAATGCTGGAGCACAACGGCATTGCGCACCGTACGGGCGTGGTGGTTCAGGATCCGACCATGCAGCGGCGAACGATGGCGACATTTGCCCGCGTCTGGCAAGACGACCCGCGTGCGCCGACGTGGTACAGCGCGCCGGGCTGTTCACCGGTGTTGTGTAACGGGCGTGACGGCGTCACGTTCAGCGGGAAAGAGGCGGGTCTGTGGCCGGTGGGGCGCTATCTGGCGCTAATCCTCGGTGAACTGCCGCGGCTGGCGGATAACCCGCAGGGCTACGGCCCCCTGGGTAAGGGATTTATCGCTCATGTGGATATTCCGCCGCACATCGCTCAGGCGTGGCAGACGCTGCGCGACGACCGCCTGCTCTCCGATGCGCTAAGCGCGCGTCAGCTGGCTTAGGGAATGGCGCGGCATGCCATGATAGCCAGCCCGCATTTCCCCTTCGAACGCAGGACCTATTAGCCGGTAACTCTCATCCTGCCCGTTTGCGTTAGCGATATCGCAAACGGGCATCATCTGTTATTGAATTGTGATTTTTTACGCCCCGGATTGCTCCGTTTTTATGAAATATCTCACAAAAACAAGCGCTCATGCTGTCCCTTTGCCTGAGGGGCGATAATTTTTAACATCTAGTTCACCTGTTAAAAACAATAATCCTGAGGAGCAGACCATGACAGCACCCGTTCAACACCCTATGTATATTGACGGCCAGTTTGAACCCGGCCGCGGTGATGCATGGATTGATGTGATCAATCCGGCGACGGAAGCGCTGCTTTCGCGTATTCCCGACGGCAGCGCGGAAGATGCCCGGCGCGCGATTCTGGCCGCTGAGCGCGCGCAGCCGGGCTGGGAAGCCCTGCCGGCGATTGAACGAGCGGGGTGGCTGCGCAAAATCGCTGCCGGTATCCGCGAGCGGGCCGAGGAGATCGCCGCGCTGATCGTCGCCGAGGGCGGAAAAATACAGCAGCTGGCCGCGGTGGAGGTCTCCTTTACCGCCGATTATCTGGATTATATGGCCGAATGGGCGCGCCGTTATGAAGGTGAAATTGTACAGAGCGACCGGCCGGGGGAAAATATTCTGGTATTCAAGCGCGCGCTGGGCGTGACCACCGGCATTCTGCCGTGGAATTTTCCGTTCTTCCTGATTGCCCGCAAGCTGGCGCCGGCGCTCATTACCGGTAATACCATCGTGATTAAACCGAGTGAATTTACGCCGAATAACGCCATCGCTTTTGCGCAAATCGTCCATGATATCGGCCTGCCGAAAGGGGTCTTTAACCTGGTGCTGGGGCGCGGCGAAACCGTGGGCCAGGAGCTGGCGAGCAATCCGAAAGTGGCGATGGTCAGCATGACCGGCAGCGTCGCCGCGGGCGAGAAGGTTATGGCCGCGGCGGCGAAAAACATCACCAAAGTGTGTCTGGAGCTGGGCGGTAAAGCGCCCGCTATCGTGATGGACGATGCGGATCTTGAGCTGGCGGTTAAGGCAGTGGTGGATTCTCGCGTAATTAATAGCGGGCAGGTGTGTAACTGCGTTGAGCGCGTATATGTGCAAAAGGGCATTTACGATCGCTTCGTTAACCGTCTGGGCGAAGCGCTGAAGGCGGTGCAGTTTGGCGATCCGGCGTCTCGCGACGATATCGCAATGGGACCGTTGATTAACGCAGCCGCGCTGGAGCGCGTGGAGCAGAAGGTGGCGAAAGCGGTGGCCCAGGGCGCGCGCGTCGTCCTGGGTGGGAAAGCGGTGACGGGTAAGGGCTATTTCTATCCGCCGACGCTGCTGCTGGACGTGCGCCAGGAGATGGATATCGTGCATGAAGAGACGTTCGGCCCGGTGCTGCCGGTGGTGGCGTTTGATACCCTTGAAGAGGCGCTGGCGATGGCCAACGATAGCGATTACGGGCTGACGTCGTCAATCTATACCCGCGATTTGAACGTCGCGATGAAGGCGATCAAAGGGTTGAAGTTTGGTGAAACCTATATTAACCGCGAGAACTTCGAAGCGATGCAGGGTTTCCATGCCGGATGGCGTAAATCGGGCATCGGCGGCGCCGACGGGCGTCATGGTCTGAATGAGTATCTGCAAACCCAGGTGGTCTATCTGCAGGCCTGAGTCAGCAGAAGACAGGTGGGCTTCCCGGAGGCGATGCTGCGCATCTGTCCGGGCTACCCGGCCCGCAGACCGCCTCCCGGGTCGCGGCTGACGCCTTACCCGGGCTACCCAAACGCAGGCCGCACGTACCTGTAGCCTGGGCAAGGCGTCAGCCGCCCCCGGGATTTATTTGGCGAACTTATCCAGTACGCGGATAAGCTGGGTAACGAAGCCATACTCGTTATCGTACCAGGAGACGGTTTTCACCAGCTGGAGATCGCCAACCTCGGCAATCTCCAGCTGCGTGGCGTCATAAATGGAACCGAAATGGCTGCCAATCACGTCCGACGAGACGATCTCCTCTTCGGTGTAACCGAATGATTCGTTGTTCGTCGCCGCGTTTTTCATCGCCTGATTGACTTCTTCGGCGGAGACCTTTTTCTCCAGCACCGACACCAGCTCAGTCACCGACCCGGTTTTCGTCGGCACGCGCTGGGCGTGGCCCTTCAGCTTGCCGCTAAGCGCTGGAATAACCAGCCCGATGGCTTTCGCCGCCCCGGTTGTATGCGGAATGATATTTTCCGCCGCCGCGCGGGAAGCGCGTAGATCTTTGCCGCGCGGGCCGTCAACCAGCGATTGCGTACCGGTATAGGCGTGAATGGTGGTCATGGTTCCCACCTTAATACCAAAGGCGTCATTCAGCACTTTCGCCATCGGCGCCAGGCAGTTGGTGGTGCAGGAGGCCACGGAAATAATCGTATCGTTTGCCTCCAGCGTGTCGTCGTTAACGTTATAGACAATGGTTTTCATATCGCCAGCGGGCGCGGAGATAAGCACTTTTTTAGCGCCGGCGGTCAGATGAGCTTGCGCTTTTTCCGCGGAGGTATAAAAACCCGTACACTCGACAATCAGCTCGGCACCGACCGCTTTCCACGGAATATGCTGAGCCTCTTTTTCGGCATAAACGGTAATTTTTTTGCCGTCAACGATAAGCGCATCTTCAGTAAAATCGACGCTCCACGGGAATGGTCCGTAGTTAGAATCATGCTTAAGCAGGTAGGCCAGTACCTTGGGGGAGGTGAGGTCGTTGATGGCGACGACCTCTAAAGGACTATTAACCTCCAGTAATCGGCGCAGTACTAAACGTCCAATACGCCCAAATCCATTAATCCCGAGTTTACTCATGAAGAATCTCCAGGTCAGTTGAACTGTCAGGTGAAAACTTCTCCAGGCTTAGTTCAGCTGGCGGAATAGGGCAACCAACGATTTTTCCGGCGCCGTTAAATGCTGATAAAAACGCGTACGGAAAAGTGAATAAATTCGGCGGGTTGTGGGCGGGGCGTTAAGGGTTAATAATTTTTTGTTTCAGCTTTATACGCCGCGGGCATATTGGCAAGGGGTTGAAAAGATGGGCCCGGGAAGGGCCCGCCGGGTGGCCGATTATTCGGCGTTCCCGCCCCGTTCAGCAAAAGCGGCAAGCGCGGCGCCGTCAAGGCGATAGCGAACCCACTCACTTTGCGCAACGGCGCCAATGCTCAGATAAAAATCAATGGCCGGCTGGTTCCAGTCGAGCACGCTCCACTCCAGGCGACCGCACTCTCTTTTTACCGCCAGCTGAGCGATGGTTCGCAATAGCGCTTTTCCAGCGCCGCGACCGCGAAATTCGGGAGTGACGTACAGATCTTCCATATAGATGCCGTTTCGACCGAGCCAGGTGGAATAGCTGGTGAAGAACACCGCGTACCCGGCAACCTTATTGTCAATCTCGCAGATTAGCGCTTCCGTTTTGCTGTCGCTGGCGAAAAGCGATGCCTGGATTTCATCTACCGTGGTGACCACCTGCTCCGGCGCTTTTTCATAAACCGCAAGCTCGTAAATCATGTCATAAATTGCTTTTGCGTCCGCCGGGCGGGCCTGACGAATGGTCATATTCATTGGAGTACCTGTTGTGCCATCGTGAGTTTGATACCGCCAAGCATAAACGTTAAGGTTAGAAGAATTAAGTGCAATGAAATCACCCAATGATGAATATTATGCATCCTGCGCTTCGCCGTCTTGATTTGAATCTGCTGCCGGTATTTGAGGCGGTCTACCGCTATCGTTCGGTGCGCCTGGCGGCGGAAGAGCTGGCGATGAGCACATCAGCGTTAAGCCACGCGCTATCCAGACTGCGCGCCGCGCTCAACGACCCGCTTTTCTATCGCGAAGGTCATCGTATGTGCCCCAGCGTATACGCCACCCAGCTCGCGCCTTCCATCGCTTCGGCGCTCAAGTTTTTAGATCAGGAGCTTACTCCGCAGCCGAAGTTTGTTGCCTCAGCCAGTACCGACTGCCTACAGATAGCGATCACGGACTTCACCGCGCAGTGCGTTTTCCCGACGCTGATGCCCAGGCTACAGCAACAGGCGCCAGGCCTGCGTTTCGAACTGCGCTATCTGCCGCACAGCCCGGCGCTGACGGAACTGCTGGCCGGCGAGGTGGATTTAGCGCTGGGATTTAGCGCGCTGGATGAAGCAGAGCATCCGGAGCTGGATGAGATTTGCTGGCTGAAAGATGATTATGTTGCGATAAGCAGCGCCAGGCGATCCCGGCTCACGCTGACGGACTACCTGGCAGCACAGCATCTGGTAGTCACCCCGTGGAATGAAAGCCAGGGCGTTCTCGACGTGCAGCTTGCGAAAATGGGCTTCTCGCGGCATATCACCATCAAAACCCCCTCTATGCTGAGCGCGCCAGCTATTATTGCGCAAAGTGAACTGCTTATGGCGATACCGCGCTCTGCCGCGGCAAAAATGACTGACGCGGCGACGCTGAAGGTCTTTGAATTACCGTTTGAGGTTCCGCCGTTTGAAGTGAAAATCTATTCCCACAAGCGGAGCGGGCAGCGCGGCGCGAGCCAGTGGCTGAAAGAGAGGCTGAGGGAGTGGGCCGCGACGGAACGAACCTGATGTCTCGTTTGACGAGTCAGCGAAATATGCTTAACTCATGAGACAACAAATGTGAATCGTCTGTTAACAGCCTGATGCGCGCTTCAGTGATAAGCGCAGCGTCATCTATCCTGATAACGTAAGAGAGAAAAATTGAAATTAGCCGGACTCCATCCCGATGAACTGCGTCGCCTGCAATCGCTGCGGGCATCCGGATTACTTAATAGCGGAAAAGAAGAGCGTTTCGATCGCCTGACCCGGCTTGCGCGTACGCTCTACGATCTGCCGGTGGCGTCGGTTAGCCTCGTGGGAGAAAATACCCTGCATGTAAAATCCTGCGCCGGACTTGAAGTCGATACCCTGCCGAGGGATATCACGTTCTGCGCGCATACTATCCTGCAGACCGACCCTTTAATCGTTAATGACCTGCAGCAGGATCTGCGCTTTCACGATAACCCGCTGGTCACGGAAGCGCCTTTTATCCGCTTTTATGCCGGATACCCGGTACAGCTGCCTGACGGCGCGACGGTCGGCGCGTTCTGCCTGATGGACCACAAGCCGCGCGCCTTTTCCGTGCATGAGATACAAATATTAAGCGACCTGGCCGCCATCGTTGAAGATGAATTCAAGGTGCTCGACGCGGCGACCGCCGATGAGCTGACGGGGCTGTTCAACCGCCGGGGTTTTATGTCGTTAGCGGAGTACGCGCTGCTGACGGCCAGGCGGCGCAATGAACCGGCGAGCCTCGTATTTATCGATCTCGATCGCTTTAAGCTGATTAACGATACCTGGGGTCATGAACAGGGGGATAAAGCCCTGACGGCGATGGCTGATTTGATGAAAGCCACCTTCCGGGAGTCGGATATCATTGCCAGGCAGGGCGGAGATGAGTTTATTATCCTGCTTGCTAATACTGCCCAGCAGGCGGCGGGCATCGCGATGGCGCAGCTAAGCAATAACGTTGCTGAATATAATCAACAGGCGGGCAATCCGTGGCAGCTGGCCTTTTCCTGGGGCTGCGTTGAATACGACCCTGCAACGCATCATAGCCTCAATGAGATCGTTGCGGTGGCGGACCGGCGCATGTATCAGGCGAAGACCAGCCATGGCGCCGAGCGCCGGTAGGGAACCGCCCGGCGTCGCCAGCCGATATTCGGCGTCTGGCTGATGCCGCGGCGGCTTGCGCTTCCTTAGTGGAGACCAAGGCGGATCAGTTCAACGGGCTCGAACTTACCTTCCGTCCCTTCCACTTCGACTGTCTTATTACGGCGCAGCTGGGCTGGCGTTAAGCCCGTCGCGTGGATAGCGATAATTTTACCGGTTTTACCCGTCCCGTTAATCATCACCTGGCTGCCGTTAGTAATAGGATTGCGGTTACGATCGTAAGTGATCATGCTGATTTCTCCTTTTAATCATCGGGTGGTAACAATCGCTTCTCGCGCCGGGCTGCCCCCGGCGCGGACGTAATACCAATACGCCTCTCGGCCCGTCATTTTGTTGTTTTTGATCAACTTCACACTTTTTAGCGTCCCTCAACGGGCTAACGAGCCGGAGACAGGCTTTGCCTGACCCGGAATCCGTACTGCTTTTGAAGACGATTCCGCGGGTATCAACCCCCGTGGAGGCCCGGGTTGCAGTCGCTGATGCGGCTGCTAAACTTTTTTCGGGCATAACGGAGCGGAACGATGAAGAACAAAGAAGAGCAAACGGGGCTGATTGGTCTTGCCATTGGCGCGGCGGTTATTGGCCTGGTCTCTGGCCAGAGGCCAATCAACCGGGAAAGCATTGTTGAAGAACTGGTGAGGCTGGGCAGACAGAAGGGGGATGGCGTCGAGGACGAGATTTTTATGCAGGCGGCAACGCTGGTGCGCAAGGGGGTATGATCCCGCCGGTAGAAGAAGCCCGGGTAGGCGAAAACCCGGGATTAAACGGGGAGGAAGGTCATCATAAGATACGCTATCACAATGCATATCAGCGCCATGTACCAAACAAAACTCATTCTGTTACCCGCCCTGTAGCGCCATGCCGGTCACCGCGTTAACCACGGTCGCGGCCATCAAAACGCCGCCGACGATAGCGCAGGCACGGTTTTTCCGGGTCGCCCCCAACGTCAACATCACCACCGCTGCGGCAAAGAGGGGGATGGCTATTATGCTGAAAGTGTTCATCGTTTCCTCAACACTCGTCCGTTAATCTTCCTGCATCCACATATCGGCTTCTTCGAACATCTCCTGCACGGCGCGGCTGATCTGCTCCTTCTCGTGCTTGCTGGCGTCAGTATTGATGGAGGCCAGGGTCATCATCGGCTTAACGCGGACGTCGGCATCGGGAAAAATGCGATGCACTCGCTTCGTCAGTTCATTAAGAATGATCTCTTTAGCGCCGGCCAATCCCTCGAAATTTCTTTTGTCATAAATCAGCTCTACGAACATTTTTTATCCCGTTTATGGTAATAGCAGGGAGTATTGTACTGTGATTATATACAGCGTCAAGGCCGAGGTATACGTTCCCCGTATTCCTGCGCCGGGGATAACTCGCCGCTTTTGCATTAAATGCGTGAAACCGACAATTGTTTTTTTATAAGTACGTAAAAGTTAATGAATTTTTAATAAAAGGTGTTTATGTTGGCGATATCACCGTTTTATTAAGGGTTTCTCATGCGCGATAAATATTCTGGCCTGCAAATTGGCATCCACTGGCTGGTGTTTCTTTTAGTGATAGGCGCTTACGCGGCGATGGAGCTGCGGGGCTTTTTCCCCCGCAGCGCGCGGCCCGTCATCAATATGATTCACGTCTCCTGCGGGATTTCTATTTTTGTTCTGATGGTGGTGCGCCTGTTGGTGCGTCTCAAATCTCCGGCGCCGCCAATTGTGCCTAAGCCGTCGCCGATGATGACCGGCTTCGCGCATCTGGGGCATCTGGTTATCTATCTGCTGTTTATCGCGCTGCCGGCCATCGGCATGGTCATGATGTACTACCGCGGTAACCCGTGGTTCGCGTTTGGCCTGACCATGCCGCACGCGGCGGAAAGCAACTTTGAGCTGGTGGATACCCTGAAAGCGTGGCACGAGCTGCTGGCCAATACCGGCTACTTTATCATTGGCCTGCACGCGCTGGCGGCGCTGTTGCACCACTACTTCTGGAAAGATAACACGCTGCTGAGGATGATGCCTCGCAGGCGTTAAACCTCGATAAACCCGCTTCGGCGGGTTTTTTTGTCTCATTCTTCGGGGGCCTCAACTTCCGCTAAGCGCAAATTCTCGCCGCTATGCTACGGTTAAAGCGGCGAAGCCATTTGCCTCATGGCAACAATAAATATAGTATACCCCCCTATATGATATGGAGGGCGTCACCATGCCACATTCACCTGAAGATAAAAAGCGTGCCCTCAGTCGGGTAAGGCGCATCCGTGGCCAGGTTGAAGCGCTCGAGCGGGCGCTGGAATCCGGCGAACCCTGTATGACCATTCTGCAACAAATCGCCTCAATTCGCGGCGCCGCCAACGGCCTGATGGGAGAGATGGTTGAAATTCATCTGCAGGATGAACTGGTCAGCGGCGAAACGACGCCAGACCAGCGCGCCGCCAGAATGGCGGAAGTCGGGCATCTGCTACGGTCCTATTTAAAATAAAATCACCACGAGGAAGAGAGATATGAAATCACGTGCAGCCGTCGCGTTTGGCCCAGGCCAGCCGCTTTCAATCGTTGAGATTGACGTCGCGCCGCCAAAAAAAGGCGAAGTGCTGGTCAAAATCACCCATACCGGCGTATGCCACACCGATGCCTTTACCCTCTCAGGCGACGATCCGGAAGGCGTTTTCCCGGCGGTACTGGGCCATGAAGGCGGCGGGATTGTCGTTGAAGTGGGGGAAGGCGTGACCAGCCTGCAGCCGGGCGACCACGTTATTCCTCTGTATACCGCCGAATGCCGCGAGTGTAAGTTCTGTAAATCCGGCAAAACTAACCTCTGCCAGGCGGTGCGCGCTACTCAGGGTAAAGGCCTGATGCCGGACGGCACCACCCGTTTCTCCTATAACGGTGAACCGATTTATCACTATATGGGGACCAGCACCTTCAGCGAATACACCGTAGTGGCCGAAATTTCGCTGGCAAAAGTGAACCCGCAGGCGCCGCTGGATAAAGTCTGCCTGCTGGGCTGCGGCGTCACTACCGGCATCGGCGCGGTGCACAATACGGCGAAAGTAAAAGAGGGCGATACCGTCGCCGTCTTCGGCCTCGGCGGGATCGGCCTGGCGGTGATCCAGGGCGCGGTACAGGCGAAAGCCGGGCGCATTCTGGCGGTGGATACCAACCCGGAAAAATTCACCCTCGCGAAAGAGATGGGCGCGACCGACTTTATCAACCCGAATGATTACGATAAGCCGGTGCAGGATGTGATTGTTGAACTCACCGACGGCGGCGTCGACTTTAGCTTCGAGTGTATCGGTAACGTCAACGTGATGCGCGCGGCGCTGGAGTGCTGCCACAAAGGCTGGGGCGAAAGCGTCATCATCGGCGTTGCCGGCGCGGGCCAGGAGATTAAAACCCGCCCATTCCAGCTGGTCACCGGGCGCGTCTGGCGCGGCTCCGCGTTCGGCGGCGTGAAAGGGCGTACCCAGCTGCCGGGAATGGTTGAAGAGGCGATGGCGGGGAAAATTCGCCTCGATCCGTTTATTACCCACCGTATGCCGCTGGATCAAATCAACGAAGCGTTTGATCTGATGCATGAAGGTAAATCCATTCGTACCGTCATTCATTTCGGCGAGAATTGATTTTCCTGGTGAAAAATAACCCGGGCATGCCCGGGTTATCGTTTAAGAGGGATTACTCCCGCCGCAGGTTTTCATAACCATTCTGCCATCGCCGCTGTTCCCGCCGCTCCCGTTCACGTTGAATATCCGATTTCTCATCTTCCCAGACCGCGCAGTGCGGCCCGCTGAACACCTCGCAGGGCTGTGGGCTGGCGGTGAGCGGAGACGCGGCTTTCTCTTCCCAAATCGTCGGATCGCGCAGGTCCACTTCCGGGGCTTTTAACGCCTGAGCCGAGGCGGCGGCTAATATGAAGGTGCCTGCGAGCAGGCGGCAGGGTGAACTTTTCATCCATTATCCTTGTTCAGTTGTTATTATTGATAACCATTCGCAATAGTAACATGGCTGAATGAAAATGGCTTGCTTAGGGGGGAGAAGATGATTTTGCTTTCGCGCCAGCCGCCACCGGGCGGTTCCCGGGCCGCAAAAAGGGCCCCGTTTTGGGGCCCTGGTGGTTACTTCTGCTGCGCAAGCGCGTAAGCGATAATATAATCGCCGCGGTCCGGCGACTGGCGAGCGCCGCCCGCGTTGATGATGATGTACTGTTTGCCGGTTTTCGGCGATACGTAGGTCATCGGGCCGGACTGGCTGCCGACCGGCAGACGCGATTTCCAGATCTCTTTCCCGTTGGCGGTATCAAACGCGCGCAGGTAGAAGTCCTGGGTGCCCGCGAAGAACAGCAGGCCGGACTGGGTTGATAACGAGGCGCCCAGCGTCGGCATACCGATAGGGATTGGCATATGCATGCGGATCCCCAGCGGGCCGGTGTCCTCAACGGTGCCCACCGGAACCTGCCACACCAGTTTGCCGGTTTTCAGATCGACCGCTGACATAGTGCCGAACGGTGGTTTCTGGCACGGAATGCCCAGCGGAGACAGGAAACGTTCGCGCATGGCGCCGAACGGCGTGCCCTCCATCGGCACAATCCCCATTTCGATACCGCTGGCGTCCTTCGCCACTTTGGCGCGCGGCACCATATAGTTGGCGAGGCCAAGGCGCATATCATTGACGAACATCAGGCTGTTATTCGGGTCAACCGACACGCTGCCCCAGTTCATCCCGCCCAGCGAGCCGGGATACTGCAGCGAACGATCCTCGCCCGGCGGGGTGAAGACGCCCTGGTGACGCATCTCTTTAAACTGGATGCGGCACAGCAGCAGGTCGACAGGCGTCGCGCCCCACATATCCGACTCGGTCAGCGTCTCGTTGCCGATCATTGGCATGCCGACGGAGTAGGGCTGGGTCGGCGAGTAGCGCTCGCCCTTGACGTTGCCCGCCGGGACAGGACGTTCCTCAACCTTGGCGACCGGTTCACCGGTGGCGCGGTTCAGCATAAAGATCATGCCCTGCTTGCTGGTTTGCACCAGCACCGGCGTGGTGCCGCCTTTACCGTCAGGCAGATCGTACAGCAGCGGCTGGGAAGGCAGGTCGAAATCCCAGAGATCGTGATGGGTGGTCTGATAATGCCAGCGTACCTTGCCGGTCGTGGCGTCAACGGCCACGATGGAGGAACTGTATTTATCGTCCAGCGCGGTACGTTCGCCGCCAAAGAAGTCCGGCGTCGCGTTACCGGTCGGCAGATAAATCAGATTCAGCTTCGCGTCATAGGACATGGCCGACCAGACGTTCGGCGTACCGCGGGTGTAGGTCTGTCCTGCCGGCGGTTCGCCGGTCAGGTTCGGGTTGCCCGGATCCCATGCCCACGCCAGTTTGCCGGTATGAACATCATAGGCGCGAACGACGCCCGGGGGTTCGCCGGTGGAGAAGTTATCCGCCACGCGACCGCCAACCACGACCACGTTACCCGCCACCAGCGGCGTGGAGGTCTGCTGGTAGTAACCCGCTTTGATTTCCCCCATGCCAACGCTCAGGTCCACAATACCGTGGTCGCCGAAGGCGTCGCACAGTTTACCGTTATCGGCATCAATAGCGATCAGACGGGCGTCGGTGGTTGGCAGGAACAGGCGGCGGGAGCAGGCGGCCGGCTGCGCGTCGGCGGCAGGGGAAACCTGGGCCTGGCTCTCTTCGTAATAGCCTAAGCCGCGGCAGCGCTGCCAGTTCGGCGCGGTAGCTTTTGAATCATAGCGCCATTTCTCTTTACCGCTATCGACATCCAGCGCCAGCACCTTGCTGTAGGGCGTACAGACGTAAAGCGTATCGCCAATTTGCAGCGGCGTATTCTGGTCTTCCGCGCCGGAGCCGTTGCTCTGCGGGATATCCCCGGTGTGGGCGACCCAGGCAACCTGCAGCTGGTCAACGTTCTGTTTGTTAATCTGGTCGAGGGCGGCGAAACGGTCGCCGTGGGTGGTGTTGCCCCAGTGCGCCCAGTTTTTCTGCTGCTCGCCCGCGGCGACCGGTTTAACCGGCACCGCCTCGCTGGCGCTGACCAGCGGCTGGGATTTAAACATCCAGCCGAAACTAACCAACAGTACCACCGCCAGCACCGCTGCCAGGCCAAACGCCGGCCCTTTTTTTGCCGGCTGCCGGGAGAGAAACGGCCAGACCAGCGCGGCAAGGAAGGCCAGTACGCCGAGCGCGAACAGGCGCGAGAACAGCGGCCAGTAGGTCCAGCCGGCATCGCTAATGGCCCAGACGATCGAGGCGATAAACGCTATCGCGTACAGTGTGATACCGCCGCGACGGCTGCGGAAAATGAGCACCGCGGCGATAACCATCACCAGGCCCATAATCGCAAAATAGAAGGTCCCGCCAACGGAGGCGAGCTTTGCACCAAGAATACCGATAGCCAGGCCGATGATCAGCATCAGCCCGGCGAGAAGCCACTGCAGGACCCGGGGGAATCCTCGCGGCGCGTTGCCAGTTGCCATTTTTTCTCCTTAACCACTCCTGAACAGGTGTGAACCAGATGAATCAATTTCTCAAGTGAAGGCTTTTGAATGAAGCGATGCCGACCTTCATAAAAGCAGGTTTTTTACTGTTATTGATTTCGAGTGAACCATTTGGTGAAATCATGGCTATGATAGATCTGTTAAAGAAATTTACGCAATTGTTAATGAATGATTTCGCACTAATTGATTATTGTGGTGAATATGGTGGGTGCGAAAAGGAAATCTGGCGGTCAGATCTCCCCGACGCGGGTAACGGTCGGGGAGAGGGCGATCAGACGGGCATCGATTTACGAATGGCGCTCAGCAGGGTTTGTGTTCCCGCGGTGAGCGTGGCGTCCACCCGGGTGAGAATACCTATCGGTTCGCCCGCGCCCTGGGTGGGCACCGGCAGCGCGGCCAGCAGCCCACGGCGCAGGTCGTCTTTGACCGCGCCGGAGGGGACAAACCAGACGTAGTCGTAATCGACGGTGAGCTGGCGCGACAGGGAAGCCGACAGCGTCTCGATGCAGCCAGACGGAATTTTGCAGCCCTGGCTTTGCAGCAGAGTTTCGGCGTTCTGTCGCGGCAGCGTACCTTTGGGCGAAACCACCACCGGCCACTCCATGACCCGACTCAGCGTAACCGTTTCCTGCAGCAGCGGATGCCCCGGACGAACCACCAGCTTCAGGGATTCGAGAAACAGCAGTTCATAGTTCAACCCGCTCATCAACTCCGGATCGGACATCCGTCCGATACCGATATCGATTTCTCCCGATTTTAGTCCGGCCAGCAGCATGGTGTTATTCATGGTCGCCACCTGCAGGGTGATATCTTTTTGCTGCTGATGGAACTGGCCGATCACCGAGGGCAGGATCCCCAGCGCGGCGGTGGGGAGCGCCCCGATGCGCACGATATCGCTGTTGAGGCCTTCTTTACGGTTTAGCGCCTGTCCCGCGGTATTGAGCGCGTCGAGCACTTTAACCGCGTGGGTGAGAAACTGTTCGCCGACCAGCGTGAGCTGCGCGCCGAGGCGTCCACGCTCAAACAGCCGGGTACCGGTCAGCTGCTCCAGTTCGTTTAGCGTTTTGGATAAAGCCGGTTGACTCAGATTTAAGGTTTCAGCCGCACGCCCAAGAGTTCCCTGTTGAGCGACGGCCACGAAAGTATGTAGATGGCGCAAGCGAATGCGCTGACTGAAAAGACCATTTTTTTGCATAATCAATGTTAAAAACAGAGGCGTCCCAGTGACAAGTAAGGGCGATTAAAATTGTTAACTTCATAGCAAAATATTATTAACATTTTATATTATTATTTTACAAGTTGATTTTATTGAGTTTGCCATATAGCGTCGCCCCTGACCGGCAGGGGCGGAAAAGAAGAAAAAACTCAGATATCGAAGAAGACGGTTTCGTTTTCGCCCTGCAGGTGAATATCGAAGCGATACACGATCTCCGCGCCGCGGACCTCGCGCTGCGCGATGAGGGTCTGGCGACGCACTTCCCACTCAATCAGATTCAGCACCGGGTCGACCTGGTTGGCATCCTGCTCGTCGGAAAAGTACATCCGCGTGTTGAGGCCAATATTAATTCCGCGGGCGACCACCCACAGATTGACGTGCGGCGCCATGGTGCGCCCGTCGCGACCTACCACGGCCCCGGGTTTAATGGTTTCGAAGCGCCAGATGCCGCTGGTGAAGTCCGAGCAGCTGCGTCCCCAGCCGCGAAACGCCGCATCCAGCTTCTTGCCCTGCTGTCGGTCGTCGGGATGGTTATAGCGCCCGGCGGCGTTGGCCTGCCAGATTTCCAGCAGCACATCGCGCACCGGCGTGCCGGAGCCGTCGATGACTCTGCCTTCGATAGTAATGCGTTCGCCCTCGGTATCTGCCGTTGTCAGCGTCGGGCCAAAATTTTTCTCAAAGATATGGAAACCGGCGGCGTCCGGCGCGAGGCCGATATGCACATAAGGGCCGGCGGTTTGTGATGCGGTTTCAGGTAAATAATCTTTCATCGGGCGGCCCCCTGCGTGCGGTTTTCAAACAGCGTTGCGCGATGGCCGCGCAGCACGAGATCAAAACGGTAAGCCAGAGAGTCCAGCGGTACGGCGGCATGGGTATCCAGCTCGGCGATTAACGTCCTGATGGCATCATCGTTATTGATGGTTTTGACGATAGGGCACTGTTTAATCAGCGGATCGCCTTCGAAATACATCTGCGTGATCAGGCGCTGTGCCCAGGCATCGCCGGAGAGCGAAAAGTGAATATGCGCCGGACGCCAGTCGCTTACCTGGTTGCGCCACGGATAGGGGCCGGGCTTGATGGTGCGGAAACAATAGTAGCCGTTTTCGTCGGTCAGCACCCGTCCGCAGCCGCCAAAGTTCGGGTCGATAGGCGCCAGGTATTGATCTTTCTTATGCCGGTAGCGTCCGCCCGCGTTGGCCTGCCAGACTTCGACCAGCGTATTTTTCATTGGTCGGCCAAATCCATCGCGAACGTAGCCGTGGACGATTATCCTTTCGCCAATCGGCAGGCCGTCTTTGGCGTAGTTGAGGATCAGGTCGTTATCGAGCGCGCCGAGATCGTCGCTGCTGAACACCGGTCCGGTGATTTCAGAAAGGGAATTCTGCAGGGAAATGAGCGCATTGTGCGGCGAGCGCAGCACGCTGGTTTTATAGCCCGGGGCGTAAGCGGGAGGATGGCTGCTGTAGTCGCGGTGCAGGACCTCGCGCGGTGACCATTTGTCGTTCATGAGGGTACTCCATATTATCGGTAGAGAGGCATGTTGTTGTAATGTCGCCACTCGCAGTGTGTGTAAATGTTTTGTTAATTTAAAGTGAAATTAAAGGGTGTTTAACATAACCGGCGGTTATGAAGTGAGCGGGTGAAAATAAACCGGCCAGCTACCGGCATCACAGTTTGTAAATTCTTCCCGCCGTCTGCAGAGAGCTTTCCTACACTCCAGGGAGAATTCACTGGAGGTAAGACATCATGGCGAACACCATCACGGCTGATGAGATTCGGGAAAGCTTTTCGCAGGCGATGTCGGCGATGTACCAGCAGGAAGTTCCGCAGTACGGGACGCTACTGGAGCTGGTGGCCGACGTTAACCTGGCCATACTGGAGAATAACCCGACGCTGCACGAACAACTGGCCAACGCCGATGAACTGGCGCGGCTGAACGTTGAACGCCACGGCGCGATCCGCGTCGGTACGGCGGAGGAACTGGCGACCTTGCGTCGCATGTTTGCCATTATGGGAATGTATCCCGTCAGCTATTACGATCTGTCGCAGGCCGGCGTACCGGTTCACTCCACCGCGTTTCGCCCCATAGATGACGCCGCGCTGGCGCGCAATCCGTTTCGCGTTTTTACCTCGCTTCTGCGACTTGAACTTATCGCCAATGAAGCTTTGCGTCAGCGGGCGGCGGATATCCTTTCCCGACGCGATATCTTCACGCCGCGCTGTCGTGAACTGATCGCGTTACATGAACAGAAAGGGGAGTTTACCGCCGCAGAGGCCCGCGAGTTTGTGCAACAGGCGCTGGAAACCTTTCGCTGGCATCGACACGCCACCGTCGATGAGGAAACCTATCACGCGCTGCATGAAGAGCACCGGCTGATTGCCGATGTGGTCTGTTTCCCCGGCTGCCACATTAATCATCTGACGCCGCGCACCCTGGATATTGACCGGGTGCAGGCGTTAATGCCCGAGTGCGGTATCGCGCCAAAGGCGTTGATAGAAGGGCCGCCGCGCCGCGATGTGCCCATTTTACTGCGCCAGACCAGCTTTAAGGCCCTTGAGGAGCCGGTAATGTTTGCCGGAGAGCATAGAGGCACGCATACGGCTCGCTTTGGCGAAATCGAGCAGCGCGGTATCGCCCTAACGCCGAAGGGCCGCGCCCTGTACGACCGACTGCTTGGCGAGGCGGGGGTGGGCAAAGATAATCTCACCCATCAGCGTCATCTGCAGGAGGTGTTTAGCCCGTTTCCGGACAGCGAATTCCTGCTGCGTCAGCAGGGGCTGGCGTACTTTCGCTATCGCCTGACGCCCGCCGGCGAAGCGCACCGTCAGGCGTTTCGTCCGGGCGACGATCCGCAGCCGCTGATTGAACGCGGCTGGGTCATCGCACAACCGATTATTTATGAAGACTTTTTGCCGGTCAGCGCCGCCGGGATTTTTCAGTCTAACCTGGGCAACGAGATACAGACCCGCAGCCACGGCAACGCTAGCCGCCAGGCCTTTGAGGAGGCGCTGGGCTGTCCGGTCTATGATGAGTTTGCTCTTTATCAACAGGCGGAAGAGCGCAGTAAACGACGTTGCGGTCTGCTGTAAAATCAGTACTCTGCTGGCATGAGTCGTTAAAGGAAGCAGGTCATGCAGAATCCGTCTACCCCGCTGGTGAAAACCCGGCAGGGCACCCTATCCGGCACCGCTGAAGAGAACATGCATATCTGGCGCGGTATACCCTATGCCGCGCCGCCCGTCGGCGATCTCCGCTGGCGCGCGCCGCAGCCCGCCGCCCGCTGGCAGGGCGTGCGCCGGGCGGAGAGTTTCTCGGCCTCCAGCTGGCAGGATATTGAGTACTGTCGTGAGCTCGGCGGCGGCGATCCCGGCCGATTTTCCGAGGATTGCCTGTACCTTAACGTCTGGTCACCCGCTTCGCGCGCGCAGCCGCTGCCGGTGATGGTATGGCTGCACGGCGGCGGCTATACCATCGGCGCGGGAAGCTTACCGCCCTATGACGGTAAAGCCTTAGCGTCCCGTGACGTGGTGGTGGTGACGGTTAACTACCGGCTGGGGCATCTGGGCTTTTTTGCCCATCCGGCGCTGGAGGAAGAAGAGGGGGTGCGCATCTATAATTTCGCGCTGCTCGATCAGATAGCCGCCCTGCAGTGGGTTCAGGAGAACATTCACGCCTTCGGCGGTGATGCGGCCAACGTGACGCTGTTCGGCGAGTCCGCCGGGGCGCGCAGCGTGCTGTCGCTCATGGTTTCGCCAAAATCCAGGGGGCTGTTCCATAAGGCGATTATTCAGAGCGGCTATACCTTGCCGGATCTGCCGCGGGAAAAGGCGCTGGCCAAAGGGCAGCTCATCGCGGAGCACTTCTCTTTACCGCAGGCCAGCGCCGAACAGCTGCGGGCGATTCCGGCGGACGCGTTCTGGTCGCTGACCGCGCCGCTTACCATCGGCCCGGCGCCCATTGTTGGCGATGCCGTACTGCCGCAGCCGATGCTGGAGACTTTTTTTAGCGGGCGTCAGCACCCGTTGCCGGTGATGATCGGCTCGAACAGCGATGAGGCCAGCGTCATGGCGGTGTTTGGCGTCGATATCGCCGGGCAGATCCAGAAGCTTCGCCGTGAACGCCGTTTTGGTCTCGGTTTGATTAAGCTGCTCTATCCCGGCGTCAAGGGCGATGAGGCATTAGGGCGTGAAGTCTGCCGCGATATGGCCTTTACCACCCTGGGTTACGTGGTGATGCAGGCGCAGCAGCGGGTAGGGCAACCGTGCTGGCGCTACTGGTTTGACTACGTTGCCGAGGCGGAACACCAAACCTATCCGCACGGCGCGTGGCACGGTAATGAAGTGGCGTACGTTTTTGACAATCTCGACCTTGCCGAGCCGGTACGACAGTATGCGAACGAGCGCGACCGGACCTTTGCCGCCCGGGTTGCCGACTATTGGGCTAGCTTTGCCCGTGTGGCGGGTAACGGCTGCCACGAGCTATCCGGGCCTGTGCGCTGGCCCGCCAGCGTGCGCGGACGGGACCGTCTGTTGCGTATCGGTTTGCACAAGCGGGCCGGTTTTAAAGTGGAAAACCGTTTTATGCGCGCGCGTCTGGCGCTGTTTCGGCGGGTGATGAAGCACCATGTGATGCTGGATTAACGCTGTCCGGAAGATCTCCGTTTGCCGCGGTACGTTTTTAACCTTCTGCAGCAAAAATAATCGCCTGCGCGGCCGGCGTTCGTCTGGCCGCCTTCCTGTTTTGCTTTGCCGCCGCGGTATTTAGCATGAAACGCCGCCGGTTGGCGAAATCATCGCCGCCCCCGGATATCGATAATTCGGTCTGGTCCGGTGGACATATTTTTTTCACGCATTTCTGCCGTCAACAATTGGATTATCAATCATTTTTGTCTAGAGTGAGCGACATTCACGACGCATGGGTTTGTTACGTCGCGTCTCAATTCACATATGAAGAAGGATGCTCTCTCAGGCATGAATCGCAGACGTTTTCTCAAATCTTCCATGGCTGTTGCCGCCGTATGCGGAACGTCAGGAGTTGCCTCATTATTCTCGAAAGCGGCCTTCGCCGAGGACTCGGGAATTGCCGACGGCCAGACCCGTCGCTTTGACTATTCCGTACTTCAGTCGATGGCCCACGATCTTGCGCGTCAGCCCTGGGGCGGCGCGCCGCGCGATCTGCCGCCAACCCTGGCAAACCTGACCCCGCAGGCCTACAACAGCATTCAGTACGATGCTGCGCACTCCCTGTGGAGTAATATCGAAGAGCGCAAGCTGGATATTCAGTTCTTCCACGTCGGGATGGGGTTCCGCCGCCGCGTACGGATGTTCTCCCTGGATTCACAAACCCAGCAGGCGCGGGAAATTCACTTCCGTCCCGAGCTGTTTAAATATAATGACGCCGGCGTCGACACCAAACAGCTGGAAGGCCAGAGCGATCTCGGCTTTGCCGGGTTCCGCGTGTTTAAGGCGCCGGAGCTGGCGCGCCGCGATATCGTCGCCTTCCTCGGTGCGAGCTACTTCCGCGCGGTAGACAGCACTTATCAATACGGACTCTCCGCCCGCGGCCTGGCGATCGATACCTTTACCGATACGCCGGAAGAGTTCCCGGACTTCACCTCCTTCTGGTTTGAGACCGTGAAACCGGGGGCTACGGTATTTACCGTCTATGCGCTGCTCGACAGCCCAAGCGTCACCGGCGCCTATAAGTTCGTGGTTAACTGTCAGGAGACGCAGGTGATTATGGATGTGGAAAACCACATCTACGCGCGTAAAGACATCAAACAGCTGGGCATCGCGCCGATGACCAGTATGTTCAGCTGCGGCAATAACGAACGGCGGATGTGCGACACTATCCATCCGCAGATCCACGACTCCGACCGCCTGTCGATGTGGCTGGGCAACGGCGAGTGGGTGTGCCGCCCGCTGAACAACCCGCAGAAGCTGCAGTTCAACGCTTTCCAGGATAAAAATCCGCGCGGTTTTGGCCTGCTGCAGCTGGATCGCGACTTCTCCCACTATCAGGACATCATGGGCTGGTATAACAAACGCCCGAGCCTGTGGGTGGAGCCGCGCAACCAGTGGGGTAAAGGGGCCGTCAACCTGATGGAGATCCCGACGACCGGTGAAACGCTGGACAATATCGTTTGCTTCTGGCAGCCCGAGAAGCCGGTGAAAGCCGGGGATGAGCTGGACTTCCGCTATCGACTCTACTGGAGCGCGCAGCCGCCGGTCCGTTCGCCGCTGGCGCGGGTATTGGCCACGCGTACCGGAATGGGCGGTTTCCCGGAAGGCTGGGCGCCGGGTGAGCACTACCCGGATAAATGGACCCGTCGTTTTGCCATCGATTTTGTCGGCGGCGACCTGAAGGCCGCGGCGCCAAGAGGCATTGAGCCGGTGATTACCCTGTCGAGCGGCGAAGCGAAGCAGATAGAAATTCTCTACGTGGAACCGTTTGATGGCTATCGCATCCAGTTTGACTGGTACCCGACCTCGGATTCGACCGACCCGGTCGAAATGCGCATGTTTCTGCGCTGCCAGGGGGAAGCGATCAGCGAAACCTGGCTGTATCAGTACTTCCCGCCAGCGCCAGACAAGCGTAACTATGTTGACGATCGGGTAATGAAATAATTGCCCTTGATTCCGCCCGCTAAGGTAACTTAGCGGGCGTTTGTTTTTTAATCAGACTATTAATCAGAGTCCATTATGACTGACGAAAACGCGCCTGCGAGAGAAACTATCCCCGTCACCGAGTCGCTTTCTCTGCGCGCTGTGGATGAAAGCCACGTCGCTGAGCTGCATCAGCTGGTGATCAAGAACCAGCGCTGGCTCCAGCAATCGCTGAGCTGGCCCGCTGACGTCAGTCACGAAGACGAAACCCGCCGCCACGTGCAGGGCAACGTGATGCTGCACCAGCGCGGTTACGCCAAAATGTTTTTGCTCTTTCTGCGCGAAGAGATCGTCGGCGTGCTGTCGTTTAACCAGATTGAGCCGATCAATAAGACCGCATACATCGGCTACTGGATAGATGAAAGCCACCAGGGGCAGGGGCTGCTTTCTCAGGCGCTGCAGGCGCTGATGGACGCTTTTGCCCGCAGCGGGACGGTTCGCCGCTTCGTGATTAAATGTCGGGTAGCAAACCAGAGAAGCAATCAGGTCGCCCTGCGTAACGGTTTCACCCTCGAAGGGTGCCTGAAGCAGGCCGAGTATCTGAACGGTTCGTACGATGACCAGAATATCTACGGGCGCATTATTGATTGTGACACCGGGCAATTCCCGGCTCGCGGCTGACGCCTTGCCCGGGCTATGGGCCGCGCTGAGATGTAGCCCCGGCAAGGCGCGTTGAGCGCCCCCCCCCCCCCGGGGAACAGCGCGCAGGGACCTGAAGCTGATAAACCACGCGGTCGGGAGCAAAGGTTATAGAAAGCCGACAATGGGCGTGCGGGTAAAACGTTCGTCGCCGTTTATCACTTTCTCCCCTCTGATAGAAATGGCGTCGCCCGCGCTGGCTTCAATTCGCGCCCTGTCGCCGATCGTCACCTGATGTTCAATCACTACATCGCCGCAAATCACCGCATGCCCTTCAATTAACACGCTATCGTCCAGCAGAATCGGCCCGCCGCGCAGGTGCGCATGCCCGCCGACCATCACCCGATGCTTCAGCAGGCAGTTGCCTTCGACCACCGCGTGCTCCGCCACCTGCGAGCTGTAGCGCAGGGTGGGGATGGCGTCCTCTTCCCGCCCGGCGATAATCCTCGCGTGGCCATAAACTCGCGCGTTATCGCAGACCCAGACGTCGTTTTCGTCGTTACCCTCCAGCCGCGCGCAATCGAAGATTTCCGCCCGATGCTCAACAAACGCGTGTTCGACAAACGCGTCGCCGTAAACTTGCGCCTGGTGAACGATGCGCGAAGCGCTGACCGTTGCCCGCTGATAAATGCGCAGGATTTTGTCGCTGTCGGCGGTCAGACCCTGGGCGGCGATAATAAGCGAGTGGGGGAGGATCTGCGCGTTGTCGGCCAGGTGACAATAACCCCGAATCTGCGAACGCGAAACGGTGACGTTGTCACTTATACGCGCGCAGTGGCTTGCCTGCACGCTGTCCAGTCGCGCGTTATCGCTGACGATGGCGCCATGGCTGATAATGCACTCGCCGGTTAAGCGGGCATTGCCCTCGATTTTCGCACCGGCAAACACCGCGCTATTTGGGTCATAAATCCAGCACTCGCCTTCGTGGCTCAGGGCTGCTTCATTGTCCAGCCAGCCGCCTTCATCGCCGCGCTTCACGTCAGCGAAATCGCGTAAGGCGACAATTTGCCGCAGATTGACGCTATGTTTGTTTCCGTCGGCGTCATAGTGAAACTGGCGAACCTTCTCGCTGAGGTAATATTTGCGCATCTGCCTTTCTCATTACGTATGGTTAACATAAACATAGCAAAAAACGCCGTAGCGCGTTTTTGAAGGTTCCTTTAGAATGCAACTTAAGATAAATTGAAAATTTAAACAAAATGAATAAAAAGCTGGGCACAAGCCGGGTGCTGAATCTCCCGGCGGGCTATTTTGGTATGGTTCTGGGCATTATCGGCATGGGCTTCGCCTGGCGCTACGCCAGCACCATCTGGCCGGTGAGCCGGATCGTCGGCGACGGTCTGGTGGTCACGGCGACGGTCATCTGGGCGCTGCTGGCGCTGGCGTTTATCAGCCGGGCGGTCCGTTTCCCGCACAGCGTACTGCAGGAGATGCGCCATCCGGTGGCCAGCAGTTTTGTCAGCCTGTTTCCGGCGACGACCATGCTGGTGGCCATCGGCTTTGTTCCCTGGCTGCGGCCGCTCTCGCTGGTGTTATTCGCGATTGGCGTAGTGCTGCAGCTAAGCTATGCGGCCTGGCAGAGCGCCGGGCTATGGCGGGGGAAACATCCCAATGAGGCGACCACCCCGGGCCTCTATCTGCCGACGGTGGCGAATAACTTTATCAGCGCCATGGCCTGCGGCGCGCTGGGCTTTACCGACGCCGGACTGGTGTTTCTGGGCGCCGGCTTATTCTCCTGGTTAGTCTTGAACCGGTGATTCTGCAGCGCCTGCGCAGCGACGGCGAACTGCCGATGGCCATGCGCACCGCCCTCGGCATTCAGCTGGCGCCGGCGCTGGTGGCGTGCAGCGCCTGGCTGAGCGTGAACGGCGGCGAGGCGGATACCTTCGCTAAGCTGCTGTTCGGCTATGGTCTGCTGCAGCTGCTGTTTATGCTGCGCCTGATGCCGTGGTACCTGCGCCAGCCGTTTAACGCCTCGTTCTGGAGCTTCTCGTTCGGCATCTCCGCGCTGGCGACCACCGGCCTGCATCTCGGTCATCAGCATCCGGACGGCTTTTTCCATACCCTCGCGCTCCCGCTGTTTCTCTTCACCAATCTGATCGTCGGGCTGCTGCTGATTCGTACCTTCCTGCTGCTGATGCGCGGTAAACTGCTGATTCGCGTTGAGCGCGACACATTATTAAAAAATAAGGATTAACCATGACGCTTCGTGACGAAAATTACTTCACCGATAAATACGGGATGACCCGCACCCACTCCGAGGTGCTGCACGCCGCCACCCTGATCGCGCCGGGCAAGGCGCTGGATCTGGGCTGCGGCAACGGGCGCAATAGCCTCTACCTCGCGGCCAACGGGTTTGATGTCACCGCGTGGGATAAAAATCCGGCCAGCATCGGAAATCTTGAGCGCATTCGTCAGGCGGAAGGGCTGGAGAATCTGCGGACGGCGATTAAGGACCTTAACGCCCTCAGCTTTGACGGCGAGTATGACTTTATTCTTTCGACCGTGGTGATGATGTTCCTCGACGCGAAGACCATCCCGGGTCTGATTGCTAACATGCAGCGCTGCACCAGACCCGGCGGCTACAATCTGATTGTTGCGGCTATGGATACCGACGATTATCCGTGCAGCGTCGGCTTCCCGTTCGCGTTTAAACCGGGAGAGCTGCGCAATAATTATGAAGGCTGGACGTTGCTCAAATATAACGAAGACGTCGGTGAACTCCACCGCACCGACGCCAGCGGGAACCGGATTAAGCTGCGTTTCGCCACGATGCTGGCGCGCAAACCGGCTTAACGCGCCGCTAAAAGGCAGAGCTGTAACGCGGTCTGATAAGAGGCCTCAAAGGCGCGCAGCGGCAGAAACTCAAATTTCGAGTGGAAGTTGTGCGCGCCGGTAAAGAAGTTGGGCGTTAATACGCCTTTTGCCGACAGGGCCGCGCCGTCGGTGCCGCCGCGCATCGGCGTCGGTTTCGGCGTAATGCCTAAGCTTTCCATCGCTTCGAACATCAGATCAACGGCGCGGCGGTCTTCGCCGATGGCATTGCTGATGTTGCTATAGGTATCGCTGATGTGAAATTCCACCTTTCCGGTCGGATACTGCGCGGCGATTTTCTGCGCCACCTCGCTAATTTGCTGCTTACGGCGATGAAAACTTTCGAGGTCGAAATCGCGAATGCTGGCCTGCAGCAGGGTGCTGTTCTGATCGCCCTGGATACCGTTGAACCAAACGTAGCCCTCGCGTCCGGCGGTATGCTCCGGCGTTTGCTGGCGATCGAAATGGCTCATGTAATCCGTGGCCATCAGCAGCGGGTTCACCAGCACGCCCTTTGACGACATGGGGTGAGCGGTCACGCCGGTAAAGCGAATCTCCGCCGCGGCGGCGTTAAAGTTCTCATAGACGATTTCGCCGAGCTCGCAGCAGTCGATGGTCCAGGCAAAATCGACGGCAAAGCGCGCGAGATCCAGCGCCTTCGCGCCGCGCAGGCCCACTTCTTCATCCGGCACAAACGCGACCACGATGTCGCCGTGGCGGTGTTCCGCCGTCAGGTTTTCCAGCACCGTCATCACCACCGTAACGGCGGACTTGTTATCCGCCCCGAGCACGCTGGTGCCGTCGCTGAAAATAATCTCTTCATTGGGATAAGCGAGGATTTCCGGATGTTCCGCAACGCGCAGCCAGATATCTTTATCCCTGTTCAAACAGAGATCTTCACCAGTAAAACGCAGAATTTGTGGATGAATATCCGGCGACAAACCGACGTCAACGGTATCGATGTGGGTAATAAAGCCAATCCGCGGCGCGCCTGCGACGTTGCCCTTTTTCACCGCCGTGACGGTGGCGCGCTCGTCAATCACAATCTCATCCAGCCCCAGCTGGCGTAGCTCATCCGCAAGGGCCTGCGCCATCGCGTGTTGCCCGGCGGTGGTAGGCAGCGTCGTGGCTCGCGGGTCGCTTTGGCTGGTTATCGCCAGATAGCGAAAGAAGCGTTGGGTTAATTGACTGGCCAGGGCTGATGACATAGTGATTCCTTCTTTATTCGAGTTTTCAGGTGTTTGCAATCAGGCTTTAGTGTTATGTATGGAAGGGAAAACAACAAGCTATTCATTAGCTGACAAATGAAAAAGGAAAACCTATGCAACGCAGATTCACGACGCTTGCTCTGGCGTTAGCGGCCCTGACGGCCAGCTCGGCCATTAGCGCAAAAACGCTGGTCTACTGCTCAGAAGGATCGCCGGAAAACTTTAACCCGCAACTCTACACCTCCGGGACCAGCGTGGACGCCAGCGCGGTGCCGGTCTATAACCGACTGGTCGATTTCAAAGCCGGTACCACAGAACTGGTGCCGAGCCTCGCCGAAAGCTGGGAAGTCAGCGAAGATGGGAAAGTTTATACTTTTCATTTACGCAAAGGCGTTAAATTCCAGAGTAATAAATATTTTAAACCCAGCCGCGATTTTAATGCCGACGACGTTATTTTTTCGTTTATGCGGCAAAAAGATCCTCACCATCCTTATCATAATATCTCCAGCGGCAATTACTCCAATTTTGAAAGCCTGGAATTTGGCCAGTTAATTACCGCGATTGATAAGCCTGATGAATATACGGTGCGTTTCACGCTGGCCCATCCCGAAGCGCCCTTTGTGGCCGATCTTGCCTGGTATTTCGCTTCTATTTTATCGGCGGAATATGCCGATACGATGCTAAAAGCCGGCACGCCAGAGCGCGTGGATATGGACCCGATTGGTACCGGACCTTTCAAACTCGCGCAATATCAAAAAGATTCCCGAATTCTTTTCACCGCGTTCCCGGAATACTGGCAGGGGAAGGCGCATATCGATCGTCTCATTTTTAGTATCACGCCGGACGCCTCGGTGCGCTACGCCAAGCTGGAGAAAAACGAGTGTCAGGTGATGCCGTTCCCCAATCCGGCCGACCTGCCGCGAATGAAAGAGAACAACGCGATCAACCTGATGAGCAAAGCGGGCCTTAACACCGGTTTCCTGGCGTTTAACACCCAAAAAGCGCCGCTGGACAACGTTAAGGTGCGTCAGGCCCTGGCGATGGCGATCAATAAACCGGCGATCATTGAAGCGGTGTTCCACGGTACCGGTACGGCGGCGAAAAACCTGCTGCCGCCGGGCGTATGGAGCGCGGATAGCCAGCTGAAGGATTATGACTACGACCCGCAGAAAGCCAAAGCGCTGCTGGCGGAATCGGGCGTTGCGGGGCCAATTACCATCGATCTGTGGGCGATGCCGGTGCAGCGACCCTATAACCCGAACGCCAAACGCATGGCCGAAATGATCCAGGCCGACTGGGCGAAAATTGGCGTGCAAACGAAAATCACAACCTATGAGTGGGGTGAATACTTAAAGCGGGTGAAGGATGGCGAACATCAGGCGGCGCTGATGGGCTGGACGACCGCGACCGGCGACCCGGATAACTTCTTTGGCCCACTCTTTACCTGCCAGTCGGCGAACGGCGGGTCAAACTCGGCAAAATGGTGCTATCAGCCGTTTGATAAAATTATCGCCGAGGCAAAATCGATAACCGATCGCCAAAAACGCGAAGCGCTCTATCGCCAGGCGCAGCAGATGATGCATGACCAGATGCCGGCAGTCATGATTGCCCACTCGACAATATTTGAACCGGTGCGTAAAAACGTGTCAGGCTACGAAATAGACCCCTTTGGCAAGCATATTTTTTATCAGGTTGATATCAGATAAACAGCCAATCACGGCCCGCCGGTAACGGCGGGTTTATTTTTTCCAGCTACTTGACGTAGCACCGCTTTTGCCACAAAACTTACCCCTGTTATTTGCTATAACTCTTGCCGATAAATGGTATTCACAGGGATTAACCTATATGCGTACTCCGTTATTTTTTAAAGTCGCCGCGCTTGCTGGCCTGTTAGCATTGGCCGGCTGCTCATCCAAAATCGCTAAGCCGGAACAATATTCGGGATTTTTAAAAGATTACTCTAACTTAAAAGAAACCACCTCGGCGTCCGGCAAACCGGAACTGCGCTGGATTTCGCCGGATTACAATCCGAGCAACTATGACAATATCGTCTATAACCCGATCACCTATTACCCGGTACCAAAACCCACCACCCAGGTGGGCGAGAAGGCGCTCAGGGATATCCTGAATTACACCAATAAAGAGATGAAACAGGCTATTTCCGAGCGTAAACCGCTGGCAACCACCCCGGGCAAGCGCAGCCTGATCTTCCGCGGCGCCATCACCGGCGTGGATTCCAGCAAAGAAGGGCTGCAGTTCTACGAAGTGATTCCGGTGGCGATGATTATCGCCGGTACGCAGGCGGCAACGGGCCACCGTACCATGGACACCAACCTGTTTTTTGAAGGGGAGCTGATTGATGCGGCGACCAAAAAGCCGGTTATCAAAGTGGTCCGTAAGGGCGAAGGTAAAAACCTGTCCAACGAAAATACGCCGCTCACCGTCGAGACCCTGAAGCAGGTCATTGATGATATGGCGATTGACGCGGTGAAATTCGACCCCAATAACCGTTAATCAGGCGTATCCGTGAATAAAGGCGCTAGTGGTTGATAGCGCCTTTTTCATTTCTCCTCGACGGCAGCGCGAGCGTCAGCAGCGATCCGAGCGAACCCAGGCCAGCCTGCGCCGCAGCAGCCACTGCTCCGGGCGAGCGAACATCACCAGATTTCCGACCAGGATCAGCGCCAGTCCGGCCACGGCGCTACTGTGCCAGACGTAACCTTCATAAAAAGTCGAAATGGTCAGCGCGACGAGTGGAAACAGCAGGGTGCTGTATGCCGCTTTACCCGCGCCGATTCGCCCCACCAGCGTAAAATAGGCGCCAAAAGCAATCACCGAGCCAAACACGGCGAGATACAGTAGCGCGCCCATATAGCTGAGGGTCCACTGCGGCGCGAAATTATCACCGCGAACCAGCGCGATCGCGCCCATGACCAGGGTGCCGTAAAGCATGGCCCAGCTGTTGGTGGTCAACGTCTCCAGACCGCGGCGCTGGTGGCGGATGCTGAGCATATTGCCGAGCGAAAACCCATAGGTGCCCAATGCGCTGAGGGCAATACCCAGCAGGAGCGAGGCGTTCAGGCCGCTGGCCCATAAATCATCCCAGAATAGCGTCACGATCCCCGCCAGCCCCAGCGCGGCGGCCAGCCAGAATCGGCCCGGAGGCTGCTGGCGATAGAAGAGAAAGCTATTGATGGCGTTAAACAACACCGCCATGGAGAAGATCACCGACTCCAGCCCGGTATTGATATACGCGGCGGCGGTATAGAAACACCAGAAATTAAAGCAGAAAACGCAGCAGCCCTGTAGCAGGCAAAAGAGATGGTCGCGCGCGGCCAGCGGGCGCAGGCGGCGGGTAACCAGCAGAATGGTCAACATCGCGACGCTGGCGACGGCGAAGCGCCAGAAAATAGACACCGGCGCGGCAACCGGCCCCTGCTGCAAAAAGATAGCAATCCAGGTGGTGCCCCAGATAACCACGACCAACCCGTAGAGTAATGCGTTCAAAATGTCTCTCCTGTGAGTGTTGTACCGGTCATTGTGCGGCCCGGGCGAATTCGGCGCTGTCATCAGCTTGTCGCCGACTTGCAAATTCTTGCGCTTATTTTTCATTAGCGGCGGGGGAATGCTGGTATCTGCCGGCGACTCTTCTTAGACTAGCGATCTGCGGAATCTGAACTGTGAAGGCTATGGCTTACGGGACTTTCGAAACATTGCGTCAAAAAAATGCCGTGCTGCGGGGGACGGTGAACCTCAACTCCGGTATTCAGCTGGCGGCGTGGTATAACAATCTTGATACCATCACGGTACAAAGTGACCACCATACCCTGAGCCTCTATATTGCCGATGGCTACGAAAGCTACCAAAAAACGCCCCACGGCTGGAAAAACGGCGGCGGGCCGGATCGTTTTTGCCTGATGCCGAAAGGCGATGAGAGCACCTGGGATATCCGCGGCGATCTCTCTTTTGTGCATCTTTACTGCACCGATGAGCACCTGCGCCGGGTAGGCGAGCAGATTTGGGACCGCAGCCCGGCCTCGTTCACGCTGCAGGAGAAAACGTTTTCCAGCGATGACAAAATCACCGCCGTCTACCGCCAGTTTCTCCTCGACAACGACTGGCAGCAGCAGGCGAATCAGCTAACGTTGAGTTCGGCCAGCACGCTGCTGCTCACTCACCTGATTCAGCACTATTCGAACGTTCAGTGGCGTTTACCGACGGTGACCGGCGGGCTGGCGCCGCACGTCTTGCGCAATCTGCTGGCATGGATTGAGGAGAACCTCGACCAGCCGCTCACTCTTGCCGATCTGGCGCAGGAAGCGGCGTTAAGCGAATACCATTTTGCGCGGATGTTTCGCCAGTCGATGAAGATGGCGCCGCATCAGTACGTTATGCAGCGCCGGATGGTTAAAGCGCAGGCGCTGATTAGCCAGAGTCGGCTGCCGTTAACCGATATCGCCATGGCCTGCGGTTTTAGCAGCGCCAGCCACTTCAGCAACCGGGTGAAAAGCGCCACTGGCCTGACGCCCTCGCAGCTACGCGCGGCGCAGCGTTGACAGCAAAACGTAGCTGACGCCGCCGAGAACCAGCCCCCAAAACGCTGAGCCGATACCGGCCAGCGTCACGCCGCTGGCGGTGACCAGAAACGTTACTACCGCCGCATCGCGCTCACTCTCATGATTCAATGCCTGAAACAGGCTGCCGCCGATGGTACCGAGCAGCGCCAGCCCGGCAAGCATCTGGACCCACGCTATCGGCAGCGCCGACATCAACGAGGTGATTGAGCCGCCAAATATCCCCGCCAGCAGATAAAACACGCCCGCCGCCGCCGCCGCGAGCCAGCGTTTTTGCGGGTCCGGATGGGCTTCCGGGCTCTGGCAAATCGCGGCCGTAATGGCGGCGATGCAGATCGAGTAGACCCCGAAAGGCGACAGCAGCAGCGCCAGGCCGCCGGTGGCGACAATAAGGGTTGAAGCGGGGACCCGATAGCCTGAGGCCTGGAGGGTGGCGAAGCCGGGGGCGTTTTGCGACGCCATGGTGACGAGGAAAAACGGTATACCGACGCTGATCAACAGCGCCGGCGTGAATTCAGGGGCGATCCAGGAAGGGGCGACAATGCTGAAGTTTATTTGTGACGTTGTCACTTCTCCGCTCAATCCGGCCACCGCGCTTCCTGTCAGCAGGGCGGCGACAACCGCGAAGCGGGGAAGCCAGGCTTTGCACAGTAACCATACGGCTAACATACTGCCGCATAACAGCAGATTAGCCTGCAGGCTGGCGAAAGCCTGCATGCCAAAGCGCAGCAATATGCCGGCCAGCATCGCCGCCGCCAGTGAATGGGGAATAATCTTCATGAGCCGGGCAAATATGCCGGTGATGCCGCAAAGCACGATTAAGGCGTTGGCAAAAATAAAGACGCCAACCGCCTGGGAGAGCGTGACCCCCTGCAGACCGCTGACCAGCAGCGCCGCGCCGGGCGTTGACCAGGCCGTCAGGATGGGCACCTTTCGCCAGACGGTGAGGGCCAGGGTGCTGATGCCCATTCCCAGACCTAAGGCGGTCATCCAGCCGGCGATTTGCGCAGCATCGGCGCCTGCCGCCGCCGCTGCCTGCCAGATAATGGCGGCAGAGCTGGCATAGCCGACCAGCACGGCGACGAAGCCGGCGAGCAGACTCGGAAAAGGGAGAGTGAAAGAGCGCATGGGTGTGCCTTGTGCGTTATAACGGTCGATATAATGTAGCATTGTGCGTTATAGCGCACAACTGGCTTTTCGCCAACGCCAGACCCGGATAGCGGAGCCGGGGCGAGCGCTATACGTCAATTCCCTGTAGAATCAGGTGAATGTGCGTATAATTCCTTCAGATATTATTGGGAGGTTGAATGGATATTGCGCAACACCTGTCGGCTACGTTAAAAACGCTGCGCCAGCAGCGCGGCTGGAGCCTGTCGCGCCTGGCGGAAGAGACCGGCGTGTCGAAGGCCATGCTGGGCCAGATTGAACGCAACGAATCCAGCCCGACGGTAGCGACGTTATGGAAAATCGCCACCGGGCTTAACGTGCCGTTTTCCGCCTTTATCGTTGCCGATGAGGCCGGTGAACCGACGGCATTTGATCCCCAGCAGCAGGCCATGGTGGTCACGCCGCTATTCCCTTGGGACCCGGTGCTGCGCTTCGATCACTTCTCCATCACCCTGGCCCCGGGCGCGCTGAGTGAGTCAACGCCGCATGAGCAAGGGGTTATCGAACATGTGGTGGTGATTAGCGGCGTGCTGGATCTTTGCCTGCAGGACAGCTGGCAATCGCTGCAGCCAGGGGAAGGGCGGCGTTTCGCCGGCGATTTAGCACACGCCTATCGCAATAGCGGTGGGCAGACTGCCCATTTTCATTCGCTGATCCACTACCCGAAATAAAAAAGCCGCGAGTAAACTCGCGGCCAGGCAAATGACTGAGACAACAAATCACAACGTGACGAGGAAAATCCGGAATACGTGATGACTCTATCCTTAGGCACTTTTTCTGGGAAATATCTTTTCCTTCAATGCTTTGCTAAAAACTGAAAATTCCTTCCGCGGCGGCGATGGAAAATGTTTTGGTCTGCGCCAGGTTCTGACTACAATAGCCGCCATTTCGACCCCCTATAATGGATAACGACGAGCGTATGCGCCTGCAAAACCATCATCTTGAACTACTGAGTCCTGCCCGCGATGCCGGGATCGCCCGTGAAGCGATTTTACACGGCGCGGATGCGGTCTACATCGGCGGGCCGGGCTTTGGCGCGCGCCACAACGCCAGCAACAGCCTGAGCGATATCGCCGGTCTGGTACCGTTTGCCCATCGCTACGGCGCGAAAGTGTTCGTGACCCTGAACACCATTCTTCATGATGATGAGCTGGAGCCGGCGCAGCGCCTGATAACCGACCTGTATGAAACCGGCGTCGACGCGCTGATTGTCCAGGATATGGGGGTCATGGAGCTGGATATTCCGCCGATTGAGCTGCACGCCAGCACCCAGTGCGATATCCGCAGCGTTGAGAAAGCGAAATTTCTCTCCGACGTCGGCTTCAGCCAAATCGTGCTCGCCCGCGAGCTGAATCTTCAGCAGATCAAAGCGATTTACGATAACACCGACGCGACCATTGAGTTCTTCATCCACGGCGCGCTGTGCGTGGCCTATTCCGGCCAGTGCAATATTTCCCATGCTCAGACCGGGCGCAGCGCCAACCGCGGCGACTGCTCGCAGGCCTGCCGTCTGCCCTATACCCTGAAAGATGACCAGGGCCGCGTGGTGGCGTATGAAAAGCACCTGCTGTCGATGAAAGACAACGATCAGACCGCCAATCTGGCCGCGCTGATCGATGCCGGGGTACGTTCCTTCAAGATTGAAGGCCGCTACAAAGATATGAGCTATGTGAAGAACATCACCGCGCACTATCGCCAGATGCTCGACGCCATTATTGACGATCGCGGCGACCTGGCCCGCGCCTCGGCGGGGCGTACCGAACACTTCTTTGTTCCGTCAACGGATAAGACCTTCCATCGCGGCAGCACCGACTATTTTGTCAACGCGCGCAAAGGCGATATTGGCGCGTTTGACTCGCCGAAGTTTATTGGTCTGCCGGTGGGGGAAGTCCTGAAAGTCGGTAAAGATTTTCTCGACGTTGAGGTGAGCGAAACGCTGACCAACGGCGACGGCCTGAACGTGATGATCAAACGTGAAATCGTCGGCTTTCGCGCCAACACGGTGGAGAAAACCGGCGAAAACCGCTATCGCGTATGGCCGAACGAGATGCCCGCGGATTTACACAAAGTGCGTCCGCATCAGCCGTTAAACCGCAACCTCGATCATAACTGGCAGCAGGCGCTGCTGAAAACCTCCAGCGAGCGCCGCATCGCCGTCGATATCGAACTGAGCGGCTGGCAGGAGCAGCTGGTCCTGACGATGACCAGCGAAGAGGGCGTGAGCGTCACCCACACGCTGGACGGAGAGTTTGCCGAGGCGACCCAGGCGGAGAAAGCGCTGGCGAACCTGCGCGATGGCGTGGCGAAGCTCGGCCAGACCCTTTACTATTCGCGCAACGTTGAGATTAACCTGCCCGGCGCGCTGTTCGTGCCAAACAGTCTGCTGAACCAGCTGCGCCGTGAAACGGCGGAAATGCTTGATGATGCGCGTCTGAAGGCCGTGGTGCGCGGCAGCCGCAAGCCGGTTTCGGTGCCGCCGCCGGTCTATCCGGAAACGCATCTGTCGTTTCTGGCTAACGTCTACAACCACAAAGCGCGCGAGTTTTATCAACGTTACGGCGTCCAGCTGATCGATGCCGCCTATGAAGCTCATGAAGAGAAGGGCGACGTGCCGGTCATGATTACCAAGCACTGCCTGCGCTTTGCCTTCAACCTGTGTCCGAAACAGGCCAAAGGTTCGATTAAAAGCTGGAAAGCGACGCCAATGCAGCTGATCCACGGCGATGAAGTGCTGACGCTGAAGTTTGACTGCCGCCCATGCGAAATGCACGTGGTCGGCAAGATAAAAAACCATATCCTGAAAATGCCGCTGCCGGGCAGCATCGTGGCGTCAGTGAGTCCCGATGAGCTGATGAAAACCCTGCCGAAACGCAAGGGCGCCTGATAACGAAATCGCTACTGGTAGTGATGCATTTTTGGTTTCCGCGCATTCTGCCAGTGGTGCTGCTCGCGCAGGTCGGAGGCGGCGTCTTCCGCCTGGCTGCGCAGCTCGTCGCTATCGGCTTCGTGCTGTAACTGCTGTTCGAGACTCTGTACCGGGAAGAAATCGTGTCCGTGCTGGCGGGCCAGCACGTGCCCGGAAAACAGGGCGCACGCCAGCAGTAATGTTGAAACGCTTCTTCTGAACATCTCTTTTTCCATGCTATCGGCGAATGAGGCTACTATGCCAGGGGCTGGGTGAGCTTATTACGTCGGTTGTCAAAGAAGAGAAAAGGCTTTGTCAGCATCGCCTGACGGATGGCGAAAAAAAGCCCGATGGTGTCGCCATCGGGCCGAATAACATAACGTGACGGGCGGATCAGGCCTTCAGCCCGGCGGCCGTCATCAGCAGCCGAAATCCCATGCTTACCGCCGCCAGCGCCAGCACGCTGCCTCCCCACAGGACCACCATCCATAATGTGCGCTTAAGCCATACTCGTTGCATCAGTGATACCCCTCGCCGTGTTGAACTTTGCCGCGAAAAACGTAGTAGCTCCAGAAGGTGTAGCCGAGGATCACCGGCAGAATAAGCAGCGCGCCAACCAGCATAAAGCCCTGGCTTTGCGGCGGCGCGGCGGCCTGCCAGAGGGTGATGCCCGGTGGAATAATATACGGCCAGATACTGATTCCCAGCCCGCTAAAGCCGAGAAAGATCAGCCCCAGCGTGAGGACAAACGGCAGCAGGTGGCTGGCGCTGTTGCGCAGCGCTCGCCACAGCCAGGCGCTTATCGCCGCGACCAGCAGCGGTACCGGCAGCAGGAAGAAGAGATTTGGCAAGCTAAACCAGCGCTCGGCGATGGCCGTCTGCGCCAGCGGGGTCCAGATGCTGATGGCGACAATTACCGCCAGCAGCGCCAGCAGCAAACCGCGCGCGGTCACGCGCATATTGCGGTGGAGCGCATTCTCGCTCTTCATCACCAGCCAGCTGGCGCCCAGTAGCGCATACGCAATGCACAGTCCCAGGCCGCAGAACAGGGTAAACGGCGTAAACCAGTCAAACATCCCGCCGCTGAAGCTGCGGCCGCTGACCGCGAAGCCGTTGATCACCGCGCCGACGACCATCCCCTGGGTGAAAGTGGCCAGAATCGAACCGCCCATAAAGGCGCGATCCCAGAACGGGCGGTGCGATGGCGTCGCGTTAAAGCGGAATTCAAAAGCGACGCCGCGGAAAATAAGCCCGATCAGCATCAGGGTAAGGGGGATCGCCAGCGCGTCGATAATTACCGCATAGGCCAGCGGAAAAGCGCCAAACAGGCCCGCGCCGCCGAGCACCAGCCAGGTCTCGTTGCCATCCCAGACCGGCGCGACGCTGTTCACCATGACGTCGCGATCCGCCGCGTCCCGCGTGGTACTGAATAAAATGCCAATGCCCAGGTCGAAGCCGTCCATCACGATATACATCAGGGTGGCGAAGACGATGATGACAAACCAAATAACCGATAAATCGATACCCATTACCAGGACTCCTTCTGCTGTACATGGTCCGTTGCGGCGGAAAGCGGGCGGGCAGGCGTACCGGCGCCAGGCGGCTGAGCGTCCTGCGGCCCTTTGCGAATCAGACGCAGCATATAGCTATAACCGACGCCGAATACCGAAGCGTAGACGACGATAAACGTCAGCAGACTGATGGACATATGCAGGTCGCCGTGAGCGGAGACGGCATCTGCGGTACGCTGTACGCCGTAGACGACCCACGGCTGGCGGCCCACCTCGGTGGTCACCCAGCCCGCGAGGATAGCGATAAGCCCCGATGGCCCCATCCATAGCGCAAAGCGTAAAAAGGGTCGGGAGTGATAGAGGCGACCGCGATAGCGCAGCCACAGGGCCAGCGCGCCGAGCAGGATCATCAGCATGCCGAGGCCGGCCATCAGACGGAAGGACCAGAACACGATGGTGGCGTTAGGGCGATCTTCCGCCGCGAACTCTTTCAGCGCGGGAACCTGTTTATCCAGGCTGTGGGTGAGGATCAGGCTGCCGAGGGCCGGGATTTCCAGACCATAGCGCGTCCGTTCCTGCTGCATATCCGGCCAGCCGAACAGCAGCAGCGGGGTGGGTTCTCCGGGGATATTCTCCCAGTGACCCTCGATAGCGGCGATTTTCGCCGGCTGGTGCTTGAGCGTATTCAGCCCGTGCATATCGCCAATCATGGCCTGAACCGGGGCGACAATCAGCGTCATCCACAGCGCCATGGAGAACATCGCGCGAACGGCGGGCGTGTTGTTGCCGCGCAGCAGGTGCCAGGCTGCCGATGCGCCGACGAACAGCGCGCTGCTGAGAAAGGCCGCCACCGACATATGCAGCAGACGGTAGGGAAACGACGGGTTAAAGATAACCGCGAACCAGTCCACCGGCACCACCTGGCCATTGACGATCTCAAACCCCTGCGGCGTTTGCATCCAGCTATTGGACGCGAGGATCCAGAAGGTGGAGATTATCGTCCCCAGCGCCACCATGCAGGTGGCGAAGAAGTGCAGGCCCGGCCCGACGCGGTTCCAGCCGAACAGCATGACGCCGAGGAATCCGGCTTCAAGGAAGAAGGCGGTCAGAACTTCGTAGGTCAGCAGCGGGCCGGTTATGCTCCCGGCAAACTCGGAGAATCCGCTCCAGTTGGTACCAAACTGGTAGGCCATGACCAGACCTGAGACCACTCCCATGCCGAAGTTGACGGCGAAGATTTTCGACCAGAAGTGGTAGAGCGAGCGCCAGGTCGGGTTTTTCGTTTTTAACCATAAGCCTTCGAGAACCGCCAGGTAGCTGGCTAACCCGATGGTGATGGCGGGGAAGATGATATGAAATGACACGGTGAAGGCGAACTGGATCCGCGCCAGGTGGAATGCATCAAGACCGAACATGCAGAACTCCGCAATAAAATTGATTCAGCGCAATTCTAGGCCTCCGCTATGGCGGATAGCAGGAACAGAAACCCTGTTTTTATCTATAACAGTTATGGATTTGAGTTTCGGTTATCTTGTGATAAATCCTTTTTTCTAAAATCAAGCTATTTCACACCCGCGGATAGTATGTTATTTTAATTAGACGTTAGCGCTGCAAGTCAGCATTTAAACGTTCCTTTGGGTAAGCAATATTTATATATCTATTATAAATATAGATGTGCTGAATAATTCATAAATTGTGTATCAATCCTACAATAAAATAATTGATTGTTTTTACTGCACGCACGTATGCCTTCATTAACGCTGGTTTCGTATGCTGTGGGTTTTAATCTGGGATTTTAACTCAGCCTGATTTGAGCGCTGAGTTAAGGATATGTTTAATACATACCCGTAATTTTATGGGTTGTTATTGGATAGTGTATTTATTGATTATATTTTACAGAGGATGTGATTGTGTCGACTAATGGACTTCGTAGCTTATGTACTGTTTTGTTAATTATGACTTTTTTCTGGATACTGGTTGTTAGTGGGATGGTTATGCTATTTTAAATAATAGCTTATCGTTTAATCACCTGAGTTTATTCTGCATCAGGTGGATATATGAGCAATAAACGAATGGCTTAGCTGTAAGTAATTCGTGCTATCGCCAATGCCAATCTTTGTAAATAGGTCAGTATATAAATACTGGCCTATTTTATAAACTGATATACAATTGTGCTGACATTTTCTTGCGGATTGTTATATGAAAAAGTACCAGCAGCTGGCGCAGCAGATTACCGAACAGATTGGCCTTGGGGTGTGGTTACCCGGCGACCGGCTGCCCTCACTGCGGGAACAGGTGGTCAGCAGCGGGATGAGTTTCATGACCGTCAGCCACGCCTACCAGCTGCTGGAAAGCCAGGGCCGGATCATTGCCCGCCCGCAGTCCGGCTATTATGTCGCGCCGCAGCCGATCAAACAGCGTCAGCCTGAGCCGCCCGCCCAGGTGACGCGCGATGAGTCCGTTGATATCAATACCTACATCTTCGAGGTGCTGCAGGCCAGCCGTCAGGCGTCCATGCTGCCCTTTGCCTCCGCTTTTCCCGATCCGCGCCTGTTTCCGCTGCCGCAGCTTAACCGCTCTCTGGCGCAGGTCAGCAAAACCGCCACCGCCATGAGCGTGATTGAAAACCTGCCGCCGGGGAATGATGAACTCCGCCATGCCATTGCCCGCCGCTACGCACTGCAGGGAATGAATATCTCGCCGGATGAAATCGTCATCACCGCCGGAGCGCTGGAGGCGTTGAACCTTAGCCTGCAGGCCGTTACTGAACCGGGCGATTGGGTCGTTGTGGAAAACCCCTGCTTCTACGGGGCGCTGCAGGCGCTGGAGAGGCTGCGCCTGAAGGCGCTGTCGGTGGCGACCGATGTCAAAGAGGGCATTGACCTCGACGCGCTGGAGCAGGCGTTGCAGAATTACCCGGTTAAAGCCTGCTGGCTGATGACCAACGGGCAAAATCCGCTCGGCTTTACCCTCAGCGCGGAGAAAAAAACGCAGCTGGTCGCGCTGCTGGCGCGCTACAAGGTGATGCTGATTGAAGATGATGTCTACAGCGAGCTCTATTTCGGCCGCGAGAAACCGCTGCCGGCAAAGTACTGGGATCGCGACGATATGACGCTGCACTGCAGCTCTTTTTCCAAGTGCCTGGTGCCCGGGTTCCGCATTGGTTGGGTGGCGGCGGGCAGGCACGCCCGACGCATTCAGCAGCTACAGCTGATGAGCACGCTCTCAACCAGTTCACCCATGCAGCTGGCGCTGGTGGATTACCTCTCGACCAAGCGCTATGACGCCCATTTGCGGCGTTTGCGCCGCCAGCTTGCCGAGCGCAAGCAGCTGGCCTGGCAGGCGCTGCTGCGCCATCTGCCCGCTGAGGTGAAAATCCATCATAGCGACAGCGGCTATTTTCTCTGGCTTGAGCTCCCCGCCGGGAGCGACGCGGGGGAGCTGAGCGCCCGCGCGCTGGCGTATAATATCAGCATTGCGCCGGGGAAAATGTTTTCCACCTCCGCCAGCTGGACCGCATTTTTTCGCTTTAATACCGCGTGGGGCTGGGGCGAAAGAGAGGAGCAGGGGGTTAAGCGGCTGGGCGAACTGATTCGCGAGATGCTGGCGTAGCTGGGATGGCGGTCCGCTTGCCCGGGCAGGGGAAGTTTATTGGCGCCCGGGCAAGCGCAGAATATCCCTGACCGGTCCGGCCGCCACCCGGCAAAAAACCGCGGCGGCAGAGAAAACGGTTTTTTCATTTATCCGGGGTTTTGTTTATATCCAGCGGTTATCACTTTCCTTAAAAATATGCCGCTGACGCAGGCTGAATATCATGCCCGTTATTATTGTTTCGCGGTAAACCATATGAAATTTGCATAGTCATATTAACTCGCTAACCGCTTGTCTATAATCCGCAAAGTCAGCCCGTGTCGCACGTTTTGTGCGTAATGCGCCCCTTGTCACAACCTGAATAAATTTCCCCGGGAGGCCATAGCGCGCCGTCTACTGTTATTAAGGGAGATATTTTTACGGCATGGCTGCCGCTCATTTTCTTGTGACAGGAGTAAGACCCGATGAGCAAAAAAATTGCCCGTGGCAGCCTTTGCGTGCTGGGTATGGTTTGCCTGACGGCGCAGGCCGCCGAGCCGCCGACATCTCTCGATAAAGGCGAAGGCCGTCTCGATATTATCGCCTGGCCGGGATATATCGAACGGGGACAGACCGATAAAAGCTACGACTGGGTAACCCAGTTTGAAAAAGAATCCGGCTGTCAGGTCAACGTCAAAACCGCCGCCACGTCCGACGAGATGGTCAGCCTGATGGCGAAAGGCGGTTATGACCTGGTCACCGCGTCCGGCGATGCCTCGCTGCGCCTGATTATGGGCAAGCGCGTGCAGCCGATTGACACCGCGCTGATCGCTAACTGGAAGTCCCTCGACCCGCGCGTGGAAAAAGGCGCGTGGTTCAACGTCAACGGTAAGGTTTACGGCACTCCCTACCAGTGGGGGCCGAACCTGCTAATGTACAACACGAAAACCTTCCCGACGCCGCCGGACAGCTGGAGCGTGGTGTTCGTCAAACAAAACCTGCCGGATGGTAAAACCAACCTGGGCCGCGTGCAGGCCTATGACGGGCCGATTTATATTGCCGATGCCGCGCTGTTCGTCAAAGCCACCCAGCCGCAGCTGGGCATCAGTGATCCCTATCAGCTTACCGAAGCGCAATATCAGGCGGTACTCAAGGTGCTGCGCGATCAGCACGCCCTGATTCATCGCTACTGGCACGATACCACCGTACAGATGAGCGATTTTAAAAACGAAGGCGTCGTGGCCTCCAGCGCCTGGCCCTATCAGGCCAACGGTCTGAAGGCGGAAGGTCAGCCGATTGCGACCGTTTTCCCGAAAGAGGGCGTCACCGGCTGGGCGGATACCACCATGCTGCATAGCGACGCGAAACACCCGGTCTGCGCCTATAAATGGATGAACTGGTCGCTGACGCCGAAAGTGCAGGGGGATGTCGCGGCCTGGTTTGGTTCGCTACCGGTGGTACCCGAGGGGTGCAAAGCCAGCGCGCTGCTGGGGGACAAAGGCTGCGAGACCAATGGTTACAACGAATTTGCCAAAATCGCGTTCTGGAAAACGCCGGTAGCGGAAGGCGGGAAATTTGTTCCCTATAGCCGCTGGACCCAGGATTACATTGCGATTATGGGCGGTCGTTAAGTCGCCGGAGGCGAAGAACATGCACGCGGTAGAGTTCGATAATGTTTCGCGGCTGTACGGCGACGTGCGGGCGGTGGACGGCGTCAGCATCGCCATTCGCGATGGCGAATTTTTCTCCATGCTGGGGCCCTCCGGCTCCGGCAAAACCACCTGCCTGCGCCTGATTGCCGGGTTTGAACAGCTTTCGGGCGGCGCCATTCGCATTTTTGGTAAAGCGGCCAGCGAACTGCCGCCGTGGCAGCGCGACGTGAATACGGTGTTCCAGGATTACGCGCTGTTTCCTCATATGTCGGTCCTCGATAATGTCGCCTACGGGCTGATGGTCAAAGGCGTCGGTAAGAAAGCGCGGCATGCCCGCGCGCTGGAGGCGCTGGAGAAGGTCGCGCTCGCGTTTGTCCACGCGCGCAGGCCATCGCAGCTTTCCGGCGGCCAGCGCCAGCGGGTGGCGATCGCCCGCGCGCTGGTGAATCAGCCGCGCGTCCTGCTGCTGGATGAGCCGCTCGGGGCGCTGGATTTAAAACTGCGTGAACAGATGCAGCTGGAGCTAAAGAAACTGCAGCAGGCGCTGGGCATTACCTTTATTTTTGTGACCCACGATCAGGGCGAAGCCCTGTCGATGTCCGATCGCGTGGCGGTGTTTAATAATGGGCGAATCGAACAGGTTGATGCGCCCCAGGACCTCTATTTGCGGCCTAAAACGGCGTTTGTGGCCGGCTTTGTCGGCACCGCCAACGTATTCACCAGCGAGCAGGCGCACAAGCTGTGCGCGATGGCGGGAACGTGGTCGCTGCGCCCGGAACATATCCGGCTGAACGTTGCCGGGGAGATCCAGACGGAGGGCGTTGTGCAGGCGGTGCAGTATCAGGGGGCCGCGACCCGCGTCGAACTCAAGCTGGCGAATGGCGAGAAGCTGTTGGTGAGCCAGGCGAATAGTGATGGTCATGCCGCGCTAAACGCGCCGCCGGTAGGGCAAACGGTGATGGCTTCGTGGTCGCGAGCGGCGATGGTGCCGCTGGAGAGCGGAGGCTGATATGACGATGGCGATTCCGTCCGCCACCACCGGGCGCGTATCCGCGCTGTTCTGGCGTAAACCCTCGCTGGCCCTGTTTTTGCTTCTGCTTGGCCCGCTCATGTGGTTTGGCATTGTCTATCTGGGATCGTTGCTGACCCTGCTATGGCAAAGCTTCTACACCTTCGACGATTTCACCATGTCGGTCACTCACGACCTGACGCTGGCCAATCTGCAGGCGCTGTTTAACCCGGCGAACTACGACATCATTATCCGTACCCTGACGATGGCGCTGTCGGTGACCGTCGCCAGCGCGATTCTGGCCTTGCCTATGGCCTGGTACATGGCCCGATATACCCGGGGCAAGATGAAGGCGTTTTTCTACATCGCCGTGATGCTGCCGATGTGGGCAAGCTATATCGTCAAAGCCTATGCATGGACGCTGCTGTTGGCGAAAGATGGCGTTGCACAGTGGTTCCTGCGCCATCTTGGCCTGGAAAGCGTACTGAGCATGGTGCTGACGATCCCGGCGGTCGGCGGCAATACGCTATCGACGTCCGGACTGGGGCGCTTCCTGGTGTTCGTCTATATCTGGCTGCCGTTTATGATCCTGCCGGTGCAGGCCGCGCTGGAACGCCTGCCGCCATCATTGCTTCAGGCCTCCGCCGATCTGGGCGCTCGTCCGCGCCAGACCTTCCGCTACGTGGTGCTGCCGCTGGCGATTCCCGGCATTGCCGCAGGCTCGATTTTTACCTTCTCCCTGACGCTCGGCGATTTTATCGTTCCGCAGCTGGTGGGGCCGCCGGGGTTCTTTATCGGCAATATGGTCTATTCCCAGCAGGGGGCGATTGGCAATATGCCCATGGCGGCGGCGTTTACCCTGGTGCCCATCGTGCTGGTTGCCCTTTATCTGGCGTTTGTGAAACGTCTGGGAGCGTTTGATGCACTCTGAACGCGCACCGCTGCTCCTGAAAGTGGCAACCTGGGGAGGGGTGATCTTTCTCCATTTCCCGCTGCTGATTATCGCGCTCTATGCGTTTAATACCGAAGACGCCGCCTTCAGCTTTCCGCCACAGGGCCTGACGCTACGCTGGTTTAGCGAAGCAGCGGGGCGCGGGGATATTATCGATTCCGTGACGTTGTCACTTAAAATCGCCGCGCTCTCCACCGCTATCGCTCTGCTACTTGGCACGCTGGCTGCAGGTGCGCTATGGCGCAGCACGTTTTTTGGCAAGAACGCCGTCTCGCTACTGCTGCTGTTGCCGATAGCACTACCCGGCATTATCACCGGACTGGCGCTGCTCACTGCCTTCAAGGCCGTCAATCTGGAACCCGGATTGCTGACGATCGTCGTGGGGCATGCGACGTTCTGCGTCGTTGTGGTGTTTAACAACGTCATTGCCCGCTTTCGCCGGACCTCCTGGAGCCTGGTGGAGGCGTCGATGGACTTAGGCGCCACGGGCTGGCAAACCTTTCGCTATGTGGTGTTGCCCAATTTGGGTTCGGCGCTGCTGGCGGGAGGCATGCTGGCGTTTGCCCTGTCGTTTGATGAAATTATCGTCACCACGTTCACCGCCGGGCACGAGCGCACGCTGCCGCTCTGGCTGCTCAATCAGCTCGGACGCCCGCGCGATGTCCCGGTGACCAACGTGGTTGCGCTGCTGGTGATGCTGGTGACGATGATGCCGATTCTGGGGGCCTGGTGGCTCACCCGTGACGGCGACGTCAGCGCTGAAAACGGAAAGTAAAATATCGATACAGGATAATGCTATGCAAAATAACCTTTTAATTAACGGTAAGTTAGTGGCTGGAGAAGGCGAGACCGTGCCGGTGTTTAATCCCGCCACCGGTGATGAGATCCTGTCGATTGCTGAGGCCACGGCGGCGCAGGTAGACGCTGCGGTTGAGGCCGCGGATCGGGCCTTTGTTAGCTGGAGTCAGACCACGCCGAAGTTCCGCGCCGAATGTCTGTTGTCGCTGGCGGACGTGATTACTGAACATGCGCAGGCGCTGGCTGAGCTTGAATCGCTCAACTGCGGTAAGCCGCTGCACTGCGTGGTCAACGATGAGCTACCGGCGGTCGCCGATGTCTTCCGCTTCTTTGCCGGCGCGGCCCGCTGTCTGCCGGGCATGGCGGCGGGTGAGTATCTCGAAGGCCACACCTCCATGATTCGCCGCGACCCGGTTGGCGTGGTGGCCTCCATCGCGCCCTGGAACTACCCGCTGATGATGGCGGCATGGAAGCTGGCCCCGGCGCTGGCGGCAGGCAACTGCGTGGTGATCAAACCCTCGGAGATCACCCCTTTAACGGCACTCAAACTGGGTGAGCTGGCAAAAGACGTTTTCCCGGCCGGGGTGCTTAACGTGCTGTTTGGCCGCGGCGCCACGGTCGGCGATCCGCTGACCGCTCACGCGAAGGTCCGCATGGTGTCGTTGACCGGTTCGATCGCCACCGGCGCGCATATCATCGGCCATACCGCATCGTCGATTAAACGTACGCATATGGAACTGGGCGGGAAAGCGCCGGTTATCGTCTTTAATGACGCGGATATCGACGCGGTGGTGGAGGGCGTACGGACCTTTGGATTCTATAACGCCGGCCAGGACTGTACCGCCGCCTGCCGGATTTACGCCCAGGCCGGAATTTATGACCAGCTGGTGGAAAAACTCGGCGCCGCGGTCGCCAGCCTGAAGATGGGCCCGCCGGAAGACGAAACGACCGAGCTGGGGCCGCTGAGCTCGCAGGCGCATTTGGACAGAGTCTGCGCCGCCGTCGATGCCGCCCGCGCGCTACCGCATATTCAGGTGGTCACCGGCGGCAGCAAAGCGCCAGGCAACGGTTACTACTATCAGCCGACGCTGCTGGCGGGCGCGAAGCAGGAAGATGCGATTGTCCAGCGCGAGGTCTTCGGCCCGGTGGTCAGTATTACCTCATTTCATGACGAAGAGCAGGCGCTGAGCTGGGCCAACGATTCGCAGTATGGTCTGGCTTCGTCGGTCTGGACCAGGGACGTCGGCAGGGCGCATCGCCTGAGCGCGCGTCTGCAGTATGGCTGCACCTGGGTTAACACCCATTTCATGCTGGTGAGCGAAATGCCGCACGGCGGGCAGAAGCTTTCGGGCTACGGCAAGGATATGTCGATGTACGGTCTGGAGGATTACACCACGATCCGGCACGTCATGATTAAGCACGGATAGGACGCGTTCGTGATAATCGCGAAGCGGACAGATTACCCTGCTAATAGTTAGTCATAGCAAAAAAAGCTAAAACGGAAGCGCTGGTTTATGAGAATATTCTCATGCCCCTTCAAGAGCTAAGCCATAATGAGTGCCGGAGATAAGCGCCGGATGGGGCTGGTACCCCCCAGGGTGCAGGATGCACCCTTAACGGGACACTGCAACGATTGATAATGATTCGTAAGCCCCTGCATGATATGCAGGGGCTTTTTGTTGTACGGTCGCTGCGGGTTTGTTACTGCGAGTGCGCCTGATATCGTAGCGTCATCAATTTATTCCGTATCAGGTCATCTGGTTTTTCGAAAAAGATTATCAGACTAACGTTTTGTTTTTTTGCTCGGTAAACTCGCCTGGCGACGTTCGCGAACATAGGAAAAAAGATTATAAATTGCAGCAATGAGTAAAATAAGCGCCACAATGAGAACGGCGATTCCGGACATGTACCACCTCAAAAATAAATGAGTAAAAAACAAGCTTCGCATAACTTGTGATTATGAATGTATGATTTTGTGCTAAATAACGCAAATGATATTTCTTATCATTTAAAACCGGGCGGGGATGTCTGGCTGTTTGCTTTCGTTGTAATCTACTGATATATAGATTATTTCTAATTATGGATTCATTCTACTGCAATCATGGCTGCCCTGGAACCTGCTAATAATGATGATCGCATACCGGCATCGCGTCCAGGCGAGTATAAAGAACAGTAAACAATTCCCCACCGGTATGAAAAGCGCCTTTGTTTTTCACTGTACCGTTAAGCGTAGGTGGTCGTGCCGGGATGATATTAAGGCCCGGCATTAACCCTATTAATAATCATGTTATTGATATCGGCAGATGAAATTATTATGCCTGCGATCGGCAATATAAATCCGGTGAAATTTATTCGCGCGCGATAATCTTTAGATTCTGCGTAATTGTAATATTTATGTTAAATATTACGCATATCCAGGACGTGGATAAGAGAAAGGACGCAGGTTTGACTTTCTATAGCCGCTCATGCGAACATTCGGCGCAATTTGTTGCTTCGAAGTTGATATTGTTTTGAAAAAAATAGCGTGTTTCCTTTTTGTGGCCTGCGCCACGGCGATGCTTTACGGGAATTTTCCGGCCAAACAGATTATGGGCTGTGAAGAGCAGGGCGTCGCGGAACCGGTCTGCATGGCGGCCGCATGGGATAGTGAAAAAGTCGATCTTTTACCGGCCTGGAATCCCGACGTCCAGAAGCTGATTACCGCGCAAAAGACCCTATCTGCTGCGGAGCCCGGGTCTTCCAAATCGTAAAAAAGCAGCCTTCATGGGCTGCTTTTTTAGGTTTCATTGCTGAGTAAAATCGCTAAAACCAACCAAAACGAACGGATAACAGGCCGATAAGCGCAAGTGCCGCGCCGACATTTATCAGAAGGACGGTTTTGCTGGAAACATCCATAACGCCACCTTTATAAATAAGCCTCTACATTTATAGTACGAGCTCAAAGTTTGCGCTATCGGACAAAGACGAATCGGGCGTTTTTCTGAAATTAACCCTGTTACCTGTTTTAAAATACCATAATCTCTGACGCACTCTGGGGGTGCGAAAAGGCATCGCGGTCGGCGAAAATGCCAGTCAGGGAAGGAAGAAGAAAAATGACGTTATACCAGAAAATGCTGATTTTTTACGGAGTTATGGGCTTCATCTGCGCGGTAATCAGCTGGTTCTTAACGAAAGAGAGCCGCTTGATCCGCCTGCTGGCGGCGCTGTTGATTGGTGCGACATGGCCGTTCAGTTTTCCCATGGCGCTGCTGGTCTCCCTGTTTTGAGGGAAAAACTGATGGCTCACTCTTGGTTATGACTGTATAAAAAAACAGTCATCACTCACGGAGCCTTTTCGATGCTTGGTTTTTACTCTTCTCAGGCTGGCGCTATAGTGCGCTGGCTCGACCTGCCCGGTCGCGGCGACCCTGTTGTTTTTATCCACGGCCTGGGCTGCGCCTCGACCTATGACTATCCGCGCGTTGCCGCCGACCCGGCGCTGGCCGGGCGGCGAATGATTCTTGTCGATTTACCCGGTTTCGGCTACAGCGATAAACCCGAGTCCTTCGGCTACCGTATTGGCGATCAGGCCGGGGTGGTGGCTGAGCTGCTGGACCGCTTAGGGCTTGAGCGCTGCTATCTTTATGGCCACAGCATGGGGGGCAGCGTCGCGATTGAAGCGGCCGAGCGGCTCGCCGGACGGGTGCGGGCGCTGCTGGTGGCCGAGCCTAATCTCTATCCCGGGGGCGGAATGTACAGCAGACGTATCGCCGAACAAACTGAAGAACGCTTTATTGCTCGCGGCTACACCGACATGCTGTCCGCCGACGCTTCGCCGTGGGCCGGCTGTCTGCAAAACAGCGCCCCCTGGGCCGTGTGGCGCGGCGCGACCAGCCTGGTGAAGGGCGTTAATCCCTCCTGGTTTAGCCGCTTTATCCACTTATCCTGTCCTAAGGCTCTGATATACGGTGAAGATTCGCTACCGGCCCGGGAAGCGACGGATAGCGAAGCCGCCGGGATCCCGCTGCTGGTGATACCCCAGGCCGGGCACTCAATGGCGTGGGAAAACCCATCGGCGCTGGCCCGTACGCTGGCCGATTTTTACTCCGCCATAGAGGCAGAAACCTGATTCGTGATCGCTGCATATAAAAAGAAACTATATTTCATTTATTTTGATATATGGTTTCTTTTATTCGTGGCGAGCGTGAAATGCGAAAAATCACTATCCTGGGTATCTCGGCTTTACTCTTTACACCGCTGCTTCTGCAAGGGTGCGCGACGCAAACTCCCCGCGGGACGACCTCCCGTCCGCAGCTTACGGCGGCAGAAGCGGCAACCTTCACCATTGAGCGCTATTTTGCGCAAGGCGGCGCGTTAAGTGCCCCCGATGGCCCCTGGTCGCCATCGCCAGTTCACCTCCCGCAAACCGAGAGCGCGTGGCGCGTGGCGCCGTCGGGAGCGCCGTTCACCCGCATTCAGCAGGCGGTTAACGCGGCAATAGACCAGCATGGGGCGCAGGAGGCGCGCATCTATATCCGCATCGAACCGGGCATCTATCGGGAGACGGTCTATATCCCTGAAGGCGCGCCGCCGATAACCCTCTACGGAGCCGGAGGTCGTCCTGAAGAGGTGAGAATTGAGCTGGCAATAGACTCACAGTTCTCGGTAGCGCGCTATCGCCAGCGGGTAAATAGCCAACAGCAATACCGCGAAGGCGATCCGGCATGGTATCAGTATGCGCTGTGCGCCGGGCGAACCAGCAAGACGATAGGCACCAACTGCGCGGCGGTGGTCTGGTCGCAAAGTGCGGATTTTCAGCTGCTGAATCTCAGCGTAGCCAATAGCCTGCTGGATACCGTCGACGGTGGGACGCATCAGGGCGTGGCGCTGCGGACGGACGGCGATCGCGTGCAGCTGGAGAACGTCCGCCTGCTCGGACGTCAGGACACGCTCTACGTAAATACCAGCAATCGGCGCAATGAGGCGGTAACCGACCGTATCAGCCGGGTATACGTGAAAGACAGCTACGTCGAAGGGGATGTGGACTACGTCTTTGGCCGGGCGAACGCCGTTTTTGATAACGTCCATTTTCACACCGTCTCAACGCGCCGCTCGCCCGAGGCATACGTGCTTGCGCCGAATACGTTGCCGGATAATCCATACGGCTTTCTGGTGAAGAATAGCCGCTTTACCGGTGACGGCGGCTATCAGGGCAACTTCAAGGCGAAGCTGGGCCGCGCCTGGGATCAGGGGGCGGGGAAGACCGGTTATTTAGCGGGTAAAACCGCTAACGGGCAGGTGCTTATTGCCAACAGTACTATCGATCAAAGCTACGATCGGCTTTCCCCCTGGGGCGCTGCGGCCACCACCGCCCGGCCGTTCCGCGGCAACACTTCCGCAGAACGGCAGCTTGATGATGTTGCCTTCAATCGCCTGTGGGAATTCAATAACCGCTGGCAGCCCTGAGGCTTAAAACGGGAGCTCGCGCGGGACCGTTTGCAGCGTTATCCAGCGTAGCTCGGTAAACTCGGCAATTCCCGCGCGTCCGCCAAAGCGGCCGTAGCCTGACGATTTGCAGCCGCCAAACGGCATTTGCGCTTCGTCGTGTACGGTGGGGCCGTTGATGTGGCAAATGCCGGTTTGCAGATTTTGCGCCAGGTTCCACGCCCTGGCGCTGTCCCGGCTGTATATCGCCGACGAGAGGCCATATTCGCTTTCATTGGCGACGGCCAGCGCTTCGGCTTCGTCCTTAACGCGAATAATCGATTTCACCGGACCGAACGACTCTTCATGCCAGATGCGCATTTCCCGGGTGACGCCATCAAGCAGGGTGGCGCGCATTTGCGTCGAATCGGATAGGCCGCCGGCCAGCAGGCGCACCCCCTTCGCCAGCGCGTCCTCTATCAAGGCATTGCAGCGGGTGACGGTCTTCATGTCCACCACCGGGCCGAGCAGGCTGGCGGGCAGGGCGGCGGCGCGTCTGGCCAGCTGCGCCACAAACGCTTCCGCGACGGTCGCGTCAACGATGATGCGCTCGGTGGACATGCAGATTTGTCCGGCGTTGGCGAATGCGCCAAAAATTGCGCCTGCGGCGGCCTGTTCGAGATCGGCGTCATCCAGCACCAGCAGCGGCGCTTTGCCGCCGAGTTCCAGCACCGCGGGTTTCAGATGTTCGCCGCAGGTGCGGGCGATTATCCGTCCCACCGGCGTGGAGCCGGTGAAATTGATGCGGCGTACGGCGGGGTGGGCAATCAGTAACTCCACCAGCGCAGGCGCGTCGGCGGGGGCGCAGGTCAGATAATTGACCACGCCCGCGGGAAAGCCTGCCGCCGCCAGGGCATCGATAATCAGCCCCTGGGTCGCCGGTGAAAGCTCCGCGCCTTTGAGGATAACCGTATTTCCGCAGGCCAGCGGCGTGGCGATAGCGCGGGTCGCGAGGATTAATGGCGCGTTCCACGGCGCCATGCCAAGCACCACGCCTGCGCCCTGGCGGATGCCCAACGCCAGGTTTCCCGGCACGTTGGAAGGGATCACCTGGCCCTCAATTTGTGTGGTCAGGGCGGCGGCTTCGCGCAGGATATCAGCGGCCAGATGAACGTTAAAACCGGCCCAGTGCGCGGTGGCTCCCGTTTCCGCCGCCATCGCGGCGATAAATTTCGCCTCACGGCGCAGCATCTCTTCCGCGGCCTCCAGCAGGAGACGTCGGCGCTCGGCGGGTACCGTATCGCGCCACTGCGGGAACGCCGCGCCGGCGGCAGCGGCGCAGCGGCGGGCGTCCGCCAGGCTGGCGGCGCTGGCAACGGAGGCGCGTTCGTGCGTGAGCGGATTATCGCGGGTAAAGGTGGCTTGACCTTCAGCATCATGCCACTGGCCGTTGGTGTACAGATTGCAGGTTATTGTCATTATTGGCTTCTCCTGGCGTTACGATTTGCCGAGTGTATCGGGTTGCGCCGCCGCGCGGTGGCGGTCGGGCGGTTATCGCCCGCTTTTTTCGTAACTTTGCGCAGGGTTCACATTTATGAAGAAGTTCGATGACGCCAATTGAGAGGATGTTGAATTTATCGTCGAAAACGCGGTTTTTAGCATAACCTGATAGCAATTGATTATTTGCCGGTTGAATTCTCCTGTGCTGTTATTAAAGGACTTATAACAAATTCATAAGGCTTATAACCATGTCTACAGGGAAAACGTTTCTTGCGCTGGCGTTGAGCGCGCTACTGCCGGCGGCAGGCGCCTGGGCGGCGGGCAACGATACGCTGGTCTATTGTTCCGAAGCTTCGCCGGAATCTTTCAACCCGCAGATTGCCAGCTCGGGCCCATCTTTCGTCGCCAGTTCCCAGGTGCTTTATAACCGCCTGATAAACTTTGACCCGGTCAAAAATACGCCGATTCCCTCGCTGGCCACCGAATGGCGCGTCTCCCCGGACGGTAAAACCTGGACTTTCACCCTGCGTAAGGGCGTGCAGTTCAACAGCAACAAATACTTCAAGCCGACCCGTGATTTCAACGCCGATGACGTGCTGTTCTCGGTGCTGCGGCAGAAAGATGCCAGCCATCCGTACCATAATGTTTCCCAGGGACATTACGAATACTTCCACGACGTTGGGCTGGATAAGCTGATCAAAGACGTCAAAAAAATCGATGATTATCACGTGCAGTTTGTGCTGAACGAGCCGAACGCGGCGTTCCTCGCCGACTGGGGAATGGATTTTGCGTCGATTCTGTCTGCCGAATATGCCGATGCGATGCTGAAAAAAGGCACCCCGGAGTATGTCGATACCTGGCCTATTGGTACCGGACCCTACGCGCTGCAGCAATATAAAGCGGATTCGCTGATCCGCTATGTCGCCAACCCGCACTACTGGGACGGTGACGTGCCGACCAAACACCTGATTTTCTCGATCACACCGAACGTTGAGACGCGGCTTGCGAAGCTGCAAACCAATGAATGCCAGATTATCCCTGCGCCGTCGCCGGTACAGTTCCCGGTGATTAAGGGCAATAAAGATCTGGCGCTGCATGCGGTTGAGGCGCTCAACGTTGGCTATCTGGCCTTTAATACCGAGAAAAAGCCGTTTGATAACGTACTGGTGCGCCAGGCGCTGAACTACGCTACCGACAAGCAGGCAATCGTGAAAGCGGTCTTCCTGGACTCCGGCAGCGTCGCGAAATCGCCGATCCCCGCCAATATGCTGGGCTATAAGAAAGATCTGCCTGATTACGACTACGATCCGCAAAAAGCGAAAGATCTCCTTAAGCAGGCCGGGCTGGAAAAAGGGGCCGAGGTCACCCTGTGGTCGATGCCGGTGCAGCGGCCGTATAACCCCAATTCCCGACGTATTGCCGAGATGATTCAAAATGACTGGAGCAAGGTTGGGATCAAAGCCAAAATCGTTACTTATGAATGGGGTGAATACCTCGCCGGCATGCGCAAAGGCGAGCACGACAGCGCGCTGTTTGGCTGGATGTCTGATAATGGCGATCCGGATAACTTCGCCGGCACCCTGTTAAGCTGCGATAACATTAAAACCGGCTCTAACGTTGCCCGCTGGTGCGATAAATCCTACGATGCGCTGGTGAAAAAGGCTATCCTGGTCAGCGACCCGCAGGCGCGCGCCGGACTCTACGCTCAGGCGCAGGAGATTTTTCAGCAGCAGGCCCCCTGGATCACCCTGGCGACCGGTAACACCTTCTACGCGACGCGCAGCAACGTGAGCGGCTACAGTGTGAGCCTGATGGGCAGCGATTTTTCCAAAGTTAAACTCAATTAAGCCGGAAGGAGAGAAGCATGTCGCATCTGGATGAGGTCGTCGCGCGCGTGGACGCCGCGATTGCCGAAAGCGTTATTAGCCATATGAATGAACTGCTGATCGCGCTGAGCGATGATGCGGGGCTGGGGCGGGAAGAGCGCTACGTTCAGCAGCAGCGTTTGCGTAACGCCATCGCCCACCACGGCCGCCAGCAGCACGAGGAGCAGGAAGCTCGCCGGGAGCAGCTGACCCGCGGCGGCGAGATTCACTAGTTACGCCGCTAGAACTGGCGCCTGGCCACCAGCCCGGCGCCGATAACCAGCATCACCGCCCCGCAGAGCGGGCCAACCAGCGCGCGTAGCGGGACGTGGTGCGCGCGAATCAGATCTATCACTAAGCCCCCAACCAGCTGGCTGGCAATCAATACCGCAATCGTGGTTGCCGCCCCGACGTTCTGATAGCCGCTGATGCTGGCAAAGACAAAGAACGAGCCCAGCAGACCGGGAATGAGCGTCCACCACTTTACGCTGACTGCCAGCTCCTGAAACCCCGCCGCGCCGTGCTTAAGCAGCAGTATTGTCACGAAAATCACGATGCCGACCAGCGAGTTAAGCAGCATGGCGATCAGGATGGTCGATGCGGACTGGGTAATGCGCACCATCAGCGTGTTTTGCAGCACCAGCCCGACGCCAGCGGCGATTAAACAGGCCAGGGTCAGCGTTTGATTCATGCGCTGCCGTCCGGATCGCGGCGATCGTCAAGCTGCAGCTGCATAAAGGTCAGATCCAGCCAGCGGCCAAATTTCGTGCCGACCTGCGGCATCTGCCCGGTGGTGATAAAGCCCAGCGTTTCATGCAGATGCAATGAAGCCTCGTTTTGCGCTTCAATGCCGGCGACCATGACGTGTTTATTCAGCCGTTTCGCCTCGGCGATAAGGGCGACGAGCAGGCTGCGGCCCAGCCCTTTCCCCTGATGATCGGGGTGGACATAGACGGAATGTTCGACGGTGTGGCGAAAGCCGTCAAAGGCGCGCCAGTCGCCGAAGGAGGAGTAACCGGTAATCACCCCGTTTTCTTCGCTCACCAGCACGGGATAACCGGCTATCTGCCGGGCTTCGAACCAGGCAATACGGTTGTCGGTATCGACGGTTTTGTCGTTCCAGATGGCGGCGGTATGGACGACCGCGTGGTTGTAGATTTCAGCGATTGCCGCGCAATCGTCTTTGCTGGCATGGCGGATGCTCATGGTAACCCTCAGGTTTGTACACTATAGTAGTACGATATTATTACAATAATGTACACAAGGCTGTCATCTGTTTTAGCCATAAATTTTTCCTCTGGCCGGCCGGGTCCGTTGTGTGCGATGACTGCGCGACCCTGGCTTGCCTGCGCAGAAACATCATTCATATTTATATTTCATGATTGGAGGATTTATTAAATGTATTACTGTTAATCTGCCGTCATATTTTACATTTTTATTTACCGGATTTGGATTTTCCTGACATGCAGAAAAGAAATTACTTTTATCATAACTCCTTGATTATATTGGTGATGATGTAAATCATTGTGATGGCAGTCCGCTTTTTATTTTCACCCAATAGAACTAGTCTAACCCCTGAAGATATATTTCGGTTAAGCAGAGTGCATGTCGAGAAGTTATTCAATGTGGCTCTGTTGGATTTTATATAACGATATTCTGTTTACACTATTATGCGTATTTATACGCAGGGAATGATTTTGCTAACAAGGGTGAAGCAATGGCGCGTACACAAAATATGAAGAAATTAATGCCGTCAATATTGGCAATGGCCATGGGGGCTATATTGGGCAATTCCGCTATGGCGGCTGAAACCACCGCGCTACAGGCAGCACCGGCTTATACCGCGACGCAGACTAAAGGGGAGACGCTGTGGAGCAATGACGATACGGCAATCGGTATTTTAGGATCCGTACGTTTAATGGCCAAAACGGACTCTAATCATACTCAGGAACATAATATACAGAATAATGACTCGCGGCTGGGGGTTGCCGTGCGGCATAATTTTGACCTGAACGGCCTGAGTAATTATGCCGTCGGTTATTATGAGACCGGCGTTCATGGTTTAGATTCCGCCACCGATGACCAGGGCAATGATGTTTATACCCGGCAGGCTTATGCCGGTATTGGCAATGACCGCTATGGCGTGGTGACCTTCGGCAAACAGTATGCTCCCACGGACTGGGGGCTGGGTATTGATACGACTTATGCCTGGGGCGGTAAAGCGAAACATGATACCGCCGGAATGTCGACGGATATTATTAATTCCGCGGCAATCTATTATTACAATGATAAAGATATGACGATTGGCGTCATGGGGCAAGGTAATGACAACGTCGACAGCATCGGCTTTGCGGCCTACGGCGATGGACCGAACCTGCATGATGCTTACCGCGATGGTTCAGCCACCGTTCACGGCGGCGCCGCGGTTGCCGCGCAGTACCGTTGGGATAACGGCTTCTCCGTCTCCAGCGCGGTGGCGTATAACAATTACACGGTAAATAGCGGGTCAGTCAGCGGCTGCCAGAATTTTGGCCCGAATGGCCACTGTTTTAATTACACCGATAATAACGGCGATGCCTATGACGGCAATACTTATAGCATGGGCATGAACGCGAAATATACGACAAGCGTTGGCGATCATGCCTGGTATAACGGCGCGGAAGTGACTTATTACCTCAATAAAGTGAATGATGTTACAGCGGCGACCAGCGGCCATTACGAACATAATAACCAGCAGGGGGATGACCAGGAAACGGTTCTCGGTCTGGAATATGACTCGCAATTTAAAATCACCCCGGCCTGGGGCGTGTACGTTGATTTTAACTGGTCGCAGGGCGGCGATGCGATGGAGGGACAGCACTTCCAGTCGACGGTATTGGGTACCGATTACTGGCTGGGGAAAAACGCGGTGACTTATCTTGAATACGGCTACGAAAAAGCCTGGGGCAACGATAATGAAGCGTGGAATATTGACGACAATCTCGGCGCAGTGGGGCTGCGCGTCTTTATCTGACGGGCATTTTCTTTTCATTTATGGTCTTGAGGGTGCTTTAGTTAACGGATTGCATCCTTTTCTGCCTTGCCCGGCGGTGTATTACGTCGGGCCTTTTCACGATAATCGCCGCTATCGGCGTCTGGTTGTAGAAACAGTAGGGCTACACTATAGTGTCACGTTATGAATACTATAGAAGACAACCTCAACCAGCGCATCAGCGCACGCATCCGAATCGAGCGGGAATCCCGCGGCTGGTCGCTCAGCGAACTCGCCGAGCGGGCTGGGGCGTCGCGGGCGATGATCCACAAGATCGAGCGCGGCGAAAGCAGCCCGACGGCGTCGATGCTTGGACGACTTTCCGGCGCCTTCGGCATTAGCATGTCGACGCTGATCGCCAGGGCGGAGATGCAGGAAGGCAAGCTGCTGCGTTTTGCTCATCAGCCGGTGTGGCACGATCCGCAGAGCCACTATCTTCGGCGTCACGTTTCCCCGCGTAGCGACCTGCCTATCGATCTGGTGCAGGTGGAACTTCCGGCTGGCAGCGACGTTCCTATGCCCGCGTCATCCTATGCGCTGGCCCGGCAGCTCATCTGGCTACAGCAGGGCGAACTGGTCTTTCTCGAAGGCAATGCGCGCCACGAAATGCAGGCGGGGGATTGCCTGGAGCTCGGGCCGCCGAACGACTGCCGCTTTATTAATGAAACCACGCAGCCCTGCGTCTATCTGGTGGTCCGGCTCAATCAATCTGCCTCATAATGTCAATGCGCGTTGCCGGGAAAGCAGCTAGCCTCAATACAGACTTGTCAAAAGAGGAGTTTGTTATGGCTTTCAATCCGCAACGCCACCGCCGCTGGCTGCTGGCATCCCGTCCGCACGGCGAGCCGACCGGGGAAAACTTCCGCCTGGAAGAGGGTGAGGTCGCTTCTCCCGGGCCGGGACAGCTACTGCTGCGCACCGTCTTTCTGTCTTTAGATCCCTATATGCGCGGGCGGATGAGCGACGCTCCTTCCTATTCGCCGCCGGTCGCCGTTGGCGCGGTGATGGTGGGCGGCACCGTGAGCCGCGTCGTGACATCGAACCATGATGATTATCAGCCCGGCGACTGGGTGCTTGGCTACGGCGGCTGGCAGGATTATGAACTCTCCGACGGCAGCGGGCTGGTGAAGTTAGGCGAGAGCCCGGAACACCCTTCCTGGGCGTTGGGGATCCTCGGCATGCCGGGCTTTACCGCCTATATGGGGCTGCTGGATATTGGTCAGCCGAAAGCGGGTGAAACGCTGGTGGTCGCCGCCGCCACCGGGCCGGTTGGCGCAACGGTCGGACAGATTGCGAAGCTGAAAGGCTGTCGTACGGTGGGCATCGCGGGCGGCAGCGAGAAGTGCCGCTATGCGGTAGAAACCCTCGGCTTCGACGCCTGTATCGATCACCGCGCGCCCGATTTCGCCGTCAAACTGCTTGAAGCCTGCCCGCAGGGGATCGATATCTACTATGAGAACGTCGGCGGGAAAGTGTTTGATGAAGTGCTGCCGCTGCTGAACACCTCGGCCCGCGTGCCGGTTTGCGGCCTGGTCAGCGGCTACAATGCCACCGCGCTGCCCGACGGCCCGGATCGTTTACCGCTGCTGATGGCGACAATCCTCAAAAAACGCATCCGTATGCAGGGCTTTATTATCGGCCAGGATTACGGGCACCGGATTGCCGAGTTCCAGCAGGAGATGGGGCGCTGGGTGCAGGCAGGGAAAATCAAATACCGCGAGCAGGTGGTTGACGGCCTGGAGAACGCGCCACAGGCGCTCATCGGTCTGCTGAAGGGCGAGAACTTCGGTAAAGTGGTGGTTCGCGTCTCTCCTGACGAGTAGCTTTTTCCCGGCAGGCATCGCGCCTGCCGGTTTTATGATGATTTACGCGTAAAACGCCAGCCGCTCCGCCAGCAGGTCAACAAACGCCTGGCGATCGACATCGAGCATCACCGTTGCGTTCGGCTTCCTGCCGGTCAGATTGTAGAAATCGACCACGGTCATTCCCTGGGTATATTTCCCCTGCGTTTCCACGCCGACCCAGCGTTCAACGGTGGTAAACATCTCCGGCTTCAGCAGCCAGGCAATGGTGCACGGGTCGTGCAGCGGCGCGCCGACAAAGCCCCATTTCTCATCCTTATGGTACTCAAGGAAGAAGTCGAGCAGTTCGGCGACGATGGTGGATATCGGGTTGCCAATGCGGCGGAAGCGCTCAATATCCTCAACGTGAATTTGCGCTTTATGGGTGACGTCTAACCCGGCCATCACCACCGGAATGCCGGACTGGAAAACGATCTCCGCCGCTTCCGGGTCGACGTAGATATTAAACTCGACCGCCGGCTGCCAGTTACCCAGCACCATCGCACCGCCCATTATCACGATGCGGGCAATTTTGGCATGCAGTTCAGGGTGGCTGTTGAGCAGCAGGGCGACGTTGGTTTGCGGGCCGGTTGCGACGATGGTGACCGGCTCGGCGCTGTCGCGCAGGGTTTTGGCCATCAGCTCGACGGCGGTGCACGTCTGGGCGGCAAAGCCCGGTTCCGGCAGCGCCGGACCGTCAAGACCGCTCTCGCCATGCACGTTATCGGCGATAATCAGCTCCCGCATCAACGGCTTGAGCGCGCCGCCGGCTACCGGAATATCCGGGCGCTTAAGCAGGGTGAGCATCCGCAGGACGTTGCGCAGGGTTTTGTCCGGGGTCTGATTTCCCGCGGAAGAGGTGACGGCTTTAACATTGAGTTCGGGTGAGGCGAGGGCAAGAACGAGGGCAATCGCGTCATCATGACCCGGATCGCAATCGATAATCACTGGCAGTGCCATAGCAGCTCCTTGTTGGCGTTATTTTGTGACAAGGGTAACGCCGTAAAGCGGTATAGACGAGGCTTAGCGCAGGATAGTGTGATGACGTGCACGATTGAGCGCCGATATCGCGCGACGCCTTGCCAATCTATCTGCCTGATCCTTGCGCAATCAGGGGGTAGCCATGCGGTGGCGCAAAAAGTCGCTTCTCGCGGAGGCCTATAATGATCAAACGACTCAACCATACAAATATTCATGGTTTGCTTTCCGCCAACGGATTCTTATTCTAAAGAAAACTTCAAGAGGTAACCGCAATGAAAGATGTTGTAGATAAATGCAGTACCAAAGGCTGCGCCATTGACGTGGGCTCGATTATTGATAATGAGGACTGCGTCTGGCGGGTAGAGAAAAACTTCGCCAGCCGCGAAGAGGCCGAGTCCACCATCGCGGCCGTCCGCGAACGTGCCCTGGCCGCCGCGCCCGCCAGCGAGCCGCCGCAGGTCGACTATACCATCGTGGCCGCCGGCGATGAGGCAAAGCTTGAGGCTTCGATTGCCTTCTCCTGCCAGGCGGAAAAGATCATTTTCGAATTGTCGTTAAGAAACGTGATTTAACGCCATCGAGCATCCACGGCTAACCCTCAACAGGATCCTGCAAGCGATCCCGTTGAGGTCCCGCAATTAAGCGTTACTCAAACCGCCATGCCAGATTTAGACCGATACCGTAATTACGGCCCGGCGCCGGTTCGTAGTAGCGGCCGTTGGATTCGTTAACGATAACCGAGCCCGCGTAGCTGCGGTCGAACAGGTTATCGACGCGGCCAAACAGATCCATATCCATTTTGCCGTAGCTCCATTTATAGCCGGTCGTCAGGCCGACCACCGTCCAGGATGGGGCTTTGGCGGTATTCTCATCGTTAGCCATAATATCGCTCATATAGCGAATATCGCTGCCCGCGTACCAGCCTTTTTCGGGCTGGTAGCCAAAGGAGGCATAGCCCATGTTGCGGGCGATCCCCGGAATGCGATTGCCTTTACAGCTGGCATCATCACAGACGTTGGTACGATAGGTCGCATCCAGCCAGGTCCAGGCCGCTTTTAAACGCCAGCTCTCGCCGAACTGCTGATCCAGCCCCAGCTCCATCCCCTGGCGACGGGTTTTCCCGGCGTTTTTGTAGCTTGTACGCCCGCCGCTGCTGGCGTCGACGACAATCTCATTGTCGGTGTCGGTCTGGAACAGCGCGGCGGTCAACAGGCCGTTGCCGATACGCGCCTTGCTGCCAATTTCAACGGTTTCGTTGGTGGACGGCTGCAGGCCAAAGTTCAGCCCGCCCTGGTCGCCGGAGCGATAGGAAAGCTCATTGATGGTCGGCGTTTCGAAACCGCGGCCGGCGGAGACGTAGACGTTCCACGCGTCGGTTACCGCATATTTCAGCGATCCTGCCGGCAGCCATTTATGATAGCTGGCCTCGCCGCTGTCATCGCCGTTGCCCGGCGTAATGTAATAATCGTTGGAATCGAACCAAACCGAGCTGTAGCGCACGCCCGCGTCCAGAGAGAGTTTCTCGGTGAGCTGCCACTGGGTTTGCAGATAGGGATCGACGTTCCACATCAGGTTACGCTCGTTGCGGCGCAGGTCTCCCTTTTCACCGTACTGCGGCGCGCCGTCGCTCATAACAAAGTTTTCGTAACCTTTGCGGCGCTCGCTCATGGTTTCGTAATCAAGACCGGTGGTAAAGGTGACCGGCACCAGCAGCTCGCCGCGGTGGGTCCAGCGGGTATCAATTCCCTGGTAGTGACGCGTCAGGTCGATAACGCCGCCAGCATGGGTGGGTTTGAGCTGCGGAGCGCGAGGAATCGATTGATACTGGGTGGTTTCACGTTCCCCGGCGTACATCATCACGCTCAGATCGTCCTGCTCGCTCAGCTGTCGCTCGTAGCGTAAACCGGCCTGGGTCTGTTTGATGGTTTTGCGGGTATTGTACTCATCGCCTCTTGGCGACTGGCGCGGATTATTTTGCCATTCGTCGTAGCTCAGGCCGCCCGCGTCATTAGCTTTAATATCCACGCTGTTAAACAGCAGGGTCAGCTTACTGACGTCATTGATGCGCACGCCGAGCTTCGCGTTGGCAAGATTCTTACGCGCGCCGCTATGGTCGCGGGAGCCGTGGGTGGTGAAGCGGTTGGTGGAAACCACGTAGTCGACGTCGCCCGCGTGGCTGCCGTCGCCCACCGCGCCGGTCGCTTTCATACCGTAATGCCAGGTGCCAAAGCTGCCGTAGTAGCTGCTGGCTTCGATAGTGGGCGGCTGGCTTCCGGTCTGGCTGGTGGCGTTGATCACCCCGCCGGAGGAGTTACCGTACAGGGCGGAAAAAGGCCCGCGCAGCACCTCGAGCGAATCGAGGCTGCCAATATCAATATTCGAGGTTTGCCCCTGGCCATCGGGCATGGTGGCCGGGATACCGTCGACGTAAATACGCAGCCCGCGCACGCCGTAGGTGGAGCGGGACCCGAAGCCGCGAATCGAAAGCTGCAGATCCTGCGCGTAGTTCTGGCGGTTTTGCACCTGCAGTCCCGGTACCGCGCCCAGCGACTCGGAGAGGTTTACCCGCGGCGCGGCCTGGCGCATCTCATCGCCGTTAACCACGCTAACGGCGGCGGGGGTATCGAGTTCAGAAACCGCCGACGGCGCGGCGGTAACCACCATGGTCTGTTCAGCGGCGAGAGCGGTGGGCCCTGCGGAGACCAGCGGCAAAAGCAGAGCGGGGAGCGCGGCGGCGCGCACGGAAAGGATTTTCATCAAAGTTACTCACAAAACGAACCAAACGGAACATATGTATATATGTTAGCTCTTTTGTAAATTTTTTGAAAAGACTTAACGGAATTTGAGTTAACAAATAGCAAGAATTGCGTGATGTCGAGAACGCTACGGGTAATTAACGCTCCACATTGCGATAAATAATGATTACTATTCGCATTCCTAAGAAGAGCGCAAAGCGATGATTTTGCGCCCCGGAAGCACTGTCGAGCAGGCATATATTTGTTTTATCAAAGGGAGTCGTCATGTCATTACGTCATCTGTCCGCGCCGCGTCTGCGCCGTTCACTGTTGTTAACTTCGTTACTGCTGGCGGGGAGCTTTAGCGCCCACGCGGCGGAAGAAATGCTGCGCAAAGCCGTCGGCAAGGGCGCATACGAAATGGCCTATAGCCAGCAGGAGAATGCGCTGTGGGTGGCCACCTCGCAAAGCCGTTCGCTGGATAAAGGCGGTATTGTTTACCGTCTCGATCCGACGACTCTCGAAGTCACGCAGATTATTCATAACGATCTGAAACCCTTCGGCGCGACGATCGATAACGCCACTCAGACCCTGTGGTTTGGCAACACCACCGACAGCACCGTCACCGCCATTGATGCTAAAACCGGGAAAGTGAAAGGGCGTCTGGTGCTTGACGCCCGCCAGCGCAGCGAAACCGTACGTCCGCTGGCCCCGCGCGAGCTGGCGGTCAACGAGAAAACCAACACCGTCTACATCACCGGGCTGGGTAAAGAGAGCGTGATTTGGGTGGTGGATGGCGACAAGCTAACGCTGAAAGACACCATCGCCAATACTGGCGCAATGGCGACCGGCCTGGCGCTGGACGCGGAAGCGAACCGTATCTATACCACCAATGCCGACGGGGAACTGGTGACTATCGACAGCACCAGCAACAAAATCCTGTCGCGTAAAAAGCTGCAGGATGATGGCAAAGAGCACTTCTATCTCAACCTGAGCCTGGATACCGCCGGACATCGCGCCTTTATCACCGACGGTAAACAGCCGGAAGTGCTGGTGGTCGATATTCGCGATGGCAAAGTGCTGGAGAAAATCGCCGCGCCGGAGTCCCTGGCCGTGCTGTTTAACCCGACCCGCAATGAAGCCTACGTGACGCACCGTAAAGCCGGTGAAGTGAGCGTGATCGATGGTAAGACCTACAAAGTGGTCAAGACCTTCAAAACGCCGACTCATCCGAACAGCCTGACGCTCTCCGCCGATGGTAAAACGCTGTACGTCAGCGTGAAGCAGGAGTCGACGCGTCAGAAAGAGGCGACCCAGCCGGATGACGTTATCCGCATCGCGCTGTGATCCTGACGGGAGGGGGCAACCTCTCCCGCCATCAGAGCGCTCGCACTGCAGCCGGGTGGCGGATTACGCCTCACCCGGCCTACAAAATGCACTGTTTTCTGTCTGCCCGAAAACCGCACCCATCCAGATATCACCCTCTGTTACAAACACTTATTAGCCTGATAAATGTAATGGCTATAAACTTACGGCTTTCCTGCGCAAGCGGGACGGTGGCATTAATCCTGGAGAAAAGATGAAAAAATCATTAATGGTTGTTTGCGCCGGCGCGATGCTGGCTCTTCTGGCGGGCTGTAGCTCAAACTATGTCATGACGACAAAAAGCGGGCAGACTATCGTAACGCAGGGCAAGCCGAAGCTGGATAAAGATACCGGAATGACCAGCTATACTGATGAGTCGGGCAATAAGCGCCAGATTAACAGCAGCGATGTGGCTCAGCTGGTGGAAGATAATTAAGTTGTGCGGTTGCGGTTTGCCCGGTGAGGCAAACCGCAAAGTGATTTATTGCTGTTTTTCAATATTCGGCGCGGTGCTATGAATGTCATGCACGCGCTTGCGCACGCCAAACCAGCCGGCGACCAGCAAAACGGCAATCAGCGGAAGCGAACCGATGGTATAAGTCCCATTCGGATAATCGAAAGCCATTAATACCAGCACGCTAAGCAGGAACAGCAGGGTCAGCCAGGAGGTGAAGGGCGCACCCGGCATCTTGAAGCTAACGTCCGCCGCTTTGCCTTCCTTGATCGCCTTACGCAGGCGCATCTGGCACACCACAATAAAGCCCCATGAAGCGATAATCCCCAGCGACGCGACGTTAAGGACAATTTCAAATACCTGCGAAGGCACCAGGTAGTTGAGGAATACCCCAACGACATACACCGCCAGCGTAGCCAGAATCCCGGCGTAGGGCACGTGGTGGCGGCTCATTTTCGACATAAACTTCGGCGCCGAACCGCCCATCGACATGGAGCGCAGAATACGCCCGGTGCAGTAGAGGCCGGAGTTGAGGCTGGAGAGCGCGGCGGTTAACACCACGATATTCATCACGCTGCCGATATACGGCACGCCCAGCTTCGAGAAGAAGGTGACAAATGGGCTCTGCCCGGCCTGATAGGCATTCCACGGTAGCAGCAGCACCAGCAGCAGCACGGAGCCAACGTAGAACAGACCAATACGCCAGATAACGCTGTTAATGGCGCGCGGCACCATGGTCTGCGGATCTTTACACTCGCCAGCGGCGGTACCCACCAGTTCGATAGAGGCGAAGGCGAACACCACCCCCTGTACCAGCACCAGCGCCGGCAGCAGGCCGTGCGGGAACAGGCCGCCGTTATCGGTAATCAGGTGGAAACCGGTGGCATTGCCATCCAGCGGCTTTCCGCTGCCAAGAAAAATAGTCCCGACCACCAGAAACGCGACGATCGCCAGAACTTTCACCAGCGCGAACCAGAACTCCATCTCGGCGAACCATTTCACGCCGATCATGTTCATGGTGCCGACAATCGCCAGCGCGCCGAGGGCGAAGACCCACTGCGGAACGTCGCCAAACGCGCCCCAGTAGTGCATATACAGCGCGACGGCGGTGATATCGACGATCCCGGTCATCGCCCAGTTGATAAAGTACATCCAGCCCGCAACGTAAGCCGCTTTTTCGCCGAGGAACTCGCGGGCGTAGGAGACGAAGCTGCCGCTGGAGGGGCGATGAAGCACCAGCTCGCCCAGCGCGCGTAAGATAAAGAACGAGAAGAGGCCGCAGACCAGATAAACCAGCGCCAGGGCCGGTCCGGCCATCTGCAGGCGCGCGCCCGCGCCGAGGAACAGGCCGGTACCAATCGCGCCGCCGATGGCAATCATCTGCACCTGACGGTTGCCCATCGCCTTGTGGTAGCCCGACTCCTGCGAGTTCAGCCAGTGGCGTTTGGCAGCGTGCTGCTCCGCCACGCTAGAGTGTTTTGTATTCATTGATGTCGCTATTTTCCTGTCAATGTCCATGAAGTGGTTCGTGCTGCTGGCTCTCTCATCATTCTGAGGAATGAGATAAGCGAGCATGGCGGAGAATCCTACACGTATCGGAAAATGGACGCACGCAAAAGATTTGCGGACAGCACTTGCTTAAATATCAATGAGATCGGAAGCTTTTCGGCGTTCGCGCATGATGGGGAAATTTTGCTCATCGTTTTAACGTTATTGCGCTATTATTCTCCGCCCGCGTTTTGCCCGAGAGACCACGATGAAAATCAACGTAGTAGGGACCAGCGGCGTCGGCAAATCCACCCTCGCGCGTCGGCTGGCTCAGGAACTGTCACTGCCTTATATTGAAATGGATGTGCTCTACTGGCTGCCCGAGTGGCAAGGGACGCCGGACGATGAGTTCTACGCCAAACTCGCCGCCGCGCTCGCCGCGCCCGGCTGGGTGCTGGACGGCAACTATAACCGCAGCCGCCCGGTAAAATGGCGCGATGTGGATCTGGTGGTGTGGGTGGACTACAGCTTCTGGCGCACGATCCGCCAGGCGGTCCGTCGCGCGGCTTCACGCGCAAGCCGACGGCAGGAGCTGTGGCCCGGCACCGGCAATTGCGAAACCTTCCGCCGCTCTTTCTTTAGCCGGGACTCTATTATTCTCTGGACGCTGAAAACCTGGCGCAACAATCGCCGGCGTTACCTGGCGGATATGCAGGACCCGCAGTATCAACACATTCGCTTTGTTCGTTTACGCGACCAGCAGCAGACCAAGGCGCTGGTGCGCGAGCTTCGGCAGAATAGCCGATAATCCCCCGGCTCGCGCTGCGCGTAGCCGGGCTACCGGACCGCAGATTGTCGGTAACCCGTAGATACTGTGAACGCCTGCAACCATTTTTAGTTGCCGATACTTTCTCCGGCT
>NZ_JBEAFH010000039.1:0-75035 GCF_040061575.1 Klebsiella sp. CB_Kp196
CGTCAAGCGCCGCCTCCGGGAAGCAGCGCGCAATGTCATCTCCGCTTTTTTCCCGGCTCGCGCTGTGCTTAGCCGGGCTACGGGTTTACCGTCGTCTGCGGGCCGGTAGCCCGGGTCAGGCGTTACGCCGCAACCCGGGATGGGTTCAAAGCTTACGCTACTCCTTCGCGATAGGCGTTTCGTTTTCCGCCACTTTGGTATCGCCCTGAATGGCCGCGATTTTCTTCTCCACGTCGGCAACCTGCTCGCTGCTGTGCAGCAGCGTATAGGTCAGATCAAACTGGGTGCTTGCCCCGGGCTGAAGCTGCTTAACGCGTTTTTGCTCGCGCTCGATGGTTACCGGATAGGCGTAGCTGGTACCCGGCTCAATACCGGTCACGTAACCCTGTTTCTCGGTATCGGTGTTTTTCCACAGCGTCAGCACCGGCAGCTGGCGGGTATCAAACTGAATCGATGCCCCTTTGTCGCCGGCTTTGTTGACCACGGCGGCCAGCGTTTGATGATTTTCGTCCGCCAGCGGCTGCATGTTAAACACCATTTCATCGAAATCTTTGGTTGGACCGGCGTAGGTTTGCCAGGTTTTTAAGCCGGCTTTGGCGTAGTCATTGAACGGGCTGATGCTGGCGATCGGCGCCATAAAGCGGGCCCCCTCTTCGAGGATCGGCTTGCCAAAGTTGCTGTGATAGATAATCTGATAGTCATGCGGATAGTCAGCATGGTTGGTTAAGACATCGTGCAGGCTGAAGCTGTTGCTGCCGGGTACATAGCGCAGCTCGGTCATGGTCTGCAGATCCGCTTTCTTAAACGTGCTCTCCTTCACCAGCCCGCGAACGCGAATTTCATACGGCGCGGTGTCCGCGACCTCCACTTCCACCTGTGAAGCCGGCGTGTTGCCGACTTTACCGTGCAGGGTATAAATCTGCCCATCTGCGGTTACCGGGTGGCCGGTCCATTCATAGCCGCAGCGCACCATCATTTCATTGAAGCCTTCCAGCCAGCCCAGCCCGTTGCGGCTTTCGAGGTTAATAAAGGCCGGGTTGACCACCTCTTTTACCGGTGAGTCCCAGCCCATCCGTGAACCAAAACCTTCGATTTTCAGCAGATTCATGCCGCGAGTCGGGCTCAGGGTAATCGTCAGGCCGTCTTTGCTGTGGATCACGAGGATTTTGCTGCCTTCCTGTTTCCCGCCGTGAAGGACTTTTTGCTCAATGCTGAAGTTATGATCTTTTATCTTCAGCTGGTCGCTGGTTATCTGCCAGTTTCCTTTATCCATACCGCTTTCAGCGCTTGTCAGCACCCATGTTTTCGCGACTACAGGCCCAGAAACAAGCATAGCGATTGCTGTTAAAGCTAATGTTTTTTTCATTTTTTAACCCTTTTGCTGAATCGATTGTGTTGCTGATGCAGGGAATTTAGTTGTAAGTGGATTATGAAAATGTGAAGTGTCTCACCTGGTGAGAAAACGGCCGTTTTTATATTTTTAAATGAGATTTAAATCGCTTTTTTTAAGTAATTATAAAAGTTGTTGCTAAAAAAATGTGAATCAAGATGATTTTAGCTTTAACGATTCAGCTATTACTGGCTACGGCTATGATGAAGCCTTTAGAAACGACAGGGCCGCCGGGCTTTGGTGGCCCAGGCGGCTCTGGTTGAAGCGGCTTTACCGTTTAAAAAAACGCAGCGGGGAGGTTATCAAGCGCCGTAGAACGCTTTGGTATAGAGCCCTTTGACATCCTGAACGGACGGATAGTTAGGATTCGTTAATGTGCAGGGATCGTCAACGGCATGGTGACTCATTCTGTCGAGGACGTTCACAAAGGTGATTTCATTGATTTCAACTTCGCCGCACTGGCTTAGCGTTTTCGGCACGCCCAGACGTTGATTCAGCGCGTTGATCGCTTCAATCAGGTTTTTGATGCCTAACGCCGCTTCCAGCTGACGGTATTTTTTGGTGAACTTCGCATTATATTGAATGATATAAGGCAGCATAATCGCGTTTGCCAGACCGTGGGTAATACCAAACTCGCCGCCAATCTTGTGCGCCATTGAATGAACTAACCCCAGCGAGGCGTTGGTGAAGGCGATTCCCGCCAGCGCAGAAGCATTGTGCATATGCATGCGGGCGTTTAAATCATCAGGTGAGCGCCAGGCGATTTCCAGATACGTAAACACCAGCCGAATCGCTTCTACCGCATAGGGGTCAGTAAACGAGTTGGCCGCGGTGGACACATAGGCTTCAATGGCGTGGGTCAGAACGTCCATTCCGGTATGAACGGTAACGTGCGGCGGCATTTTTGCCGGAATGGTGGGGTCGAGAATGGCGATATCCGGTACCAGATCGGCGGCAACAATCGGGTATTTGATATGATTTGCCGTGTCGGTGATCACTGAAAATGCGGTGATCTCAGAGGCGCTGCCGCTGGTGGAAGGGATCGCCACAAATCGGGCTTTATTGCGTAGCGCCGGCATGGAACCGACCGGGAGAATATCCTCGAACTTCAGCTGCGGATGCTCGTAGAAACACCACATTACTTTTGCGGCATCAAGCGCGGAGCCGCCGCCAATCGCCACTATCCAGTCCGGTTCAAAAGCCTGCATCGCTTTTGCGCCGCGCCAGACGGTTTTAATGGACGGATTGGGTTCGACATTATCGATAATAATGCACTCCATACCTGCTTTATTGAGTTCGCTGACGGCTTTATCCAGAAAGCCAAAACGCTTCATGGAACTTCCGCCAGTGACTAACGCGGCTTTTTTGCCGCTCAGGGTGGAAAGATGTTCTAAAGCATTTTCGCCATAAATAATACTGCGAGGAATTGAGAAGGCCTGGGTCATAGGAAACTCCATTTAATATTAAGGATTTTTTTAGTGTGCATTCGTCATTTACGATTCAGCGACACGTGCAGAGTAAAAAAATCGAATTAATGCTCCAGATATTGCCTAAGCAATATCTGGAGGGAGTTGACCGTCATACTTCGAGCGGCTGGTGCGTTGACTGCAACTTGAATTATTTGGGGTATTAGCGGCGTTTAAATCGTACCGTCCCAGGAGTCGACTTTTTCGCGTTTCGCTTCCTCTTCATCAAACCAGCGCGAGGTCACGCATTTTGATTCGGTGTAGAAACGGACGCCGTCTTTGCCCAGGCAGTGCAGGTCGCCGAAGAAGGACTGCTTATGGCCTGAGAACGGGAATACGCCGACCGGCACCGGAATACCGACGTTGATACCGACCATGCCGCCGTGGGTGCGTTTCTGGAATTCGCGAGCGTAGTAGCCGCTTTGGGTGAAAATAACCGAGCCGTTGGCAAACGGGTTATTGTTCATAAGTTGCAGACCTTCTTCGAAGGTTTTGACCCGCTTAAAGCACAGCACCGGCCCGAAAATTTCCTGCGTGCCGACGCTCATCTCTTCGGTTACGCGATCCAGGATGGTTGGCCCGACGTAGAAGCCATTTTCCTGGCCCGGCACCTGAATAGCGCGACCGTCGAGCACCAGCTTTGCCCCCTCCTCAATGCCTTTATTAATCCAGTTGATGACCGATTGCTTATGATCTTTAGAAATCACCGGACCCATATCGGTATCGCGCAGATAGCCGGGGCCGATTTTCAGCTGTTTGGCTTTCTCGGCGACGGCGGCAATCAGCTTATCAGCGATCTCTTCCTGCACCACGACAACCGGCAGCGCCATGCAGCGTTCGCCCGCGCAGCCAAACGCGGCGTTGATAATCCCCGCTGCGGTACGGTTAATTGGCGCATCGGCCAGCACCAGGGCATGGTTTTTCGCTTCGCACAGCGCCTGAACGCGCTTGCCGTGAGCGGCGGCTTTGGAGTAAACGTGCAGGCCCACGGAGGTTGAGCCGACGAAGGAGACGCCGTTGACGTCCGGGTGGGTCAGCAAGATATCGGCTTCATTGCGTGAGCAGGTCACGACGTTAATCACCCCATCCGGCACCCCTGCTTCCTGATAGAGTTTGGTGATTTCCATACAGGTCATCGGCGTCATACTGGCCGCTTTAATCACCATGGTATTACCGGAGGCGACGCATAATGGCGCCATCCATCCCATCGGGATCATTGCCGGGAAGTTAAACGGCACAATACCGGCGAACACGCCAATTGGCTCACGATAAAGGTTGGTGTCGATCCCGGCAGAGGCGTCCATCAGGTTTTCACCGGCCATGAGAGTGGGAATCGAGCAGGCAAGCTCGGTACCTTCTTTCGCTTTTAATACATCGCCCTGGGCGTCGCCCCAGGCTTTACCGTTTTCTTTTGCCACCAGCTCGGTTAAGCGGTCCTGATGCTGGATTAATAATTCGCGAACGCGGAACATAATTTGCGAGCGTTTAATGGCCGGCGTATCTGACCACGCCGGAAAGGCTTTGCGCGCCGCGGCAACGGCATCCAGCACTTCTTGCTCGGTGCAGCAGGGGGCCTGAGCCATGACTTCCCCGGTACTTGGGTTATAGACGTCCATATAGCGTTCGGTCTGCGATACGCGCCATTGACCATCAACGAAATATTTCAGCCTTGGTACAGTAGTCATATTTTTCTCCATGATGATAGCTGTCGACTCTCTAAAATCTGGCTCCGGTCGGCGGCAAATAACCGACCGCCGGGTTAGCCCCTCTCGTGAAAAGTGAATTCCTGCTTCTTGCCGGACGATGGCCTCCGCTGGGCGATTCACCTGCGGCGGTGCGGATGATTTTGTCGACTTTCTGCTGAGGAAAGCCTGCAGACGCCAGGTTTTAATGAACAGAACTCACTGGCCAAAAATACGCGCACGCACCGTTTCGGTTCTTGTACTTTAATGAAATTTATTTTTCATTATAATAATGTATGAAATAACAAAACCGTTTTGAGAGGTGGATCAAAGATAAGCAAACTGCTGATAAAGTCAGCGCCCTAAAGGCAGGGTTATATTGTTTTATTTAATAAAGTTAACAGGTTGTGTTGATGGCATTGGCGTTGATGGCGAGGGGAGATTGCCAGCCGGATTGCAATGGAACGGCTTTCTTGTGAAATAAAAGTTAAATATAAGCGCGAAATCGAATGAAAATGAAAAATTAAAACCGATTTAAATGCAGGGAAAATTCGAATTGACCATTGTCCATGGCATTGCGTTCGAGGGAGTGGGTCGCCCGGATCGGGCAACAGCCGTAATCCGGGGAGTCATACAGAATTAGCCTTCGCTTTCGGCCAGTTCGCGCAGGTACTGGAAGATAAGACGCGCGGACTTCGGCGGCTTGTTGCCTTCTTTCTCTTTTTTGGCGTTGCGGATCAGCGAACGCAGCTGCTGACGATCGGCATCTGGCCACAGGTTCAGCACTTCAGCCACGGCATCATCACCATTATCAATCAGACGATCGCGGATCTGCTCAAGTTTATGGAACAGCGCAACCTGCTGGTTGTGGCGGTTCTTCAGCTTGTCCAGCGCCTGACGAATCGGCTCGACGTCGCGGCTGCGCAGCATTTTACCAATCAGCTGCATCTGGCGGCGGCGGCCTTCTTTCTTGATACGCTGGGCGAGTTCAATCGCGTCGCGCAGGTCGGTATCCAGCGGGATTTTATCGAGCGCGTTTTTACCCAGCTCGACCATTTCCGCGCCAAGACGCTTCAGTTCTTCGGCGTCACGCTTAATTTCACTTTTACTGACCCAGATAATTTCATCGTCTTCATCTTCGACGTCATCACCAGGGACGTCGTCGAGCCAGTCTTCGGGCTGCTTTGTCATCTCAGGCTCCTTAAAAAAGAGACTAATGTTACCAGTTAAGGCGCGCACTGAAAAACGGTTCTCTGTTAGACTTCAGTTAACTCCTTCTTACATTATGGCATTAGCGATGAAAGTCATCTCTCAAGTTGCACAACAGCGTAAGACGCTGGAAGAGGCCGTGACCACGGCGCTGGAACTGGCGGCAGGCAAATCCGACGGCGCGGAAGTCTCCGTCAGTAAAACTACCGGTATCGGCGTGAGCACCCGCTACGGCGAAGTGGAGAACGTAGAATTCAACAGCGATGGTGCTCTCGGCATCACCGTTTATCACCAGAATCGCAAAGGCAGCGCGTCTTCGACCGATCTCAGCCCGCAGGCTATTGCCCGCACGGTGCAGGCGGCGCTGGATATCGCCCGCTATACCTCGCCGGACCCGTGCGCGGGCGTAGCGGATAAAGAACTGCTGGCTTTTGAAGCCCCGGACCTTGACCTGTTCCATCCGGCGGAAGTTTCCCCGGATGAAGCCATCGAGCTGGCCTCCCGCGCTGAACAGGCGGCGCTAAAAGCCGATAAACGCATCAGCAATACCGAAGGCGGCAGCTTTAACAGCCACTACGGCATTAAAGTGTTCGGCAACAGCCACGGCATGCTGCAGAGCTACTGCTCTACCCGCCACTCGCTCTCCAGTTGCGTGATTGCCGAAGAGAATGGCGATATGGAGCGCGATTACGCTTACACCATCGGACGGGCGATAGACGACCTGCAATCGCCGGAGTGGGTTGGCGAAGAGTGCGCCCGCCGCACCCTGTCGCGCCTGGCCCCGCGTAAGCTATCGACGATGAAAGCGCCGGTGATTTTCGCCAACGAAGTCGCTACCGGTCTGTTTGGCCATCTGGTCGGGGCGATCGCCGGCGGTTCGGTTTACCGTAAATCCACCTTCCTGCTTGATGCGCTGGGTAGCCAGATCCTGCCGGACTGGCTGACCATTGAAGAGCATCCGCACCTGCTGAAAGGTCTGGCTTCGACGCCGTTTGATAGCGAAGGCGTCCGTACGGAACGCCGGGATATCATTAAAGACGGCGTACTGACCCAGTGGCTGCTGACCAACTACTCGGCGCGTAAGCTGGGGCTGAAGAGCACCGGCCACGCCGGCGGTATTCACAACTGGCGGATCAACGGCCGCGGCCTGAGTTTTGCAAAGTTGCTTAAAGAGATGGGAACCGGCCTTGTCGTAACGGAACTGATGGGGCAGGGTGTAAGCGGCGTCACCGGCGACTACTCACGCGGCGCGTCCGGCTTCTGGGTAGAAAACGGCGAAATTCAGTATCCGGTCAGTGAGATAACCATTGCAGGAAATCTGAAAGATATGTGGCGTAATATCGTGACCATCGGCGACGATATCGAAACGCGCAGCAACATTCAGTGCGGTTCCGTACTGCTGCCGGAGATGAAGATCGCCGGGCAATAACACTTGTGTGCTTAATAATAAAAAAGGAAGTGAGCAATGCGTAAAAAACTGTTAGCGATGCTGGCCGTATCGGCTTTTGCGCTTGGTTCGGCATCGGCTTTCGCCGATCTGGGCGAAGACATGGATACCCTTGCTGAGAACCTGCAAGTGGTGCAGAAAACTTCAGATGCCGGCGAGCTGAAAGCGGCGCTGAATAAGATGCGCACAGCGGCGGTTGACGCCCAGAAAGAGACGCCGCCGAAGCTGGAAGGTAAAGCGGCGGACAGCGCGGAAATGAAAGACTATCGTCACGGTTTCGATGTGCTGATCGGCCAGATTGACGGCGCGCTGAAGCTGGCTAATGAAGGCAAAGTCAAAGAAGCCCAGGCCGCAGCGGAAGAGTTTAAAACCACCCGCAATACATACCATAAGAAGTACCGTTAATTTCTCTTTGTGGGGAGGCGTCAGCCGATGCCTCCCACATTCTGTTAATTCAAAACTCCATCACCGTCACATTTTTCGCTTTTCCTGCATGCCGGTTTTCGCCACCGTGACACCGATGATCTTGTGATGTTCATCACGAGAATTGGTTGGGGCGAATACATCCACAATAACTATGTGAAATAGATCACGCCTGCCTTCTTCCTTTCCACTTCGAAGTGGAAAACAACTCGCTACAAACTCTTTGCCCCCGGCATTAGTGTTATCCCCAGAGACATCAACGGGGTAATTCAAGTGAATAACGGAGCGGTAACACACGTCCCAGAGGAGCAGGCCACGCTAACCGAACAGCTGGCCGACAAGATGCTGCAGCAGGTTTTCGCACTATTAAGCCGCCGCAACATCGTCCCCAACGACGTTCAGGAGCAAATGCTGACTTCCCACGTTCGGGCGATGGCCCATCGGTCAATCAGCGGCGAGCCGCTGCCGGAAGTGGATGCCAGCCTGTTCGAAGAGATCTCAGAAGATTCAATGATGCTGGCCCGCGAAGTGGTCGCGCAGTTCGGCAATCTGCCAGATGAAGAAGCCTGGCTGCTGTCCGTCCACTTCGAAGTCGCGAAAGATAACCTGTAAGGAGCACACAAATGGAACAAATCACCGTTGTTATTGGCGATCGCCTGGGTAAAGGACAAAAAGTTGCCGCAGGTGCGGAAAAAGCCGGCGCTCGCGCCGTGGTCGTGCCGGGCGTTGCCGCGGATATGAAGCTGGGCGACATGATGAAGGCGGAAAACGCCACCTTCGGTATCTCTTTCTGCGGCAGCGGCGGCGCAGGGGCTATCACCGCGCAGAATAAGCACGGCTACAAGGCGAAATATGGCATGCGTTCCGTTGATGAAGGCGTCACCGCGATCAACGAAGGCTACAACGTACTGGGCTTCGGCTTTATGGATAAAGAAGAGCTGGGTGAACGCCTGGTTGAGGCCTGGAAGAAGAAGTACGGCGCGTGAGCATGAAAGAGCAATTCACCACCACGGTGAGCGTTACCGGCAAAGGCGAGAGCAAAACGCGCGCTTTTGCCGATGCCCTGAACCATGTCCAGGCGGCGGTGATGAAAACGTCGCCGCACATCTTACTGCGTATTGAACCACAGGACGTGGAGGTTGTTCATGCGCGTGAAGCGGTACGGAAAGAGGCCTTTTTATTCTTCTTTTTGCGCCGTGAGCGACGAACCTACAGCGTGGAGCTGAAGGTCACCGTCACCGTGACCGCCATTAATCTCGATAAAGTGGATTTCGTCACGCAAACCTGATTTTCACCAAAGGGTCAGACTATGTTCCTGATAATTTTAATAAAATCGCTCATCATCGGCGGCCTGGTTGGCGTCGGCGTAGGCGCCGGAGCGGCACGCATGTTTCATGCGCCCACCACGCAGGGGATGGGGGCGTTTCGTACCTTGGGCGAGCTGAATTCATGTGAAGGCGATCCGGCTTCCCACTTCTCATTTGGCCTGGGCTTCTTCTTCAATGCCTGGGCCTCTTCCGTCGCGGCAGGCTCCTTCACTCAGGACGTTGACCACCGCATTATCCCCAACTGGGGTGCGGCAGCGCTGATGATTAAAAACCGCAACGTCGGCGAGACGCTGCACGATCCGAAAAAGATGGCCATCGCCTGCGGCATTATCGGCATGATCGTGGTCGCTTTCCTCAACCTCACCGCTTCTTCTGTACCGGAAGCGCTGCAGGTGACGGCGGTAAAAGTGCTGGTTCCGGCGGCAAACCTGCTGGTGAATACGGTGATGCCGGTCATCTTCTGGCTGGCGGCGATTGATGCCGGTAAAAAATCGGGCTTCTGGGCGACGATTTTCGGCGGCGCGGCGCAGCTGATTATGGGTAACGCCGTTCCGGGCCTGGTGCTGGGCATCCTGATCGGGAAAGGCGTTGAAGAGAGCGGCTGGCACCGCGTCACCAAGGTGATGATGGTGGCGATCGTCGCGCTGTTCGTTCTGAGCGGCTTCTTCCGCGGTTTCGACATGAAGATGATTGAATCCTTCCATCTGACCGTGCCGAACTGGCTGGAACTGATCCACAACTCGCTCAGCGGTAAATAACAGGAGCCTCTCATGGAACAAAATAAAGGTTTTTGGTATGCCGACTGGTCGTTCCCGATCTTTGTTGGCCTGCTCTCCGCCGGCGTCTTTGCCGGGACGCATATGTACTACCTCTACGGCATCGGCGCGTTTAACGAAGTCGCCTTCGTGGCGATGCTGAAAGCGGGAATTGATACAGGGGCCTACGGCGCGGTAGCGGCGTTCGGCGCCAGCTTCCTGTTCGCGCGTATTATCGAAGGCTCGCTGGTGGGGATTCTGGATATCGGCGGGGCGATTCAGACCGGCGTCGGCTTAGGCGTTCCGGCGCTGCTGCTCGGCGCGGGCTTTGTTTTCCCGGTCGCCAACTTTGCCGCCTCGCTGGTCACCGGCCTGGTGCTGGGCCTCGCGATTGGCTACATCATCATCCTGGCGCGTAAATTCACCATCAACCAGAGCGATTCCACCTACGGTGCGGACGTCATGATGGGGGCCGGTAACGCCTCAGGCCGTTTCCTCGGACCGTTGATTATCCTCAGCGCCATGACCGCTTCTATTCCTATCGGCATCGGTTCCCTGGCGGGCGCGCTGCTGTTTTACATCTGGCAGAAGCCTATCACCGGCGGCGCGATCCTTGGCGCCATGCTTCTTGGGTCAATCTTCCCGGTGGCGATTAGTTAAGTCCTGCGGGCGCCTCGGCGCCCGCGTTAACAGGAGAGAGATATGTTTGATTTACTCCTGCGCCGTGCGCGCCTCGTCGACGATACCCTGACCGATATCGCCATCCGGGACGGTAAAATCGCGGCGCTTGGCGAGATTAGCGCGCCTGCGCGCAAAACCCTTGAGCTGGACGGTCGCTATTACGTCAGCGCAGGCTGGATTGACTCTCACGTTCACTGCTATCCGAACTCGCCGATTTACCATGATGAGCCGGACAGCGTGGGGGTTGCTACCGGCGTGACCACCGTGATTGACGCGGGCAGCACCGGCGCGGACGATGTGGATGATTTCTACCAGCTGACCCGCAAAGCCGCGACCGAAGTTTACGCCCTGCTTAATATCTCCCGCGTCGGGCTGATTGCCCAGAATGAACTGGCCAATATGGCGAATATCGACGCGGAGGCGGTGAAGCAGGCGGTCAACCGCTACCCGAACTTTATCGTCGGTCTGAAGGCGCGGATGAGCAGCAGCGTGGTGGGGGAAAACGGCATTACGCCGCTGGCGCGCGCAAAGGCGATTCAGCAGGAAAACGGCGGCCTGCCGCTGATGGTGCATATCGGCAACAATCCGCCCGACCTGGATGAGATCGCCGACCTGCTGACCTCCGGCGACATCATTACCCACTGCTACAACGGTAAACCCAATCGTATCCTGACGCCGTCCGGCGAGCTGAAAAGCTCGATTTCTCGCGCGCTACAGCGCGGCGTGCGCCTTGATATCGGCCACGGCACCGCCAGCTTCAGCTTCGAGGTGGCGCGGCGGGCGATTGCTATGGGCATTCTGCCGCACACCATCAGCTCCGATATTTACTGCCGCAACCGTATCGACGGCCCGGTGCGATCGCTGGCGCTGGTGATGTCGAAATTCCTCGCCATTGGCATGTCGCTGCCGCAGGTCATTGACTGCGTGACCGCCAACGCCGCTGAAGGCCTGCGTCTTAACCACAAAGGGAGGCTGGAAGTGGGTTACGACGCCGACCTGACGCTGTTTACCCTCGCGCAGACGCCAACGGTGCTGGTGGATGCGGAAAAAGAGAGCCTTCAGACCGACAAGATTCTGCTGCCGCTTGCCGCCGTTCGCGCGGGCAAGGGCTATCTGACCGAACAAGGGAGCGCGGAAAATGCCTTCGATTTTTGAGAAATATGATTTAAAACAGGTGATTAATACCTCCGGTCGTATGACCATTCTCGGCGTCTCCACGCCGCGGCCGGAAGTGGTGGACGCCGCGATGGCGGGGATGAACCAGTACTTCGAGATGAAAGATCTGGTCAATAAAACCGGCGCGTATATTGCGAAGCTGCTGGACGTGGAAGGGGCGACCGTCGTCTCCTGCGCCTCGGCGGGCATCGCCCAGTCGGTGGCGGCGGTGCTGGTAAAAGACAGCGACTGGCTGCTGGAAAACCTGCACGTGACGCCGATTGAAAACAACGAAATCGTGCTGCCTAAGGGTCATAACGTCAATTTTGGCGCGCCGGTGGGCACCATGGTGGCGCTGGGCGGCGGCAGGCTGGTGGAAGCGGGCTACGCCAATGAATGTTCCGCCGGGCAGCTGGCGGCGGCCATTACCCCGCGCACCGCGGCCATTCTGTATATCAAATCCCACCACTGCGTGCAGAAAAGCATGCTCAACGTGGCGCAGGCGGCAGCGGTGGCGCAGAGCCATAATCTGCCGCTGATTGTCGACGCGGCGGCGGAGGAAGACCTCCAGGCCTACTATCGCGCCGGCGCGGATCTGGTGATTTATAGCGGCGCGAAGGCGATCGAAGGGCCGACCAGCGGGCTGGTGATTGGCAAAACCCAATACGTTGAGTGGGTTAAACGTCAGTCGAACGGCATTGGCCGGGCGATGAAGGTGGGCAAAGAGGGGATCCTCGGCCTGACCTGCGCCATTGAGCACTATCTGACGGCGCGCAAAGAGAGCGGTGAAGAGATGGTGGCGAAGATGACGCCGTTTATTCAGCAGCTCAATACGCTCGATGGCGTCACCGCGCGCGTGGTCTGGGACAGCGCCGGCCGCGATATCGCGCGGGCGGAGATCAAGTTTGATGAAGCGGTGACCGGCGTCGATACCGGCGATCTGGTCAATGCGCTGAAGCAGGGCGAATACGCCATCTACTTCCGTGGCTATAAAGCAAATGAAGGCATTATTGAAGCCGATGTCCGCAGCGTGAACGCGCAGCAGCTGGAGATTGTCTCCCGTCGCATCGCAGAAGTTTTGAACAAGGAGAAAAACGCATGAAACTGACCCCTAATTTTTATCGTGACCGCGTCTGCCTGAACGTGCTGGCGGGGAGCAAAGAGAACGCCAGCGAGATTTATGAGGCGGCGGAAGGTCATGTACTGGTGGGCGTGCTCTCCAAAAATTACCCGGACGTCGCCAGCGCGGTTGCCGATATGCGTGAATACGCGCAGCGGATTGATAACGCGCTCTCCGTGGGACTGGGCGCGGGCGACCCGAACCAGTCGGCGATGGTCAGCGAAATTTCGCGTCAGGTGCAGCCGCAGCACGTCAACCAGGTATTTACCGGCGTGGCGACCAGCCGCGCGCTGCTGGGGCAGAACGAAACCGTGGTTAACGGCCTGGTGTCGCCAACCGGTACGCCGGGAATGGTGAAGATCTCCACCGGTCCGCTCAGCAGCGGCGCGCCGGACGGCATCGTACCGCTGGAAACCGCGATTGCGCTGCTGAAAGATATGGGCGGCAGTTCGATTAAATATTTCCCGATGGGCGGGCTGAAGCATCGCGACGAGTTTATTGCGGTGGCCGAGGCCTGCGCCCGTCATGATTTCTGGCTGGAGCCCACCGGCGGGATCGATCTGGAAAACTACGGTGAGATCCTGCAGATCGCGCTGGACGCAGGGGTGAGTAAAATTATCCCGCATATCTACAGTTCGATTATTGATAAAGCCAGCGGTCACACCCGCCCGGCGGACGTGCGTCAGCTGCTTTCGATCACCAAACAGTTAGTAAAATAGCGCCGATTGTCCCTCACCCGGCCCTCTCCCCAACGGGGAGAGGGTTAGGGCGAAGGGAAACCGCCACCGAACCATCAAGGAGTCACCATGCCAACCGCTCGTCACCTGCTTGTTGCTTCACTCTCTCTGCTCGCCGCCGGCGCCGCTGCGCAAACCCAGTACGCCTGGGTCGGCACCTACAACCCCAATGGCGAAGGGCTGTATCGCTTTACCGTCGATAGCCAGACCGGGGCGCTGCGCGATAAAACGCTGGTCGGGACGCTGCCTGACCTGGCCCAGCTTACCGTCTCGGCGGATGGCAAAACCCTGTACGGCGCCAGCGAAGTGGAAAAGGGAGTGGTGCAGGCGTGGCGCATCGGCAGCAACGGTGAACTGAGCGAGCTGAATCAGGTCGCTTCCGGCGGCGCCGGGCCGGTTTATCTCTCCCTGACCCCCGATGGACGTCATCTGCTGGTGGCAAACTACGTCAGCGGCAGTATCGCCGTGCTGCCGGTGAAAGAAGATGGTAACCTGGGCGAGGCGGTGGATGTGCATCAGGATCAAGGGCCTGCGGGCGCGGAACGCCCGGCGGCAGCCGTCGAAGGCAGTTTTGCCATTAGCGATCATAACGGCCCCCACGCCCATATGATCGCCGCCGATCCCAGCGGTAAATTCGTTTACTCCACCGATCTCGGCCTGGACCGGATCTATCAGTACCGGCTGGATAACGCCACCGGGAAGCTGACGCCGAACGATCCGCCGTTTATCGCGGCCTCATCTCCCGGCGCCGGACCGCGCCACTTTGTGTTTACGCCGCAGGGCGACGGACTATGGTTGATTAACGAAGAGGCGTCGACGCTCACTTTTTATCATCTCAATAAGCAAAGCGGCCTGCTGCGCGAGGGGAAAACGGTCTCGGCGCTGCCTGCAGAGTATAAGGGCACCAGCTTTGCCGCCGGCCTGGTCCTGAGCCGCGACGGCAAGCAGCTGTACGTCGCCAACCGACTGCATAACAGTATCGCCCACTTTACGGTGCTGGCTGACGGCAGCCTGAGCCACCAGGACGATATCTGGACCCGCGGCGACTATCCGCGCACGCTGACGCTGGACAGTCAGGGGCAGTGGCTGTACGTCATGAACCAGCGTAGCGACAACATCACCCGCTTTCGCGTCGCGCCGAAGGATGGCAGGCTGACGTTCTCTCCGGACTACACCCCGGTTGGCAGCCCGTCGCAGATGGTGATATCCGCTCAACCCTGAGCCGTAAGAAAAAGGAACTGACATGCGATTTCCCCATCAACGTTTAGCGCAGCTGTTTACTCTGTTGCAAAACGAAACGCTGCCGCAGGAGGAGCTGGCGCAGCGGCTGTCGGTTTCTACTCGCACGGTACGCGCGGACATCACCGCGCTGAACGCGCTGCTGCTGCACTACGGCGCGCAGTTTATCCTCACCCGCGGCAGCGGCTATCAGCTGGTGATTCACGATCCGACGCGCTATCAGACGCTGGAAGAGAGCGCGCCGAAAGCGCAGCATATCCCGCGAACCGCGGCGGATCGCATCCACTTTTTGCTGGTGCGCTTTTTAACTTCCGCGTTTTCTATCAAGCTGGAGGATCTGGCCGATGCGTGGTTCGTCAGCCGCGCCACCTTACAGGGCGATATGGTTGACGTACGCGAGCGTTTTCAGCGTTATCAGCTCACCCTCGAGACCCGGCCGCGCCACGGCATGAAGCTGTTCGGCAGCGAGGTCTCCATTCGCGCCTGCCTGACCGATCTGCTGTGGGAGCTGAGCCAGCAGGGGCCGCTGAACCCGCTTATTGGCGAAGAGGCGTTTGACGCCAGCGTACCGACGCTGCTGGCCGGCGTGCTGCAGGAGACGTTAACCCGCCATCACGTGCGGCTGACGGACGCGGGGGAGCGCTTTATCTGCCTGTACGGCGCGGTTGCCGTGCGCCGCGTGAGCGAAGGGTATCCGCTGGCCGATTTTAGCGCCGAAGATGTGGCGCAAAACGTACGCGACGCCGCACGCGAGCTGGCAAACACGATGCAGCAGCTGGCGGGCAAACTGCTTGCTCCGGCGGAAGAGGAGTGGCTGTGCGTCCACCTTGCCGCCCGCCAGGTGCAGGACGTCGATCCGGGCACCATCAGCGCCGACGACGACGAAGCGCTGGTGAACTACATCCTGCGCTATATCAATCAGCAATATAACTACAATCTGCTGGACGATGCCCAGCTGCATGCGGATTTACTGACCCATATTAAGACCATGATCACCCGCGTGCGCTACCAGATAATGATCCCCAACCCGCTTCTGGAAAATATCAAACAGCACTACCCCATGGCGTGGGACATGACCCTGGCGGCGGTATCGAGCTGGGGGAAATATACTCCCTACGCCATCAGCGAAAACGAGATCGGCTTTCTGGTGCTGCATATCGGCGTCGGGCTGGAGCGCCATTACAATATCGGCTACCAGCGTCAGCCGCAGGTGCTGCTGGTCTGCGATACCAGCAACGCGATGGTGCGGATGATTGAAGCCATTCTGCAGCGTAAGTATCCGCAGCTGGAAATTGCCGCCACCCTTTCGCAACGCGAATATGAACAGCGGGAAGAGATCGCGGAAGATTTTGTCATTTCCACCGTGCGCATCAGCGAGAAAGAGAAGCCGGTGGTCACCATTGCGCCGTTTCCTACCGACTACCAGCTCGACCAAATCGGCAAGCTGGTGCTGGTGGACCGCACGCGTCCCTGGATGCTGAATAAGTATTTTGATGAGGCCCACTTCCAGGTGATAGATACCCCGATGGATCAGCAGGCACTGTTTGCCACGCTGTGCCAGCAGCTGCAGCAGGAGGGGTTTGTCGGAGCGGAGTTTCATGGGTCGGTGGTGGAGCGTGAGGCTATCGTCAGCACCATGCTCGGCGACGGGATCGCGCTACCTCACGCCCTCGGCCTGCTGGCGAAAAAGACCGTGGTCTATACGGTCATCGCCCCGCACGGTATCGCCTGGGGCGATGAAACCGCGCATATCATCTTCCTGCTCGCCATCAGTAAAAGCGAGTATGAAGAGGCGATGGCGATCTACGATATTTTCGTCACCTTCCTGCGCGAACGGGCAATGGCCCGCCTTGCCGCCACCCGCAGTTTTGCTGAGTTTAAAACGGTGGCCATGGAGTGCGTCAGCCGGTTTTGAGAGGCGCAGCCAGAGTTCGAGCCGCGCGCGCTTCGGGATACCGACGGGTATATCAGGTTCGGGATGAGGTGGTGAGGGGTTATGTTATTGCTGCGGGAAAACGAGAGAAATTAGCCGTCTATCGGAACGTCCATAAACGGCTGTAGCGGGAGGCTATCTCAGGTGATGTACAACCTGGTTGCTGCTGCCGCGCCAGATCAGCGCCGGGTCTTTTAAGTCCTGCACAAATTTGCCATCAACCAGCACGTTGATGAGATCCACCACCTGCATCTGCGCGGCGTTAAGTTCGGAAAGCCTGTAGCCGGTCCACACCCAGATATCTTTGCCGGGGCACTCGGCGCGAACGCGCTGCACCAGCTTAAGGATCTCCGGGACGTTCTGCGGGTGCAGCGGGTCGCCGCCGGAAAGCGTGATCCCCTGGCGCTTAACGCGGGTATCGTTGAGGTCAGCAATAATGCGGTCGGCCATCTCGGCGGTGAACGGCATGCCGGAGTTTAGCCGCCAGGTGCTCTTGTTATAGCAGCCGGGGCACTCGTGAACGCAGCCGGAAACGAACAGGGTGCAGCGAGTGCCCGGACCGTTAACGATATCTACCGGGTAATACTGATGGTAATTCATTTTTCGCTTCTCAATTAACGCCATAGCCGCGTTGGCTGCGCTCGCTCACACCAGTCACGTACTTAATGTACGCTCCCGGGGATTCCCTCGTTTGCCGCCTTGCTCTGACGCGAATTGCTTTGCGAAAACGGAGGGGCTTTGCATTTGTAAAGGGAACGGCTCCCGGCGTTGCTGTGCTCGGCCGGGCTACGAAGAGCCGCATACGCGGTTGTAGCCCGGATAAGGCGCTTTGCGCCGCGATCCGGGAACGGCTCGAGTGGCCGGCCGGTCCCCTCTCCCCGTTGGTGAGAGGGGGAGGGGCAAAACCAGCCGGAATTAACCGATCTGCCCGTTGCCCAGGTGCTTAACCCGGCGCTTCACTTCTTCCTGCTTGCCGGCGTTGAACGGACGGGCGTCCGGGCTCCCGAGATAGCCGCACACGCGGCGGGTTACCGACACGCGGGAGGCATCGTGGTTGCCGCATTTCGGGCAGGTGAAGCCTTTGCTGGTGCATTCGAACTCACCGGTAAAGCCGCACTCGTAGCATTCGTCGATCGGCGTATTGGTCCCGTAATAGGGCACGTGCTGATAGCTGTAATCCCACACGTCTTCCAGCGCTCTCAGGTTGTGCTGAATATTCGGGTACTCGCCGTAGCAAATAAAGCCCCCGTTAGCCAGCGGCGGATAAGGCGCTTCAAAATCGATTTTATCGTACGGGTTTACCTTCTTCTCTACGTCAAGGTGGAAGCTGTTGGTGTAATACCCTTTATCGGTTACGCCTTCGATCACGCCGAACTCAGCGGTATCCAGACGGCAGAAGCGGTCGCAGAGGTTTTCGCTCGGCGTGCTGTACAGGCTAAAGCCGTAGCCCGTCTCGTCTTTCCACTGGTCTACCGCTTCGCGCAGGCGCTGAACGATGGCGACGCCTTTCTCACGCAGCGCTGCGCTATCGTACATATGCTTGCTGCCGAACAGCGCGTTGATGGTTTCATGAATGCCGATATAGCCCAGCGAAATCGACGCGCGGCCGTTTTTGAAAATCTCAGAGACGTCGTCGTCCGCTTTGAGACGCACGCCGCAGGCGCCTTCCATATACAGAATCGGCGCCACGCGAGCCTTCACCCCTTCCAGACGGGCGATGCGGGTCATCAGCGCTTTACGCGCCAGCTGCAGGCGTTCGTCGAGAAGTTTCCAGAACTCAGTCTCGTCGCCACGGGCTTCCAGCGCGATGCGCGGCAGGTTGAGGCTGATAACGCCGAGGTTGTTGCGGCCATCGTGCACCTGTTCGCCGTCCTCGTTTTCCCACACGCCGAGGAAGCTGCGGCAGCCCATCGGGGTTTTGAACGAGCCGGTCACCTTCACGACCTGATCGTAGTTGAGGATATCCGGATACATGCGCTTGCTCGCGCACTCCAGCGCCAGCTGCTTAATATCGTAGTTCGCATCGCCAAACTTGTGGTTCAGGCCGTCGCGAATGGCGAAGACCAGCTTCGGGAATACCGCCGTTTTACGGTTTTTACCGAGTCCCGCAATGCGGTTGCGCAGAATGGACTGCTGAATCAGACGCGATTCCCAACTGGTGCCGAGGCCGAAACCGAAGGTCACGAACGGCGTTTGACCGTTAGCGGTATGCAGGGTGTTCACTTCATATTCCAGCGACTGGAAGGCGTCGTAGCACTCTTTCTCGGTGCGGGAACGGGCGTAGCCTTCGGCGTCGGGGATGTGCCACTCTTCGGCAATTTTACGGTGCTTATTGAAGCTTTCGGTAACAAACGGCGCCAGCACTTCGTCGATGCGGTTGATGGTCGTACCGCCATAAATATGGCTGGCGACCTGAGCGATAATCTGCGCCGTCACCGCGGTAGCGGTAGAGATCGACTTCGGCGGCTCAATCTCGGCGTTGCCCATTTTAAATCCCTGGGTCAGCATGCCTTTAAGATCGATCAGCATACAGTTGAACATCGGGAAGAACGGGGAGTAGTCGAGATCGTGATAGTGGATCACGCCGCGCTCGTGGGCCATGACCACGTCATGCGGCAGCAGGTGCTGGCGCGCGTAGTGCTTGGCGACGATGCCCGCTAGCAGATCGCGCTGGGTAGGGATGACTTTACTGTCTTTGTTGGCGTTCTCGTTGAGTAACGCCGAGTTGGTCTGCTCAACCAGGCCGCGAATTTCCTGGTTCAGACGACCGCGCTTTTCACGTTGGCTATCGCGGTCGTGGCGATATTCAATGTAGGCGCGCGCCAGCTGCTTGTAGGGACCGGACATCAGCTGGTTCTCAACGGCGGTCTGGATCTCGCTGATATCCACCTGGGCGCGGCCCTGCATTTGCTGGCTAACGACTTCTGCGACGGTGGCGCAATAGTCTGCGTCATCGACTCCCGCTGCTTTAGCTGCACGTAGAATTGCTTCATTAATGCGCTCTGACTTGAACGGCACTTTACAGCCATCGCGTTTCATCACATGCGGTGTCATGATCACTCCATAATTTTTTACAGAACAGGTTATCCACAGAGGCGGAAGGTCAACCGAAGTCCCGGGGCGCTGTAGCTGCCGCCGTTTCCCTCCGATCCCGGCCCTTTTTATCCACATCCCATCACCGCCTGAGTACGATGGGTGTGGTGACATAATAGACTATTAATACAATATGTGGGGCCGGGACGCATTTTAAGTTCTATATGTAGTGCTTTGCATCAAAGATGTTTGCAATTTTATTGATGCAGAACAAAGTAAAAAGAGGAGAGCAGGAATGATGGGCGCTTGCGCTTAATGTAAATTTATCCGCTTATAAAATAAGCAAAAATGGGGCCTGAACGCAGGAAATTCAGGCCCGAAAGGAATAACGTCAGGCGAGCAGCGCGTCGTTAAGCAGGTCAACCAGCAGCAGCAGGGCGTAACGCGCGGCCTGCGCATTCTCAGGCAGGGGCAGCAGCGCGGAGGCCATATTGCTCAACGCGTGGTTGACGGGGGTGAGGGCGAAAATTGTCGCTTCCTGTACCCGGGCCAGCAGGGTCGCGCCCTGCAAAATCGCGTCGGCCTCGCCGGTTGCCAGCACCAGCAGGAGATGATCGTCGCTGAGGGTACTGGCGATCATCCGCATCAGGGCGCTGTCCTGGCAGAGATTCATCACGATCCCGATGGAGAGCAGCTGGTGCTGAAGCAGCGTCGCCAGCGCGATGTCCTGTGCGCCGAGGGCGAAACAGTGTACGGCGCGGGCATTTTGCAGGCGCGTGCGCAGCTTTTGCAGCGTTGATTCGGGCGTGCTCACCAGCTGCTGCTCAAGATGTGTGCTAATCAGGCTTAATTTGTCGCGCCACGCGACGGGCAGCGCGGCGCTCTCCTCGTTAAGCCAGCTGGTACGACGTTCGCAAGCCTGCGCCAGCTGCTTTCGCAAATCACGAATATCCTCGCAGCCGACGGAGCGGGCAAAGCGGGTAATTGTGGCTGCGCTCACGCCAGCGCGCACCGCCAGTTCATCAATCGAAGCGCTGGCGGTAAAACTTAAATTCTGCAGAATAAATGCCGCGACTCTTGATTCCTGAGCGCTAAAGCGAGTCATGCCTTCCTGTAACTGTCCTACGATATCCATGCTTTCAGCCTCTTTCTCCGCCACCGCCTGATTGAAAATATTTTTCAAGTAATGAGGGCTTTTTATACCACGCAATCACGCACAATGCCTGAGATTATTGCCGCTTTCGCTTTTATGCCGGAGTAAAGAGGTGAAAAATAACGCTCCGATCACGTACGTGAAAAAAATTTTCATATAGCCTTCACCCATACCGGCACCTCGTCTTATAGTCGATGGTGTCTGTTTAGCGCTCGCTTACGCCAAATCCATTGGGAGGAATTATGCCACGTATCGTCCTGTGCTGCGCCGCCGGAATGTCCACCAGCATGCTGGTTAACAAAATGAAGGCCGAGGCGCAGCAGCGCGCGCTGGGGCTGGAGATTTACGCCGTACCCGTCGCCGAGTTTGAGCGCGAGTTGCCCAATGCCGACGTGATCTTACTGGGGCCACAGGTGAAGTACGAAGCCCCACGATTAACGGAGCTCGCTGCCCCGCACGGGAAAGCCGTGGCGGTGATCGACATGGCGGATTACGGCATGATGCGCGGGGCCGCCGTCCTCGATAAAGCGCTCGCTCTGCTGAACTCCTAACCCTTACCCATCAACGCGTTCATTTCGCAACGCCGCTGCGGCCTTGCGCGGGGATCTGTACGCCAAAAATGAGGCCACTATGCAAACATTGAAAATTGCCGTCATCGGCGGCGGCAGCAGCTATACGCCGGAACTTATCGAAGGCATTATCCTTCGCCATCAGCAGATTCCGGTCACGGAACTGGCGCTGGTGGATGTCGAAGCCGGGCGCGAGAAAGTGGCGATTATCGCCGCGCTGACCCAGCGTATGCTAAAGCGCCATGGCCTTGAACAGGTGAAGGTCAGCGTGCATTTCGGCCTCGATGAGGCCATTCGCGGCGCTCAATTCGTGCTGACCCAGCTGCGGGTTGGGCAGCTGGCGGCGCGGGCGGCGGATGAGCGGTTGGGGCTGAAGTACCATCTGCTGGGTCAGGAAACCACCGGCGTCGGCGGCTTTGCCAAAGCGCTGCGCACTATTCCGGTGATTTTACAGGTTGCCCGCAAGGTGGAAGCGCTGGCGCCCGACGCCTTTATCCTTAATTTTACCAATCCGGCAGGGATCGTGACGGAGGCGGTGAGCCGCTACAGCAGCGCGAAAATCATCGGCCTGTGCAACGTGCCCATCAATATGCAGCACATGATTGCCGGAATGCTGGACGCAAAAGAAGAGGAGGTCCGGCTGAGCTTCGCCGGGCTGAATCATATGGTCTGGGTACACAAGGTGATGCAGGGGCGGGAAGAGGTGACCAGTAAGGTCATCGACATGCTGTGTAACGGTCAATCGCTCTCGATGAACAATATTCAATCGCTGCCGTGGCCGGCGGAGTTTCTGCGGGCCCTGAAGGCCATCCCCTGTCCCTATCATCGCTATTTCTGGCTGACGCCGGCGATGCTGGCGGAAGAGATTGAGGCGGCGAAAACCAAAGGCACCCGCGCGGAACAGGTGATGAAGGTGGAACAGGAGCTGTTTGATATCTATGCCCGGCCCGAGCTGGATGAAAAGCCCGAACAGCTGAGCTTCCGCGGCGGGGCGTACTACTCCGAAGTGGCGGTGGAGTTGATTAACGCCATCTACAACAATCTTGGCAAAGAGATGGTCGTCAACACCCGCAACAACGGCGCGATTCACGGCTTCGATGATGATGCGGTGGTGGAAATTAACAGCATTATTGACGCGCAGGGCGCACGACCGCTGGCCTTTGGCGCGCTGCCGCCGATCATGAACGGTCTGACGCAACAGGTGAAAGCCTTCGAGCGCTTGACGATTGAGGCCGCGGTCCACGGCTGCCGGGATAGCGCGCTGCTGGCGCTGGTGAGTAACCCGCTGGTCGGGAATGTGACCGATGCCCGGGCGCTGCTTGATGAGGTGTTAACCATCAACCGCCCCTGGTTAACGCAGTTTAACTAAACTTTTCCGCCTTCGGGGATACCACTATGTCTCGTACTTCATTTATTGAACGCTATGTCATGCCCGCCGCGCTGAAAATCGGCGGTCAGAAGCATGTCCTGTCGGTACGCGATGGCATTATTCTCAATATGCCGTTTATGCTGATTGGTTCGTTTTTCCTGATATTCGCCTACCTGCCGATTCCCGGCTACGGTGAGATGATGACCAGCGTGTTTGGCGATGCCTGGCGCGATAAGATGCTGTACCCGGTCAAAGCGACCTATGACATCATGGCGCTGCTCTCCGCGTTCGGCATTGCCTACCGGCTGGCGGAAAAATATCGCACCCTGGACCCGCTCAGCGCCGGGGCGATGTCGCTGGTGGCGTTTGTGATGACGATCCCCCAGGTGACGCTCTTTACGCCGGCAGACGGTTCGGCGGCGCAGCTTGTCAAAGGCGTGCTGCCGGTGGGGATGATTGGCAGCCAGGGGCTATTTGTGGCGATTGTGATTTCGCTGCTTTCCACGGAGATCTACCGCCTGGTGGCCAGCCGTAATCTGGTGATCCGCATGCCGGAGGGCGTACCGCCCGCGGTGGCGAAATCTTTTCTCGCCCTGATCCCCGGCTTCTGCGTGCTGGCCGTGGTGCTGGCGCTGCGCCTGATCGTTGAAGCTTCGCCGTTCGGCGATATCAATAGCATGATTACCACCCTTATCGGTATTCCCATGTCGCACGTCGGCGGTTCGCTGCCGGGGATGATTATCTCGGTGATCCTGATTGGTATCCTGTGGACCCTGGGGCTGCACGGCGACACCATTGTGCTGGTGTTTATTCGCCCGGTCTGGCTGTCGAATATGTCGGAAAACCTGGAAGCGTTTCAGAATGGGCTGCCGATCCCGCATATCATCACCCAGCAGTTTTATGACCTGTGGATTGCGCCCGGCGGTACCGGAGCGCTGCTGGGGCTGGTGATTTTTATGCTGCTGCGCAGCCGTAGCCAGCAGATGAAACAGCTGGGGAAAATTGCCGCGCCGGGAGCGCTGTTCAATATCAGCGAGCCGATGGTATTCGGCATTCCGCTGGTGATGAACCCGTACTTCTTCCTGCCGTTTATTTTGACGCCGGTCCTGCTGGTGATTGTCTCGTATACCGCGATGGCCACCGGGCTGGTGATGAAGCCGGCGGGGATTGCGCTGCCGTTTACCACGCCTATTTTTATGAGCGGCTATCTGGCGACGGGAGGGCATATTTCCGGCGCGGTGCTGCAGGTGGTGAACCTGGCGATCTCGCTGGTGATCTACTATCCGTTCTTCCGGGCATGGGATCGCCTGAAGGCGAAAGAAGAGCAGGCGTCCGCGCAGCCGGAAGCCAGCGCGACGCTGTCTGCGGCCGATCGTATTTAAAGCCATATTCCCGGAGGCGGCGCTTGACGCGCCTATCCGGGCTACCGGCTCGCAGAAGATGGTGAACCTGTAGCCCGGGTAAGCGCAGCGCGACCCGGGACTCTCAGCGTAAGCCGTGGGTTACTCCTGCAGCCACCATACCGCTTCAAACGGACGCAGGGTCATATCGGCAGGGCGGTTCGCCGCCTCCGCGTAGTTGCTTATCAGCATCCGCCAGTCGCCGCTCATCGCTTCCGGCTGCCAGCGCTGGAACTCGCGGCTCAGGTTCGCCACGACCACCAGGGTTTGCCCCTGCCACTGACGGCGATAGCACCACAGCGACGGATGTTCCGGCAGCAGATCCTGATAGTCGCCCCAGGTCAGCACCGGCGTGCTCTTGCGCAGCGTAATCAGCTGCTGATAGGCATAAAACACCGATTCCGGGTCCGCCAGCGCCGCCTCGGCGTTAATCTCGCGATAGTTATCGCACAGCGCAATCCACGGCTCGCCGGCGGTGAATCCGCCGCCCTCACCGCTGTTCCACTGCATGGGCGTGCGGCTGTTATCGCGCGATTTGCTGGCCAGAATCGCCAACAGTTCATCCGCATCCCGGCCCTGCGCCGCGCGTTCGATAAACATGTTGTGGCTCTCAACGTCGCGATAATCGGTGATGCGCGTAAAGTGCGGGTTGGTCATGCCAATCTCTTCGCCCTGATAGATATAGGGCGTGCCCTGCATGCCGTGCAGCACCATCGCCAGCATTTTCGCCGCCGGGACGCGGTACTCCCCCTCGTCGCCGAAGCGGGAGACGATGCGCGGCTGGTCGTGATTACACCAGAACAGCGCGTTCCACGCGCGATTGTGCATCCCCTGCTGCCAGTGCCTGAACAGCGATTTCAAGGCTACAAAATCCGGGCGCGCCAGCGTCCACTTCTCGCCGCCGGGATAGTCCACCTTCAGATGGTGGAAGTTGAAGGTCATCGATAGCTCGCTGCCGTCGAGCGCCGCGTACTTCTGGCAATGCTCAAGCGTGGTGGAGGACATTTCGCCCACCGTCATCAGGTTGCGCGGGGTAAAGACATCGCGGCTCATCTCCTGCAAAAATTCGTGCGCTCGCGGACCATCGGTATAGAAGCGCCGGCCGTCGCCCGCGGTATCGGACGGGAAGGTCTGGTCTTTGGAGATAACATTGATCACGTCGAGGCGCAGGCCGTCGACGCCGCGATCGGCCCAGAATTCGCAGACTTTTTTCAGCTCCGCGCGCACCGCCGGATTTTCCCAGTTCAGATCCGCCTGCTCGACGGCGTACAGATGCAGATAGTACTGCTCGCTTTCGGCGTGCCACTGCCAGGCGTTGCCGCCAAACTTAGATTGCCAGTTGTTCGGCGGTGTGGTCGGTTCGCCGTCGCGCCAGATATAGAACTGACGATACGGGCTCTCTTTGTTGAGCGCTTCGCGGAACCAGGCGTGCTCGGTCGACGTGTGGTTCAGCACCATATCCAGCACGATACGAATTCCTCGCGCCTTCGCCTGGGCCACCAGCTCGTCGAAATCGTCGAGCGTGCCGTAGGCGGGATCGATAGCGGTATAGTTGGCCACATCGTAGCCGTTATCCACCTGCGGCGAGACGTAAAACGGCGTCAGCCAGATAGCGTCAACGCCGAGCTTTTGCAGATAGTCGAGGCGGGAGGTCACGCCGCGCAAATCGCCGGTGCCGGTCCCGGTGGTGTCCTGGAAACTCTTCGGATAGATTTGATAAATAACGCCGTTTTGCCACCAGAGGGGAAGGGTATTCATATTGCGTTCCTGCTACAAAAAAGGGGGCGACAGCGCGCCCCGAAAATAAGACGTCAGACAATCTGTAAGGTGCCCTGGCGGAATTTGCGCTGGTAAACAACCGTTGTCAGGACAATCGGCACGACCACGGCGATAGCCATCGCCAGCGCGTAAACCTGCCAGTAGGTTGGCTGAATGGAGAGGATACCCGGCAGGCCGCCGACGCCGATGCCGTTGGCCATCACGCCGTTCAGTCCGCACAGCAGCCCGGCAAGACCGGAGCCGACCATCGCGCAGAGCATCGGGAAGCGGTATTTCAGGTTGATGCCGTACATGGCCGGTTCCGTCACGCCGAGGTAGGCGGAAATGGCCGCCGGAACGGAGATTTCGCGTTCGTTCTGTTTACGGCTGGCGATGATGATACCCACCACCGCCGATGCCTGGGCGATGTTGGACAGCGCGATCAGCGGCCAGACCGGCGTACCGCCCATGCTTTGAATCATCTGCATATCGATGGCGAGCGTGGTCTGATGGACCCCGGTAATCACCAGCGGCGCGTACAGGAAGCCGAATAGCGCGGCGCCAATCGGCGCGAAGCTGCCGGTTAACAGATGACGCACGGCCCAGGCCACGCCGTCGCCAATCATGCGGCCAACCGGGCCGATAAAAGCGTGGGCGAGAAAGACCGCCAGGATCAGCGAACAGACCGGCACGATCACCAGATAGAGGTAGTCAGGCACGATGCGTTTCAGCCGCGTTTCGATAAAGCCGAGCGCCAGCCCCGCCATCAAGGCCGGGATCACCTGCGCCTGGTAGCCGACTTTCTCAATGGTGAACAGGCCGAAGTTCCATACTTCCGGCACCTGCTGGCCCAGCAGGTAGGCATTCATCAGCTGCGGAGAAACTAACGTAACGCCCAGCACGATACCGAGGATTGGCGTGCCGCCCATTTTCTTTACCGCGGACCAGCAGATACCCACCGGCAGGTAGAAGAAGATCGCCTCGCCAATCAGCCACAGGAAGTCATAAAGGGTTTTCAGCGACGGGTGCATCTGCGCCAGCGTCTGGCCGTTGCTCATCGGCAGATCGCCGATCACGTTGCGGAAGCCTAAGATCAGGCCGCCGCTGATCAGCGCAGGCAGCAGCGGGAAGAAGATCTCCGCGAAGTGTGAAATGAGCTGTTCATGCCACTTCATATTCTGCCGCGCGGCTTTCTTGGCTTGTTCTTTATCGGCGCTGGCCTGGCCGGTGGTCGCCAGCAGCGCTTTATAGTAGTCGCCAACCTCGGTACCGATCACCACCTGGAACTGACCGGCGTTGGTAAAGCAGCCCTTCACCATGCGGAGCTGTTCAATTTCTTTCGGTTTGGCAATGGCTGGATTATTCAGCACAAAGCGCAGACGGGTAATACAGTGGCTGACGGTGGCGATATTGTCGCGCCCGCCCACCAGTTCGATAAGTTTATCGATGTCCTGCTGATTCACTTTACTCATGATGAGGCCTCATGACCGAGGGGAGAGGTTGCATTTAACTTGCATTGGATCCTACTCGCTCCGCTTGAATTGCAAAATGGGAACGTTCCCGAAACCCGGCGAAGATCACATAAATCGTTAAGACAGGCTTAATTCAGTACGGCGGGAATCACGATTTGACGGGGTTCACGGTTTCCGGCGATCTGCTCGATCAGCTGCTGCGCCGCCTGGCGTCCGGACTCGGCGTAGCCGGGATCGACCGTCAGGATCTCCGGGTGGAGAAACTTCATCAGCGGCGTGCTGCCGACGCTGGCGAGCTGGAGACGATCGATTCCCTGCTGCTGGAGATATTTGCTGGCTCCCAGCGCGAGGGTATCGGTGGCGCAGACCAGCGCGCTGGTTTCAGCCGACAGCACGCCGGCGACGTTTTCGTAGCCCTGCTTCATGCCCAGACCCGGCAGCGCGGCGAGGGGCGTGAGGTGTTTTTTCTGGCAGAAATCGAGGTAGGCCTGGTGGCGGCGTTGCCCGGTGGTGATGTCGCTGTGCGGCACGCCGAGGAAACTGATGTGGCGATGCCCGCGATCGTACAGGCGCTGCATCAGCATCCTGATCGATCCTTCATCGTCATAGCAGACGGAGGCGATGCCCGGCGCGTCGCGGGCCAGCAGCACCAGCGTCTCTCGCCACGGGGTGAGCATCTCTTCATGGATGCCGGTGAAACCAAACAGCACCACGCCGTCGATATTGCGCCGGGCGAGCATGCCGAGATGCTCCTCGACCAGCGCCGGGGAGAACTGGCTCTCCATCATAATCGGATCGTAGCCCTGAGCGTAAAAGGCGGGAAGCATGGTCTGTACGGCGAGGTTTTCCGACAGCGAATCCAGACGGGTGACGATGATCGCCACCACTTTATCGCTCTGGCCGCGCATCGCCCTGGCGGAACGTGAGGGCGAAAACCCGTGCTGCTGCATCACCGCTTCAACGCGCTCACGCGTGCGTTCGCTGACGCCGCTTTCGTTGTTAAGCACGCGCGATACCGTCGATTTCCCGACGCCGCTTAAGCGTGCGATATCTTTGATGGTCAGCCGGTTTTGCATGCAGGGTTCTCGTTGTGGTCCGCTTAAAGTGAGCCTAATGCTACTCAACGAAACCACAATGAGCAAAGTCTGGTTTACGTCTGGTTTAGTTGCCCGGGGGTATTATCGCCATAATAGCCACAAATAGATTATCGGCGACGGTATAATTCGCGCCGTTTGTATTCATTTACCGGAGATTTTATGGACCCCGATCCCACTCCTCATCCTCGATGGAGCCCCCTTTTTTTCCGGTAAATCTGCGTAGCGCTGCTTTACCGGAAGCGTAAAGCAGCGATGTCTTTGACGTCCCTGCCATAAAAATAACATGCCTGACAGGTAAGGTTGACTCGCGCCTGTCGGTAGCCTGCGTTCGCTCGCGCGAGCGCGGAGGGACTGTTTATGTTTAAAAATTTTACCCGCCAGCTGTTTGCCCAGCTTGGCCGTCATTTACCGCGTCGTTTAGTACAACGCGATCCGCTACCCGATGCCCGCAATCTGGCGAGCGCGCCGATCCCGGACTCCCTCGGCAAGCAGTGCCTGGACGTGGCGGCAATGGATGAGAATGAAATCTGGCGCGCCTTCGCCAGCCATCCGGAAGGGCTCAATGCGGGCGAAGTGGCGCAGAAAATCGCGCAGTATGGCGAAAACCAGATCCCGGCGCAGAAGCCGTCGCCGTGGTGGGTGCATCTTTGGAGCTGCTACCGCAACCCCTTCAACCTGCTGCTGACCGTTCTGGGTATCGTCTCCTACTCAACGGAAGATCTGTTTGCCGCCGCGGTTATCGCCCTGATGGTGGGGATCTCCACGCTGCTGAACTTTATTCAGGAAGCCCGTTCAACCAAAGCGGCGGACGCCCTGAAGGCGATGGTCAGCAACACCGCGACGGTCCTGCGGGTGGTGAACGAACAGGGCGAAAGCCGCTGGTGCGAGCTGCCCATCGACCAGCTGGTGCCGGGAGATATCGTCAAGCTATCGGCGGGAGACATGATCCCGGCAGACCTGCGCGTCATTCAGGCGCGCGACCTGTTTGTCGCTCAGGCCTCGCTGACCGGTGAATCGCTGCCGGTCGAAAAAGTGGCCCGCACCCGCGACCCGCTGCAGGCAAACCCGCTGGAGTGCGACACCCTGTGCTTTATGGGTACCAACGTGGTCAGCGGTTCGGCGCAGGCGATTGTTTTCGCCACCGGCGGCGGCACCTGGTTTGGCCAGCTGGCTGGCCGCGTCAGCGAGCAGGAAAGCGAGCCGAACGCCTTTCAGAAAGGCATCAGCCGGGTCAGCATGCTGCTGATCCGTTTTATGCTGGTGATGACCCCGATCGTGCTGCTGATTAACGGCTACACCAAAGGCGACTGGTGGGAGGCGGCGCTGTTCGCGCTCTCCGTCGCGGTGGGCCTGACCCCGGAAATGCTGCCGATGATCGTCACCTCGACCCTGGCGCGCGGGGCGGTGAAGCTGTCGAAACAGAAAGTGATCGTCAAGCACCTCGACGCGATACAGAACTTTGGCGCGATGGACATCCTGTGCACCGATAAAACCGGCACCCTGACGCAGGATAAAATCGTGCTGGAGAACCACACCGATGTCTCCGGCAAGGTGAGCGAACGCGTGCTGCATACGGCCTGGCTGAACAGCCACTATCAGACCGGGCTAAAGAATCTGCTCGATACCGCGGTGCTGGAGGGCGTCGAGCTGGAGTCAGCGCGCGGGCTGGCGGAACGCTGGCAGAAAGTCGATGAGATCCCGTTCGATTTCGAGCGTCGCCGTATGTCGGTGGTGGTGCAGGAGCAGGACAATGTTCACCAGCTGATCTGCAAAGGCGCTTTGCAGGAGATCCTCAACGTCTCGACCCAAGTGCGCTATAACGGCGACATCGTACCGCTGGACGACACCATGCTGCGGCGCATCCGTCGCGTAACCGACACCCTCAACCGTCAGGGACTGCGCGTGGTGGCGGTGGCGACGAAGTACCTGCCCGCCCGCGAAGGCGACTACCAGCGCGCGGATGAGTCAGACCTGATCCTCGAAGGCTATATCGCCTTCCTCGATCCGCCGAAAGAGACCACCGCCCCGGCGCTGAAGGCGCTGAAGGCCAGCGGTATTACGGTCAAAATCCTGACCGGCGACAGCGAGCTGGTGGCGGCGAAAGTCTGCCATGAAGTGGGGCTGGACGCGGGTGACGTGGTTATCGGCAGCCAGGTTGAAGCGCTGAATGATGATGAGCTGGCCGAGCTGGCAAAACGTACCACCCTGTTTGCTCGCCTGGCGCCGCTGCACAAAGAGCGTATCGTGACCCTGCTGAAACGCGAAGGACACGTGGTGGGTTTTATGGGCGACGGCATTAACGACGCTCCGGCGCTGCGCGCGGCGGATATCGGTATTTCCGTCGACGGCGCGGTGGATATCGCCCGCGAGGCGGCGGATATCATCCTGCTGGAGAAGAGCCTGATGGTGCTGGAAGAGGGGGTTATTGAAGGCCGCCGGACCTTCGCCAATATGCTCAAGTACATCAAAATGACCGCCAGCTCCAACTTCGGTAACGTCTTCAGCGTGCTGGTCGCCAGCGCCTTCCTGCCGTTCCTGCCGATGCTGCCGCTGCATCTGCTGATCCAGAACCTGCTGTACGATGTCTCCCAGGTCGCCATTCCGTTTGATAACGTGGACGATGAGCAGATCCGTAAACCGCAGCGCTGGAACCCGGCGGATCTCGGCCGCTTTATGGTCTTCTTTGGGCCAATTAGTTCCATATTCGATATTCTGACGTTCTGCCTGATGTGGTGGGTGTTCCACGCCAACACGCCGGAACATCAGACCCTGTTCCAGTCCGGCTGGTTCGTGGTTGGCCTGCTGTCGCAGACGCTGATTGTGCATATGATCCGTACGCGGCGGATCCCGTTTATCCAGAGCCGCGCGGCCTGGCCGCTGATCGTGATGACGCTGCTGGTGATGGTGGTGGGGATTGCGCTGCCGTTCTCGCCGCTGGCGGGCTACCTGCAGCTTCAGGCGCTGCCGCTCAGCTATTTCCCATGGCTGATTGCGATCCTTGCGGGCTATATGACGCTAACCCAGATGGTCAAAGGCTTCTACAGCCGCCGCTACGGCTGGCAGTGAGCGAGGCGCTTTACGTGCAGAAACAACAAAGGCAGCCACGGGCTGCCTTTGTTCATACTGTCTACGATTAGCGACGAATGGCGATCGCTTCGATCTCAATTTTTACGTCTTTCGGCAGACGCGCCACTTCCACGCAGGAGCGCGCCGGGAAGGTGGCGTTGTGCTCGGTGAAGAAGGCTTCATAGGTGGCGTTAACGGTGGCGAAATCGTTGAGGTCTTTGACGAAAACGGTGGTTTTAACGATATCGCCCACTTTCAGGCCCGCGGCTTCGACGATAGCTTTCACGTTCTCCAGAGACTGACGCGCCTGAGCGGCGACATCTTCCGGCACGCTACCGGTTTTCGGGTCTACCGGGATCTGGCCGGAAGTGATGATCATGTTACCCAGATCAACGCCCTGAACGTACGGGCCGATGGCTGCTGGCGCATTTTCCGTCGCGATAGTTTTAGACATGAGTTCTCCTGAAATATGTGAATGTAATCTGACTGGCGTGGGTCATTATAAAGAGTGCTGGCTGCTTTATCATTAAGCAGGCCGCATTTTGCGAAGGAGAAAAGCGGATAACGCAGCGCGCTATCCGCATAAGGCGTGAGCCTGAAGGATGAAGTTAGTGGGTGACTTCCGTCCATGCCATGGTCCAGTCAGAACCTGTACCCGGTTCGAACTGAGTGGCGTACTGGCTCCACTGCACGCAGTAGCCGCTGTAGGGGAACGGGCGACATTGGTACACTTTGCCGTTTTTAGGCTGCATGACTTTCGTTCCCGCCTTATAGCTTTTCAGGTTATCCGGGAAGGTATAGTCGTAGTTCCCCGCAGGCGCAGGCGTCGGATCCGGCTGAACCGTACTCTCTTCCAGCATCAGGTCAATGACCCCCTGGCTGAGGGTGGCGCCCTGCGCATTGCTGGCTGAGTAGCGCAGCATATGATGACCTGCCTGAACGTTGGTCAGCGGAATAGATACCGTCAGGGAGCGATTATCTATCGTCTGCTGAATGCTCCCTTTCTGCGTGCCCGCATGGTCGTTGACGGTGGCGGTGAGATGCATTTTGCCGCTGGCCGTGGCGTTGAACGTCACCGTCGCTTTCCCGTTGGCGATTTTGGTTGCGTTAACGTTGGCGACGCTCAGGGATTCTTCCACGATATCGTCTGACTGCGACTCGGCGTAGGTCAGCGTAACGCTTTGAACGGTGCTGTCTTTTGGCACATACACCTGGTTAACGCCGTGGAGGGGGGTAATGTTGCCATCACTCCCTTTTACCCCGGCGCGCAGCTTGCCCTGGTGCGCGGTATTAATAGCTTCAGCCAGATCGTAAGACCACTGGCTGCTTTTTCCTTGCGCTTCGCTGGCGATGGTCAATTCCGTTTGTAGCGAATGAACTTCACCGCTCGCGTTAAAGAAATGGGCAATGACTTTATCTCCCGCATGGAGATCTTTTCCGCTAAGCTGGCCGGCGAGCTGCGTTGTCCAGAGGGATTCATTCTCCGTTTCATCGCTGGCGCCGCCGAAATCAACGTCAATGGCCTGATAAAAACTATTTGCCGTATCGGCAATTTCCCAGACGGCATAAATAACCTGATAGCCGGTGCGATCGGGTACATTACAGGAGTGCGTGACCTGTACAGCCGGCGTCGCGCCATTTCCGTCGATTTGACAAAATGGCTTAGTTTCAAAATCGCTGCGCGTCAGCGGCTTATTTTGATCCCAGTTCTGTTTGGTAATGTAATAACGCCAGTTAGTCGTTCTATGCGGCGCAGAATGGTGCCAGACGAAATTATTTTTACCGCTCTTTATCGTGGTTTTCGCCCAGCGAGTCGGGCTCTGGCTATCCAGCTGCGAGAAATTGCTTTTACCCGCGCTGGCCAGTTTACCATCAGGCGGCATTGCCCCTTCAGGAAAACCGCTCGCTTGCTCGACGCTTTGCGGTTCCCACTGCACCGAACCGCAGTCGGTGTTTTTCCCTAAATGACATTGGTACGCCCGACTTGGCGGCGATTCCACATAGCCGTGCGCCAATGCTGAGGAGGTAAATAATAATGTTGCTGTATATAACGATATTTTTTTCACTTTCATAATTCATCCTGTGAACATTGATTAAATAATGGAAAACGCACTGGAGTGTATGAAGGGAAAAATTCAGGTTCAATAGCAGTGATATTTAATGATTAATCTCATTGTTTGTTATTTTTAATTATGAGGCGTGTTGATGAGAAATTGATGAATGTTGATTATCTGACCCGAGGTCAGTGAGTTGACGGCCGTGCGGATGATTTAAATTATCGTTCAGGAGCAGTCCCGTTTATCGGGCTGCTCCTGATAAAACCTGGCGAATTTAATTTGCCAGCACGACATGATGTGAAAATTCTTTTTCACAATATTTGCACTTCAGCGCGATATCGTTTTCGCGTTTCTTCACCGCAAAGCTGGAGGACACCGGCTCGGCGTGGCTAATACAGTTGCTGTTCGGGCATACCAGCACGTTGTTAATACGGTCCGGCAGATTCGGTCGGGATTTACCGACGACTTCATACTCATCAATGCGGTTTACCGTGGCCTGCGGCGCGTACAGGGAGAGCTGGTTGACCTGCTCGTCGGTCAGGAAGGTGTTCTCAATTTTGATCAAATCTTTGCGGCCCATTTCGCCTGACGGCAGGTTCAGGCCGATGGTGATGCGCTGATCCGTTTCGGTCAGTTTGAACAGGGTCAGCAGCTTAAAGCCGACCTGCGCCGGGATATGGTCGATAACGGTGCCACGTTTGATGGCTTCTACCTGTAATTTATTGTCGTGTGTCATCTCTTTTCCCCTTACAGTGCCAGATCGCTATTCAGTACCAGCGCCAGTAACGCCTGGCGCGCGAAGATGCCGTTACCCGCCTGCTGGAAGTACCAGGCGTGCGGCGTTTTATCGACATCGGTGGTGATTTCATCAATGCGCGGCAGCGGATGCAGCACCTTCATGTTCGCGCGTGCGCCTTCCAGGTCGGCGGCGCGCAGGACGAACTGCGCCTTCACGTTGGCATATTCCGACGGATCGAGGCGCTCTTTCTGCACGCGGGTCATATACAGAATGTCCACCTCTTCCATCACCTCTTCAATGGCGCTATGCAGGCTCCAGGCAATGCCTTTTTCGTCGAGCATGTCGAGGATGTACTGCGGCATGGCCAGCGCGTCCGGGGCGATAAAGTAGAAGCGGTTGCCGTTAAATTTCGCCAGCGCCTGGGTCAGGGAGTGAACGGTGCGGCCATATTTCAGGTCACCCACCATCGCCACGTTAAGATTTTCCAGACGGCCCTGGGTCTCCTGAATAGTGAACAGATCCAGCAGGGTCTGCGTCGGATGCTGGTTCGCGCCGTCGCCGGCGTTGAGTACCGGAATACCGCCGGAGAACTCGGTCGCCAGACGCGCCGCGCCCTCCTGCGGGTGGCGCATGACGATGGCATCGACATAGGTGCTGATGACCGAGATGGTATCGGCCAGGGTTTCGCCTTTTTTGCCCAGCGAGGTGTTGCTGCTGTCTGAGAAACCGACCACGCTGGCGCCCAGGCGGTGCATGGAGGTCTCAAACGACAGGCGGGTGCGGGTCGACGCTTCAAAAAAGCAGCTGGCGATCACTTTATGCTTGAGCAGCTCCGGCTGCGGATTGGCTTTGAGTTTTGCTGCGGTTGCCAGTACCAGTTCAAGGTCTTCGCGGCTGAGATCGTTTATGGAAATGATATGTTTTTGATATAGCGGGTTAGCCATGTTTATCTCCTGACGCCTGGGCAAAAAAAAAGCCCCTTAAATAAGGGGCTTTACGAATACGGATGCAACGGAAAGAAAAAACGGCAGGCCAGCGTCTGTTTTCAGACGCGGTAAGACGCGATGTCGTACACACTGAACCATAATTCCTCCCGGCAAAACGGGTGGCATTATACGCAGCTCATATTTCGGATCAAGCGATTAATCCACAAACAGGTAAACGTTTGCCTGGGGAATCATGCGTTAACGCAAAAAACCCGCAAAAAGAAGTGGTATGGCAGTCGGATGGGGGGTATAAACTCGAAATGAAAAGCTGTTTTATATTTGAGGGCTATTATGATCGTTGGAAATATTCACCATCTGCAAAGCGGGTTGCCGGCGTCTCTGCGTGAGGCGATCGAACATGTTAAAGCGCATGTCACCGACGCGACGCCGCTGGGTAAACATGATATTGACGGCAACAACCTGTTCTATCTCATTTCCGAAGATACCACCGAGCCGATGGCCGACCGCCGCGCCGAGTATCACGCCCGCTACCTGGACATCCAGATTGTACTGAAAGGCCAGGAAGGAATGACCTTTAGCGTTCTCCCTGCCGGCGCGCCGGATATCGACTGGCTGGCGGAGAAAGACATCGCTTTCCTGGCGGAGGGGGCGCAGGAAAAAACCGTCATCCTCAGCGAAGGCGACTTTGTGGTGTTCTATCCCGGTGAAGTGCATAAGCCGCTGTGCGCCGTGGGCACGCCGGCGAAGGTGCGCAAAGCGGTAGTGAAGATGCTGATGGCGTAAAAAATACCCCGGGCTGCGGCTGGCGCCTTGCCCGGGCTACAGATCCGCGCGGTTTGGGGGCGGGTAGCCCGGATAAGCGCAGCGCAATCCGGGGAAATATCGCGGGAACGCTTACTTACCCAGCGTCGCCACCATCACCGCTTTGATGGTATGCATGCGGTTTTCCGCCTGGTCGAAAACGATGCTCGCCGCGGATTCAAATACCTCGTCGGTCACTTCCATACCGCCGTGCAGGCCGTACTCCGTCGCCATCTGTTTGCCGAGCGTGGTCTGGTCGTCGTGGAACGCGGGCAGGCAGTGGAGGAGTTTCACCTGCGGATTGCCGGTCAGCGCCATCATTTCGCTATTTACCTGATACCCGCGCAGCAGCGCGATACGCTCCGCCCACTTCTCTTTGGCTTCGCCCATCGATACCCAGACGTCGGTATAGATAAAGTCCGCGCCCTTCACGCCCGCCGCAATATCTTCGGTCAGCGTAATATTGCCGCCGTTTTTCTGCGCCAGCGCCCGGCACTGCTCGACCAGCTTCTCTTCCGGCCAGCAGGCGGTTGGCGCGACCAGACGCAGATCCAGCCCGGTCAACGCGGCGGCTTCGAGCATGGAGTTGCCCATATTATTCCGCGCGTCGCCGGCGTAGACCAGGGTCATCTGATTAAAGGCTTTGCCCGGCAGATGCTCCTGCATGGTCAGTAAGTCCGCCAGCAGCTGGGTGGGGTGGAATTCGTTGGTCAGGCCGTTCCATACCGGAACGCCGGCATACTCGGCCAGGGTTTCAACCACTTCCTGGCCGTGGCCGCGATATTGAATACCGTCGTACATGCGCCCCAGCACGCGGGCGGTGTCTTTAATCGACTCTTTATGGCCAATCTGGCTGCCGCTGGGGCCGAGCCAGGTGACGCGAGCGCCCTGGTCAAATGCGGCAACTTCGAAAGAGCATCGGGTGCGGGTAGAGTCTTTTTCGAAGATGAGCGCGATGTTTTTGCCGGTGAGATGCTGAATTTCAATATTGTTTTTCTTATCAGCTTTAAGCCTGGCCGCCAGCTCAAGCAGAGCGGTGATTTCGGCGGGGGTAAAATCGAGCAACTTTAAAAAATGCTTCTGATAAAACGCGGACATGGTTCCCTCACATGGCTCAAGCCATTTGTTGAATTAAAATTCACTTTATATGTATGAATATTCATTTGCAACCCCGTGTCATAAATCTTTCGCTCAGAAGGTGGAGGCAATCACGGCGGTATGTGACAATAGAAGCATCTGCGACACATTATGAGGAACGAGCCATGGCAAACCCGGAATTACTGGAAGAACAGCGTGAAGAAACGCGCCTGATTATTGAAGAGCTGCTCGAAGACGGCAGCGATCCTGACGCGCTGTACACCATTGAGCATCATCTCTCTGCCGATGATTTCGAAACGCTGGAGAAAGTGGCGGTCGAGGCCTTCAAGCTGGGCTACGAAGTGACTGAGCCGGAAGAGCTGGAAGTCGAAGAGGGCGATACCGTGATTTGCTGCGATATTCTCAGCGAATCCGCGCTGAATGCCGAGCTGATTGACGCCCAGGTTGAGCAGCTGATGACCCTGGCGGAAAAATACGACGTTGAATACGACGGCTGGGGCACCTACTACGAAGATCCGAACGGGGAAGACGAAGAAGGTGACGACGACGAAGATCTGGTTGATGAAGACGATGACGGCGTTCGCCACTAAGTAGCAGAGGTATACGGCGGTGCGGTATGCCGCCGTATAGCAAGGAATTTTAATGGATTACCCGCAAATACTCGCCCCGATTTTAAGCTTTCTGCATTGCCCAACTCCTCAGGCGTGGATTGATGAAGCCCGTAAACCGGAAAACCTCCCGCTGCTGTTGACCGACCATATGGTGTGCGAGCTGAAAGCGGCGCAAAACGCTATGCTGCTGGTGCGTCGATACGTCGCGGATAAAGCGGACGCGGATGAGCTGCTGGCCTGCCTGAAGCCGTATGAGGACTTCACCTACCGCTGGGGGCCGGAGCCGGATTTCGTCGCGCTGCATAAGCAGATAAATAAAAGCGCCATGCCGCAGACCGACGATCCCTGGGGACGTCAGCTACTCGACAGCATGATTCTGCTGATCAAAGAGGAGCTGCATCACTTCTGGCAGGTGAGGGAAATCATGCTTTCCCGCGAAATCCCGTACGTCAAAATCACCGCCAGCAACTATGCCCGCGGGCTGCGCCGGGAAGTGCGTTCTCACGAACCGGTCATGCTGATCGATAAACTCATCTGCGGAGCCTATATTGAAGCCCGCTCCTGCGAGCGTTTTGCCGCGCTGGCGCCATGGCTGGATGACGATCTGCAGAAGTTTTATCTGTCGCTGCTGCGTTCCGAAGCGCGCCACTATCAGGACTATCTGGACCTGGCGCAGAGAATCGCCCAGGACGATATCAGCGAACGCGTGCGCCAGCTTGGCGAAGCGGAAGCGGCGCTTATTAACGCGCCTGAAGCGGAGTTTCGTTTTCACAGCGGCGTGCCCGCCTGAGCGTCAGGCCGCCGCTTCACTGCCGCGGCCTGACGATCCATTACAGATTGGCGTTTTTGTCTTTCTCTGCCGTCGCGGCGGCTTTGGGCGCGCCGAGGGTCGCTTTAAACCAGTTCACCACCCGTTCAATAACCGGCTTCTGATACCAGCTGTCATCGCCGTGCTCCGCGCCCGCCAGCAACACGTAATCAGCCGGGTTGCCCTCCTTTTTCAGCGCGCGATAGAGCTGTTGACTTTGTACCGGTGAAACCAGGGTGTCGGCGCTGCCGTGCATAATTAAAAACGGCGGCTTTTTACCGCTGATATGGCCCATCGGGCTGGCCGCCAGGGCTTTTTGCGGATCGCTGTCAATCGTCGCTCCCGGCCAGTCGCGAAAGGCGCTACCGTGTACCAGCAGCGCTTCAGTGACCGCCGGCGACTGGTGCACTTTTTGAATCGCCTGCGGAAAACCTTCGCCGATATTCAACAGGTTCGAAATACCGTACAGCGTGGCGGCGGCCTGCACGTCCGAGGATTGCGCCAGGTTATCGCCACGATCGAACGTTTTGTCACCGTTGGTGAGCGCCAGCATCTGCGCCATATAGCCGCCTGCGGAATCCCCCAGCACGCCAATACGCGACGGGTCTATACCGTATTCCGCGGCATGTTCGCGCAGATAGCGAACGGCGGCTTTACCATCGATAACCGGGGCCGGAAAGGTGTCGGGAACCGTACGGTATTCCGCCGCCGCGACGACGAATCCCGCCGCCGCCAGCGCCATACGCATCTCGATAAACTTATTCCAGGCCGCGCTGGTGAAACCGCCGCCGGGGAAATAGATGATTGCCGGTTTCAGATCGCCATTACGCGGTACCAGTAAAGACATATGCAGCTGACGAACGGCGACGGTGCTTTTTACCTGGCTATAAACGATATCGTTGAGCGCATCGATACGGCCCCGGGTTTTTTCCACGCGAATGACCTGAGCGCCTTCGGTATTGCCAGCAAGTTCGCCGGCGTTAACGCAGGAAGCCATGCCGGCAAGCATCAGGCCGCCGGTGAGCAGGAGGGGGAGTTTTTTCATGATGTTCTATCCTGAGCAAAGCCTGCCGCGGCGGCAGGCGAAAAGATCCAATGCTCGAAGAGTGTATTAGCGAAAACGGGCGGTGAATAACGCTCTTTTTGCATGAAAACCATGCATTTTTTCGATTAATCAACGTCGCCGTTTTGCGGGCGCTACAGCACTTTCAACATCCTGACTTCGCAGTCAACGTGGCCGGTGCAGCCCAGCGGCTCAGCAATATGCTCGAAGCCGAGGTGCTCATATAAACCGACCGCTTCTTTCAGGAAGGCGGTGGTTTCCAGATAGCAGCGTTTGAATCCCTGCTCGCGGGCGTAATCAAGGGCCATCAGCGCCAGCTTTTTCGCCAGCCCCTGGCCGCGCGCGGAGGTCATAAAATACATTTTTTGTAGTTCGCAGATATCGGGCTCGCTGCAGGAGAGCGGTGCCACGCCGCCGCCGCCCACCACTTCACCATTCTGCTCAACGACCCAATAGGCGGAACCCGGCTGGCTATAAAGCTCATAGAGTTCATCCAGATTCGGATCGGCTACCGTATAGCCTTTGTCGGCGGTCAGACCATATTCAGCGGAGACCTGGCGGATAACAGCGGCAATCGCCGGATTATCATTAGCCGTGATGCGGCGCAGGGTTAGCGGTAGGGTTGCGCTCGTATTCATGTGAAGACTCATTGCAAAATAATGACGGATAATGTTGTTAATAACACTGCGGGAGGGGAGAGTGCAAGCGAGGATCTTTCACAGAAAACGCCCCTTATCCGAATGGATAAGGGGCGAGTGAATTACAGCGCGGCGATAATCGCCTGCTGCTCAATCAGCTTCGCTTTTGCTTCCGCGTAACCTTCCAGCTTCTCACACTCTTTGGCGATCACCGCTTCCGGCGCGCGCGCCACAAAGCCTTCGTTGGAGAGTTTGCTTTCGATGCGGCCAATCTCGCCTTCGATTTTGGTCACCTCTTTAGCGAGGCGCGCCAGCTCATCTTCTTTATTGATAAGGCCAGCCATCGGGATCAGCAGCTCGGCGCCGTCGATAATTTTGGTCACGGAAACCGGACCTTTATCATCGGCAGGCAGCACGGTGATGCTTTCCAGACGCGCCAGGTTCAGCAGGAAGCTGCGGTTGTCGTTCACGCGACGAATTGCGGCTTCGCTGCAGCCGCGCAGCAGCAGCTCCAGCGGCTTACCTGGGGCGATGTTCATTTCCGCACGGATGTTACGCACGGCGACGATCGCCTGCTTCAGCCATTCGGTATCGGCCAGCGCCGCTTCGTCAACCTGAGACGCATCGTACTGCGGGAACGGCTGCAGCATGATGGTATCGGCAGTGATACCGCAAATGACCTTCACGCGCTGCCAGATGGTCTCGGTGATGAACGGAATAATTGGGTGCGCCAGGCGCAGCAGACCTTCCAGAACGGTCACCAGCGTGTGACGGGTGCCGCGCAGCTCAGACTCGGAACCGCCGTTCATTACCGGCTTGGTTAGCTCCAGATACCAGTCGCAGAACTGGTTCCAGGTGAACTCGTACAGAATGCCTGCGGCAATATCGAAGCGGAAGCCGTCCAGCGCCTCGCGGTAGGCTTTGATGGTCTGGTTGAATTCCGCCAGGATCCAGCGGTCCGCCAGCGACAGGGTCATTTCGCCGCCGTTAAAGCCGCAATCCTGATCTTCGGTATTCATCAGCACAAAGCGGCTGGCGTTCCACAGCTTGTTGCAGAAGTTACGGTAACCTTCCAGACGCTTCATATCCCAGTTGATATCGCGGCCGGTAGAGGCCAGCGCCGCCAGGGTAAAGCGCAGGGCGTCGGTACCGTGCGGCTCAATGCCGTTCGGGAACTGCTTCTCGGTGCGTTTGGCGATTTTTTCCGCCAGCTGCGGCTGCATCATGTTACCGGTGCGTTTTTCCAGCAGCTCCGGCAGGGAAATGCCGTCGACCATATCCAGCGGGTCGATAACGTTGCCCTTCGATTTGGACATCTTCTGGCCTTCGTCATCGCGGATCAAACCGGTCATATAGACGGTTTTAAACGGCACCTGCGGCTTGCCGTTTTCATCTTTGATGAAGTGCATGGTCATCATGATCATGCGGGCAATCCAGAAGAAGATGATGTCGAAGCCGGAAACCATCACGCTGGTCGGGTGGAACTGACGCAGGGCATCGGTGTTTTCCGGCCAGCCGAGGGTGGAGAAGGTCCACAGCGCGGAGGAGAACCAGGTATCGAGAACGTCTTCGTCCTGGCGCAGCGCCACGTCGGCGCCCAGGTTATTTTCCTGACGCACTTCGTCTTCGGTGCGGCCAACGTAGACGTTGCCGTCGTTGTCGTACCATGCCGGGATGCGGTGACCCCACCACAGCTGGCGGGAGATACACCAGTCCTGAATATCGCGCATCCAGGAGAAGTACATGTTTTCGTACTGCTTCGGCACGAACTGGATGTCGCCGTTCTCCACCGCTTCAACCGCCGGTTTAGCCAGCACGTCGGCGCGGACGTACCACTGGTCGGTCAGCATCGGCTCAATTACCACGCCGCCGCGGTCGCCGTACGGGACGGTCAGATCGTGCGGTTTTATCTCGTCCAGCAGGCCCAGGGCGTCGATAGCGGCAACCACCGCTTTACGCGCGGCAAAGCGCTCCAGCTTCTGGAACTCCGCCGGGATGGCGTTTGAGTAGACATCGGACTCGTTGCCTTTGGTGTCGTAAACTTCCGCGGTTTCGCGGATGTCGCCGTCAAAGGTCAGGATGTTGATCATCGGCAGCGCATGACGCTTGCCCACTTCATAGTCGTTAAAGTCGTGCGCCGGGGTGATCTTCACGCAGCCGGTGCCCTTTTCCATATCGGCGTGTTCATCGCCCACAATCGGAATGCGGCGGTCAACCAGCGGCAGGATCACGAATTTGCCGATAAGGTCTTTATAGCGCGGATCTTCCGGGTTAACGGCCACGCCGGTATCGCCCAGCACCGTCTCCGGACGGGTGGTGGCGACGACCAGATAATCTTTACCGTCAGCGGTTTTCGCGCCGTCGGCCAACGGATAGCGGATATGCCACATCGAGCCTTTAGACTCGCGGTTTTCCACTTCCAGATCGGAGATGGCGGTGCGCAGTTTCGGGTCCCAGTTGACCAGGCGCTTACCGCGGTAGATCAGATCTTCTTTGTACAGGCGGACAAAGACTTCTTTTACGGCGTTGGACAGGCCTTCGTCCATGGTGAAGCGCTCGCGCTCCCAGTCCACGGAGTTGCCCAGGCGGCGCATCTGACGGGTAATGGTGCCGCCGGATTCCGCTTTCCACTGCCAGATTTTATCGATAAAGGCGTCGCGACCGTAGTCGTGGCGGGTTTTACCTTCTTCGGCGGCAATCTTACGCTCAACCACCATCTGGGTAGCGATACCCGCGTGGTCGGTACCGGCCTGCCACAGGGTGTTTTTACCCTGCATGCGCTGGTAGCGAATCATGGTATCCATGATGGTTTGCTGGAAGGCATGACCCATATGCAAACTGCCGGTGACGTTCGGCGGCGGGATCATGATGCAGAAACTTTCCTGGCTTTCGTCGCCATTGGGTTTGAAATAGCCCTGCTTTTCCCAGTGCTCGTAAAGCGGCTGTTCGATATCTTGGGGGTTGTATGTCTTTTCCATTATTTCCAGGTTGCCGTGTTCAGGTTGAAACCAGCCATGCGGTACGCTTTATAGCGTTCGCGCGCCAGTTGTTTCAAAGAATCTTCATAAGGGACGAAGTCTATCACTTCTGTGAAAGCGGTGGCAAAATCTGCAAAGTTTAGCCGCAGGCTAATCAGAATATCCCGCGGGCTGCTGTTGCGCTTTTGCGGCCAGGCAATCTCCACCGGCGCGCCGCCGCGCGGACCTTCTCCCGCCAGATTATGCGGAACGAAACTTTCCGCGGGTCGAGCCCAGAGCGCTTCGTCCAGACGAATGGCCTGCTGCTCATCTTCACAGGCGATGAGTACCCGCTTGCCGCTGCGCCAACGTTCTGCGGCAATGTCACACACCAGTTGTTCAACGGCGCTCAGGCCGTCTTGTTGCGTATCATTGTCCAGAAGATAGAACGTTGCGTTTTTCATATATGGGGCTTCTTGTGGTGACTTTAAATGCTTAAGCCGGGCGGCGCTACGCTGACCCGGCCTATAAACGGCATCTTTTCGTTGGCCCGGCAAGCGTAACGCCACCGGGCATCAGACGGCAATTACTCTTCGCCGGTAAATCCGGCGCGATTAAGCAGGAACTGCGACAGCATTGCCACCGGACGACCGGTCGCGCCTTTGGCTTTCCCGGAACGCCACGCGGTACCGGCGATATCCAGGTGCGCCCAGTTGTACTTGCGGGTAAAGCGCGCCAGGAAGCAGCCCGCGGTAATCGCCCCGCCGGGACGGCCGCCGATATTGGCCATATCCGCAAAGTTAGACTCCAGCTGCTCCTGGAACTCGTCGCCAAGCGGCAGACGCCATGCGCGATCGCCCGCCAGTTCGGACGCGCCGATCAGCTCGTGGGCCAGCGGGTTGTGGTTCGACATCAGACCGGTGATGTGGTGGCCCAGCGCAATCACGCAGGCGCCGGTCAGCGTGGCCACGTCGATAACGGTTTCCGGCTCGAAGCGCTCAACGTAGGTCAGCACATCGCACAGCACCAGACGCCCTTCGGCATCGGTGTTCAGCACTTCCACCGTTTGCCCGGACATCGTGGTCAACACGTCGCCTGGACGATAGGCGCGGCCGCCCGGCATGTTTTCACATCCGGCCAGCACGCCGACAACGTTCAGCGGTAGCTGAAGTTCGGCAACCATACGCATCACGCCGTACACCGCCGCCGCGCCGCACATGTCGTATTTCATCTCGTCCATGCCTTCGGAAGGCTTGATGGAGATGCCGCCGGAGTCAAAGGTCAGACCTTTACCCACCAGCACGATAGGGCGCGCGTCTTCCGCCGGGTTACCTTTATATTCGATAACCGACATCAGCGATTCATTTTGCGAACCGTTGCCGACCGCCAGATAAGAGTTCATTCCCAGCTCTTTCATCTGCTGTTCGCCGATAACGCGGGTAATGACGTTCTTACTGTAGGTATCGGCCAGCTGGCGCGCCTGAGAGGCCAGATAGGCGGCGTTACAGATGTTTGGCGGCATATTGCCGAGATCTTTCGCCGCTTTGATGCCGGCAGCAATCGCCAGACCGTGCTGAATAGCGCGTTCGCCGCTGGTCAGCTCGCGACGGGTTGGGACGTTGAAGACCATTTTACGCAGCGGGCGACGCGGCTCGCTTTTGTTGGTTTTCAACTGGTCAAAGCTGTATAGCGTCTCTTTGGCGGTCTCGACCGCCTGACGCACTTTCCAGTAGTTATTGCGGCCTTTGACGTGCAGCTCGGTCAGGAAGCAGACGGCTTCCATTGAGCCGGTATCATTCAGCGTATTGATTGTTTTCTGAATGACCTGCTTGTACTGACGTTCATCCAGCTCGCGCTCTTTGCCGCAGCCAATAAGCAGAATGCGCTCTGACAGAATGTTCGGCACATGGTGCAGCAATAAAGTCTGGCCAGGTTTGCCTTCCAGCTCGCCGCGACGCAGCAGGGCGCTGATATAACCGTCGCTAATTTTATCAAGCTGTTCGGCGATGGGGGAGAGGCGACGTGGTTCAAAGACGCCGACCACGATACAGGCGCTCCGCTGCTTCTCCGGGCTACCGCTTTTTACACTGAACTCCATGCACTATGCTCCTGAATCTTAAAGACAACAGTGGTGGCTACAGATATACTCGTCGTCTTTCAAGTTGCAGATGCGTTGGCTGCGCCTGCTCACCCCTGTCACTTACCTGATGTAAGCTCCGGGGCTTCACAGTCTTGCCGCCTGCCTGCAACTCGAAATCCATAGAGTATAGAAATTGAAAGCTTTCGTAACTCATGTCCGCTGTTGTGGTGACTTCGTGTTAATCTTAACGTTATTACGGCCTTGGTTCGTCAGAAAAGATCCTGATACGCAGAACCAGCGAGTCATTTAATCTTAGCGATGTTTTCGACGACCAAAGAGAATAAATGACGTTTAAGCCATGAAACAAGCAATTTTCCTGCAATAAAACGGGTTTTTACGGGCGTATTTATAGTGATAATCATAAGATATCTGGTTCGTGAGACGCTGAAAAGCCAGTTGGCGATCCTATTCATCCTGCTGCTCATTTTCTTTTGTCAGAAACTGGTCAGGATCCTCGGCGCCGCTGTTGATGGCGATATCCCGACAAATCTGGTGCTCTCGCTGTTAGGGCTGGGCGTACCTGAAATGGCGCAGCTTATTCTGCCCCTGAGTTTATTCCTCGGGCTGCTGATGACGCTGGGCAAACTGTATACCGAAAGCGAAATTACGGTGATGCACGCCTGCGGCCTGAGTAAAGCCGTGCTGGTGAAAGCCGCCATGATCCTGGCGCTCTTTACGGGCGTCGTCGCGGCGGTCAACGTGATGTGGGCCGGCCCCTGGTCTTCTCGGCACCAGGATGAAGTGCTGGCGGAAGCGAAAGCGAACCCCGGCATGGCGGCGCTGGCTCAGGGCCAGTTCCAGCAGGCCAGCGACGGCAGCGCGGTGCTGTTTATTGAGAACGTCAACGGCAACCGCTTCAGCGACGTTTTCCTTGCTCAGCTGCGGCCGCGAGGCAACGCGCGCCCGTCGGTGGTGGTCGCGGATACCGGCGAGCTCTCGCTGCGTAAAGACGGCTCGCAGGTGGTGACCATGAATCAGGGCACCCGCTTTGAAGGCACCGCGATGCTGCGCGACTTCCGCATTACCGACTTCAAAAACTATCAGGCGATAGTCGGCCATCAGGCGGTGGCCTCCGACCCGAACGATACCGAGCAGATGGATATGCGCACCCTGTGGCATACCGATACCGATCGCGCCCGGGCGGAGCTGCACTGGCGCTTCACGCTGGTGGCAACGGTGTTCATCATGGCCCTGATGGTGGTGCCGCTCAGCGTGGTGAACCCGCGCCAGGGCCGCGTGCTGTCGATGCTGCCGGCGATGCTGCTCTATCTGGTGTTTTTCCTGCTGCAAACGTCGATTAAATCGAGCGGCGGTAAAGGCAAAATGGATCCGATGGTCTGGATGTGGGCGGTAAACCTGCTCTATTTCTCGTTGGCCGTGCTGTTGAACCTGTGGGATACGGTGCCGATGCGCCGCTTCCGTGCCCGTTTTAACAAAGGAGCGGCGTGATGCAGGCGTTTGGGGTACTTGACCGTTATATCGGTAAGACGATTTTCAATACCATCATGATGACTCTGTTCATGCTGGTTTCCCTCTCGGGCATCATCAAGTTTGTCGACCAGCTGAAAAAGGCCGGGCAGGGCAACTATGATGCGCTGGGGGCCGGAATCTACACGATTCTCAGCGTGCCGAAAGATATCCAAATCTTCTTCCCGATGGCGGCGCTGCTCGGCGCGCTGCTGGGGCTGGGGATGCTGGCGCAGCGCAGCGAACTGGTGGTGATGCAGGCTTCCGGCTTTACCCGTTTGCAGGTGGCGCTGTCGGTGATGAAAACCGCGATTCCGCTGGTGCTGCTGACCATGGCGATGGGCGAGTGGGTTGCCCCGCAGGGCGAACAGATGGCGCGTAACTATCGTGCTCAGCAGATGTACGGCGGTTCGCTGCTTTCCACTCAGCAGGGGCTATGGGCGAAAGACGGCCATAACTTTGTGTATATCGAGCGGGTAAAAGGCAACGATGAGCTGGGCGGGGTGAGCATTTACGCCTTTAACGACCAGCGCCGCTTACAGTCCGTTCGCTATGCCGCTTCGGCAAAGTTCGACACTGAGAATAAGCTCTGGCGGCTGTCGCAGGTGGATGAATCCAACCTGACTGACCCGAAACAGGTCACCGGAACGCAGACGGTTAGCGGGACCTGGAAGACCAACCTGACGCCGGACAAGCTCGGCGTGGTGGCGCTGGACCCGGACGCGCTGTCCATCAGCGGCCTGCACAACTATGTTACCTATCTGAAGTCCAGCGGTCAGGATCCGGGCCGCTATCAGCTCAATATGTGGAGCAAAATCTTCCAGCCGCTGTCGGTGGCGGTGATGATGCTGATGGCGCTGTCGTTTATCTTCGGCCCGCTGCGTAGCGTACCGATGGGCGTCAGAGTGGTGACCGGGATCAGCTTCGGCTTTATCTTCTACGTGCTGGACCAGATTTTCGGCCCGCTCACCCTGGTGTACGGCATTCCGCCGATTATCGGAGCGCTGTTGCCGAGCGCCAGCTTCTTCTTGCTGAGCCTCTGGCTGATGATGCGTAAAACCTGACGTCACGCGCCCCCTTCCTGAATTCAGAAAGGGGGCTTTTTTTAGCGTTTCCGCCCGCCAAGTAAGCTTCCCAGCATTCCCCTGACTATCTGGTTGGTGACCTGACGCACCGCGCTCTTCGCTGCCGTTTGCACAATGCCGTCGCGTTTGCCGCCGCGCGGCCCGGTGGTGCCGAACAGAATGTCTTTGAGCCCGCCGAGCAGACCGTCGTCATCGCCGTTTTGCTGGCCTTTTGCGGGCGGTGATTGCTGCTGCTCCGTTGTGCTCTGAACGCCCTGTTGCAGCCTTTCAAAGGCCGATTCACGGTCGATCTCTTCTTCATATTTTCCGTACAGCGCCGAGTGGTTAAGCAGCCCGTTACGTTCGTCATCGGTGACCGGCCCCATACGCGAGCAGGGTGCGATAACCATCGCGCGTTCCACTATCGAAGGGCTGCCTTTCTCATCAAGAAAGGAGATCAGCGCCTCGCCGGTGCCCAGCTCCTGGATCGCCTGTTCGGTACTGAACGCGGGATTCGCGCGCATGGTCTGCGCGGCGGTTTTTACCGCTTTTTGGTCTTTCGGCGTGAAGGCGCGCAGGGCGTGCTGCACGCGATTACCCAGCTGACCGAGAACCGCATCGGGAATGTCCGCCGGGTTTTGTGAAACAAAATAGACCCCGACGGCTTTAGAACGAATCAGGCGGATGACCTGCTCGATTTTATCCAGCAGCACCTGCGGCGCATCGTTAAACAGCAGATGCGCTTCATCAAAGAAAAAGACCAGCTTTGGCTTCTCCTGGTCACCGGCCTCCGGCAGGCGTTCGTAAAGCTCGGAGAGCATCCACAGCAGGCTGGCGGCGTACAGCTTCGGCATCTGGTAAAGCTTTTCGGCGCTCAGGATATTAATCACCCCTTTACCCTCAGCGTCGACGCGCATCCAGTCCTGGATATCGAGCATAGGTTCGCCGAAAAAGTGCTCCGCGCCCTGCTGCTCCAGGGTTAATAATCCGCGCTGAATAGCCCCAACGGAGGCGCTGCTGATGTTGCCGTACTGGTTCTGAAACGCTTTGGCGTTGTCGCCAATGTATTGGGTTATGGCGCGCAGGTCTTTAAAGTCGAGCAGCAGCAGCCCGCGATCGTCGGCGATACGGAAGATGATATTCAGCAGCCCGGACTGAACCTCATTGAGGTTGAGCAGGCGAGCCAGCAGCAGCGGCCCGAGATCGGAAACCGTGGCGCGAACCGGGTGGCCTTTTTCGCCAAAAATATCCCATAGCACCACCGGATTGGCGTGCGGCTGCCAGTCCGTTGCGCCGATTTTTTCCAGACGCGCCTGCAGCTTTTCCGAACTTTGTCCCGACTCGGCGATACCGGTGAGGTCGCCTTTCACATCGGCCATAAATACCGGAACGCCGATTTCCGAGAAAGACTCCGCCAGCTTTTGCAGAGTGACGGTTTTACCGGTCCCCGTGGCGCCGGTAATCAAGCCGTGGCGGTTGGCCATAGCGGGCAGTAAATGCAGCTGTTTATCCAGCGTGCGTGCAATCAGCAGAGGTGAGCTCATGAGCGATTTCTCCATTTATCCTGCTGCGAGTATAGGCAACCTGATAGCAAAAGGAGGGAAATCACGCACACCTTCGCTTATTCACGTCAGGCGCAGTGGCGCTGAATTAACGCGATGCTCTGCTCGATTTCGCGGCGGATATCGTCTTCGCTCCAGTTTGCCAATTCCGGCGCGAAGGGTTCGAACGCATACACGCCCTGATAGCCGCGCGCCTCCAGGTTTTTGACCTGCTCGCAGCTTTGCAGCTGGTCTTTTGCGGTCAGCATGATGCGCTCATTGTCGGTAAGGGCTTCGCGCGGGCGGGTATCCTCTACGCCGGAAAGATGGACCAGACCGATTTCGCCGATATCCACCTGGTTAAACTCCTGCTCCGCCTGCGGATAAAGATGATGATGGAAGGTATCTATCAGCAGCTTAAACGGCACCCGCGCGTCGTGGATCAGCGTTTGCGCCTGCGCCGAGGAGCGGAGCGAGCTCTGCGGGAAACCGAGCGGCTCCACCAGCCCCTGAATACCGTAGAAGGCGAATAGCGGCGCCAGGTCACGCAGGGCGTTAAGGGTTTCGCTCGCCGGAACCTCGGTACCATCGTTCAGCGGGCACAGCACCAGCGATTTGGCACCAACGGCTTTGGCTTCTTTCAGCAATGACTCCGTCAGGCTACGAACCTCTGCGGTGCGGCAGTTGAAGGGGTAGACCGCATTGATAGTGAGGATCTCAATATGGTAGCGGTCAGCCAGCTCTCGCACCTGCTGGTGGCTCAGGTCGTCGGTTACTTTTCCGCTGGGGAGGTCGTTACGTAGCTCGACTTTGTTCAGCCCCAGGCTGTTCACCAGCCGGAAAAAGGCCTCAATGCTGAGTGACGGGGCGATCTTGCGGTTGATGCAGAAACGTTGCGATGCAATAGCCATTTTGACTCTCCAGAAACGTAGGGATCGAATTCGTTCGAATACCTCATAGTCAAAACATTTATTCCAAAATTAGCAATGTATGAAATGGTGATTTTTTGAGCCGACTCGCAAAATATTTTTCTGCTGCGTTTTAAAGGGCACGGGTTGCAGGTGGCGCTAAATCTCAACTCTTTTTATCGTGCTTTAGTCCGCAAGCCGGCAATTTCTTACACGAAATTGCGACCATCATCACCAAAATAGAATTTCACTAGTTATCAATATTGAAATATTAATTTCATTTTACTACGGTTACAGCACAGCAGATCCAGTAATGGGCCGTACTGCGTTGGCCCCCGATACCCCATACAGATGAGGCGAGAGCATGACTATCACAGGAAACTTTATTGGCGGGAAAACCGTTACCAGCGGCAGCAGCAAAACAATGCCGGTTTTCGACCCCGCGACGGGCAAAGTGGTCCGCGAAGTCACGTTATCGACCGCGCAGGAAGTCTCTGACGCCATTCAGGTGGCGTGTGATGCTTTTGAAAGCTGGTCGCGCACCACGCCGCTGCGCCGCGCCCGCGTGATGTTCAATTTTAAAATGTTACTGGAACAGCACGCTGAAGAGCTGGCGGGGATTATCGTCAGCGAACACGGTAAAGTGTTTTCCGACGCGATGGGGGAGCTGACGCGCGGCATGGAAGTCGTTGAGTTTGCCTGCGGTATTCCGCACCTGATCAAAGGGGAGTTCTCATCGGATGTCGGCACCGGCGTTGATAGCTATTCTCTGATGCAGCCGCTGGGCGTGGTAGCGGGCATTACGCCGTTCAACTTCCCGGCGATGGTACCGATGTGGATGTTCCCGCTGGCGCTGGCCTGCGGCAACAGCTTTGTCCTGAAGCCGCCAGCGCTGGCGCCTACTGCCGCGGTGCGTCTGGCGGAATTGCTGAAAGAAGCGGGTCTGCCGGATGGCGTCTTTAACGTCGTGCACTGCAGCAACGAAGATGCCGAGCAGCTATACCGGGACCCGCGGATCGCGGCGGTAAGCTTTGTCGGATCTTCCGGCGTGGCGGAGCATATTTATAAAACCGCCAGCGCTTATGGCAAGCGGGTACAGGCGTTTGGCGCGGCGAAAAACCACGCGATTGTGATGCCGGATGCCGATCTTGATGCCACCGTGAATGCCATTATGGGCGGCGCGTTCGGCTCGGCGGGCGAGCGCTGCATGGCGCTGCCGGTGGTGGTTGCCGTGGGTGATGAAACGGCGGATAAACTGATTGCGCGCCTGAAGCCGCTGGTGGAATCCCTGAAGGTTGGGCCGGGCTGTATGCGCGGAAAAGAAGAGAACGAAATGGGGCCGGTCGTCTCCGATACCCATCAGAAAAAAGTGCTGGGATATATTGATAAAGGGGTCAGCGAGGGGGCGACGCTGGTGGTTGACGGACGCAAGCCGCAGGTGCCCGGGTTTGAAGAGGGATACTATGTCGGCGGAACGCTGTTCGACAACGTCACGCCGGAGATGACTATCTGGCGCGAAGAGATTTTTGGCCCGGTGCTGGGGATTGTTCGCGTGGCGGATTACCACAGCGCGCTGGAGCTGGTGAACAGCCATGAGTTCGGCAACGGTAGCGCCGTCTTTACCAGCAACGGCCACACCGCGCGTGAATTTGTCCATGATGTCCAGGCCGGAATGGTTGGGGTCAACGTACCGGTACCCGTTCCAATGGCCTTCCATAGCTTTGGCGGCTGGAAACGCTCCGTATTCGGCGCACTGAACGTCCATGGCCCGGACGGCGTGCGCTTCTATACGCGTATGAAAACCGCCACCGTCCGCTGGCCGCAGGGTCAGCAAACCGTATCTGAATTCAGTATGCCGACGTTAGGCTAATCGGCGAAGGAGAGCGCCATGTCTTTACTGGCTAAAGCAAAAAAAGAAGGGCAGATTCAGCACATCACCCCGCAGAGCGCGGGGTGGAAGTACATTGGTTTTGACGTCTGGATGTTAAAGAAAGGGCAAACCGTCACCCTGGAAAGCGGCGATCGCGAACTGTGCCTGGTGCTGGTTGCCGGCCTGGCTTCGGTAAAAACCACGCAGGCGGATTTCCCGAACCTCGGCCAGCGTATGTCGCCGTTTGAGCGGACGCCGCCCTGGTCAGTCTACGTGCCGCCGCAGGATAAAGTCGAAGTGACGGCAGATTCTGACCTCGAGCTGGCCGTATGCAGCGCCCCGGGTAAAGGAACCTTCCCTGCACGGGTTATCTCCCCGCAGGATGTGGGCGTAGAGCATCGCGGTAAAGGGCGTAACCAGCGGCTGGTGCACAATATTCTGCCGGATAGCGCGCAGGCGGACTGCCTGCTGGTGGTGGAGGTTTACACCGAGGAAGGGGCGACCAGCTCCTGGCCGTCGCACAAGCACGACACGGCGCTGCCGGGCCAGGAAACCCAGCTGGAAGAGACCTACTATCACCGTTTCGATCCGCCGCAGGGTTTTGCCTTCCAGCGCGTCTATACCGATGACCGCAGCCTTGATGCCTGCATGGCCCCCTACAACCACGATGTGGTCATGGTGCCGCGCGGCTACCATCCGGTGGCGGCGATTGCCGGATATGACAGCTACTATCTGAACGTGATGGCCGGCCCGGATCGCAAATGGATGTTTACCTGGGAAGAGGATCACGCGTGGATCAATAGCCCTGATTATCCCCGCCACGATTAGCATCGGTTGAGGATAAAAAGGCCGGTTAGCCATGCTAGCCGGCCTTTTTGATCCTGTTACCCGAATAAGATCGTCGTCGCAATTCTGCCATATCCCCGGCTCGCGCTGCGCTTAGCCGGGCTACGGTTTTACCGTCATCTGCGGACAAGTAGCCCGGATAAGACGTTTACGTCGCAATCCGGGAATAATGAAAAGCTTAAGCCAGCTGCACCCCCGGCTCGCGCTGCGCTTAGCCGGGCTACGGGTTTACCGTCGTCTGCGGACAAGTAGCCCGGATAAGACGTGTACAGTGCCATCCGGGAGTCATGAAAAACTTAAGCCAGCTGCACCCCGGCTCGCGCTGCGCTTAGCCGTGCTACGGGTTTACCGTCATCTGCGGACAAGTAGCCCGGATAAGACGTTTACGTCGCATCCGGGAATAATGAAAAGCTTAAGCCAGCTGCTTCGTCTCTGCATCTTTGCTGCTGTTCAGCGCCAGTGAGACCGCCAGCGTTTGGGCCAGGCACAGCGAGGCCACCTGCGAGCGGAAACCATCAACCTGCGCCTCGCGCACCACAAAGCAGACATCGCTGAAGGCCGCCAGCGGGCTGACCTGGCTGTCGGTAATCGCTATCTGTCGTGCTTTACGCTGCGCGCCGAGCTCCACCAGTTCAACCACTTCCCGCGCATACGGAGAGAAGCTCACCGCCACCACGACATCTTTCGGCCCGACCAGGCTCAGCTGCTCGGTAAACATGCCGCCCAGACCGTCAATCAGGAACGCTTTACGGTCCAGATGGCGCAGGGCGTAGGTCAGATAGGAGGCGACGCTAAAGGAGCGGCGCAGGCCAATAACGTAGATATTCTCCGCTTCCGCCAGCAGCGCGACCGCGCGCTGCAGATCGTCGCCGGAGGTCTGCATCGCCAGCTGCTGCAGCGCCTGGGTATTGACCATGGTGAACATATTCAGGATTTCGGTCGGCGTTTCCGGCGGGGTTGCGTCATCCGTGGTGGTCTGGCGGAACAGACGCGCGCGCTCGGTATAGTTAGCCGTCTCTTCCATCAGGTGCTGCTTGAACATCTGCTTCATTTCGTTGAAGCCGCTAAAACCAAAGGCGTTAGCGAAGCGGATCAGCGTGGAAGGGGGGACGTCAGCTTGTTGCGCGATAGAGGCCACGGTGTCGAAAGCCACGCTATTGCTGTTATCGAGAATATAGCGGGCTACCTGTTTCAGGCGTTTGCTTAACGTGTCGTAGCGACGCCTGATTTCATCCTGCAAGATGGTAAGTTGGGTCGGATTATTGGCCATAGATTGCGCTCTGAGAAAATGAAAGGAATATAATTTCCAGTGTATCAAATGAAGCGAATTTTTCATTTACTACGATGAAATACGCGATTCATTTCACGAAGATCCAGAAAAAAGCCCGCATCTTCTGAAGAGGATGCGGGCCTGGGCGGAATCAGCCGCGGGCTTCTCGCCAGTAGCCGATGAGCGTGAGGTAGTTGCGTTTCACTTCGTTAATCAGCGCCTCGTCGCTGAGCTCTCCCTGCATCCAGCGCCGTGAAGGCTGGCCAAAAATGGTGCGTCCTACGGCAAAACCTTTGATCATCGGATGCTTCGCCGCTTCGGCAAAACCGGCGCGCAGACGGTCCGAAGGGGCGTCCAGGCCGAGGATTAAGATCCCGCGGCACCAGCTATCTTCGCGCGCGATCAGTTTGCCAATCCTTTCCCATTCCGCGCTCGACAGCGGCGGCAGCTTCCACCAGTCCGGCTGGATGCCCAGCTGATAGAAGTGCTCCAGCATGTCGTGGTAGTGGCGTTCATCTTTATCCGGGCCGTTTTCCGGCAGGATGATTTCCAGCAGCAGCTCATGCCCGGACTTGTTGCACGCCTGCCAGACCTCCAGCAGCAGCGCATCCTGTTCGGCGCGCAGCTCGGCCGGATCGGCCGGATGATAGAAGACCAGGCATTTCACCACGTGCTCCAGCGGCCAGTCGATCAGCTGGGAACCGATGTTGCCATGTTCCAGGCGCAGCGGGCGCGAGCTCGGCATTTCAATCGGTCGACCAATCCACCAGCCCTTGCCGGTGATAGCATTGAGCGAGCGCTGGCCGTAGGTGCCATCGGCGAGGATGCCGCTGCGACCGTCAAGACCGGCTTCGTCTGCGGCGGCTTCCGCGGCCGCCAGCAGCAGCAGCTTCAGCTGCGGAATGCAGGATTCATCACGCCCGGTTTCCAGCGCCAGATCTGCCAGCTGTTTACGGTGGTCAAAGGCGAAAATGCACAGCTCCGGCCACGCCTGGCGGCGGCTGGTGACGCGATGGAGATGGTTGAGACGATCGTCGATATCCGGACGCGGCACCGATTCTGCCCGCGACAGATAGTCGTCAAGCTCGGCTTTGGTCGGCATTGCGGGCGCGCAGCCGTGGCGTGAAACCACCAGCGCGCCGCAGGCGTTAGCGTAGCGGCAGGCCTGCTCCCAGCCTTCATCGTTAAGCCAGCCGCGCAGCAGGCCGGACATAAAGGCATCGCCCGCGCCCAGGACGTTAAGCACGTCTACGTGTACGCCCTGCTGCAGCGGCACGCTATCCCAGCTGTCGGGAATAGCGCCTTCCAGCACCACGCAGCCCATCGGACCGCGCTTGCAAACCAGCGTCGCTTTCGTGGCGTTACGCACGTTTTTCAGCGCGGTCAGGGTATCGGTGCTGCCGCCGGCAATATGAAACTCCTCTTCGGTCCCCACCACTAAATCGAACAGATGCAGGACTTCCTGCAGCTGGCTGGTCACCTGGCCGGATTCAATGAAACGCGTTTCACCGTCGCCTAAAGACGTTAACCCCCAAAGCACCGGACGATAGTCGATATCCAGCGCGGTACGCAGGCCGTGGCGGCGGGCGTACTCCAGCGCCTTCAGCACCGCTTCGCGCGTGTTGGCGTGCGAAAGGTGGGTGCCGGTTACCGCCAGCGCCCGGGAAGAGGCGATGTACTCTTCCTTAATATCTTCTGGCGAAAGGGCCATATCGGCGCAGTTATCGCGGTAAAAAATCAGCGGAAACGTCTCCTGATCTTTAATCCCCAGCATCACTAACGCCGTCAGGCGCTGCTTATCGGTGATCAGATATTCGGTATCGACGCCGGCGCGGCTCAGGGTTTCACGTAGAAAACGACCATTATGCTCATCGCCCACGCGAGCGAGCATTGCCGATTTTAATCCCTGAATGGCGGTGCCGAAGGCGACGTTGCCGGAAGAGCCACCCAGGTATTTAGAAAAACTGGCGACATCTTCCAGCCTCGCGCCAATCTGCTGGGCATAGAGATCGACTGCCACCCGGCCAATACAGATGACGTCGAGTCGCTTTACTGCTGCATTCATAGCTAGGGTTTCCTTTTGCATTTCTGCTGTACGGAAGAGTCGGGATACCGACAGCGTCTCCGAAAACAGCCTGAGGGTTATTGGTTATCTCTAGTTTGAGAAATAAATATTTCATTTGCAAACTAGATCGAAATTAAAAAACCAAAAATGTGAGGGATATACCACTATGCCGCGCTGAGCCTCATTCTGCCTCGGATCCTGGGCTGCGGCTGAAAGTTGAACTGGAGCCCGTTTAGACGCGGTCTTTACCTATGATTTTAAAAGGGATATTAAGAGGTGGGCCGCGTAATTTGCGCGTTATCCCGTATACAGGATGCGAATGAAACGGGTGAAATGCATAGAGAGTTTGATCGCTCTCGCAAAATGAAATATTTCTTCTGTATTTCTATTTAATGAAAAAAATGTTTGCCTATAATCCAGAAGTATTCCAGTGACGTTAACGATTTCCCTGACTCATCGCTGTATCGCTGTGCAGGGCAAAACGCGAACCCACACGCAAATACTGAACAATAAGGATTGGGCAACATGGGCAAACTGAGACTGACAATGGCGCAGGCGCTGGTGAAGTTCCTGGATAACCAGTATCTGGAAGTCGATGGCGAAGAGCATAAGTTCGTCAAAGGCATCTTTGCTATCTTTGGCCACGGCAACGTGCTGGGAATGGGCCAGGCCCTTGAACAAGATAGCGGTGAAATGCGGGTCTATCAGGGGCGTAACGAGCAAGGGATGGCGCATGTCGCCACCGGTTTTGCCAGACAGTCCCTGCGTCGTCAGATTATTGCCTGCACCTCCTCCATTGGCCCCGGCGCGGCGAACATGATTACCGCTGCCGCGACCGCGACCGCCAACCGCATCCCGCTGCTGCTGCTGCCGGGCGATGTGTTTGCGACCCGCCAGCCTGACCCGGTGCTGCAGCAAATTGAACAGAGCCACGATCTCAGCATTACCACTAACGACGCGTTTCGCGCGGTGAGTAAATACTGGGATCGCATCACCCGTCCGGAACAGCTGATGAGCGCCTGCATCAACGCCATGCGCGTGTTGACCGACCCGGCGGAAACCGGTGCGGTCACGCTCTGTCTGCCGCAGGATGTCCAGGGCGAAGCCTGGGATTATCCGGAATCCTTCTTTACCCGCCGGGTACACCGCCTTGATCGCCGCCCGGCCAGCGCCGCGCAGCTGGCGGATGCCGTGGCGGCGATTAAAGCCAGCCGTAAGCCGCTGATCGTCTGTGGCGGCGGGGTGAAATACTCCGGCGCCGGCGAGGCGTTAACCCGTTTTGCCGAGCGCTACGGCGTGCCGTTTGCCGAAACCCAGGCGGGTAAAGGCAGCGTTGTCTCTTCGCATCCGTATAACGTGGGCGGCGTCGGCGAAACCGGCTGCCTGGCGGCGAACCTGCTGGCGAAAGAGGCGGATCTGGTCATCGGTCTCGGCACGCGTTTCAGCGATTTCACCACCTCGTCAAAATGGATTTTCCAGCACCCGGGCGTGCGCTTCCTCAATATTAACGTCAGCAACTTCGACGCCTGGAAGCTGGATGGCATCCCGATGCTGGCGGATGCTCGCGAAGCCCTCACTGCCCTGGACGACGCCCTGTCCGGCGAATCCTGGCAGGCTGGCTGGGGCGAGCAGATTGAAAGCGTGCAGAGCCGCCAGCTGAAAGAGACCCAGCGCGTTTACCAGGCGGTGTGGCAGGAAACCGCTTTCGTCCCGGAAATCGACGACCATCTGGATCGGGAATCGGTGTATCGCGAATTTCGCCAGATAACCGACTCCACCCTGACGCAAAGCAGCGTCCTTGGCGTACTCAACGAAACGCTGCCGGCGGATGCGGTGATTGTAGCGGCGGCGGGGAGCCTGCCGGGAGACCTGCAGCGCGTCTGGCGCAACCGGGCCACCAACACCTATCACGTGGAATACGGCTACTCCTGCATGGGGTACGAAGTCAGCGCCGCGCTGGGCGTGAAGTTAGCCCAACCGCAAAGCGAGGTCTATTCGCTGGTCGGCGACGGCTCGTTCATGATGCTGCACTCCGAGCTGGTGACCTCCCTGCAGGAGCGCGCGAAGATCAATATCGTGCTGCTCGACAACATGGCCAACGGCTGCATTAACAACCTGCAAATGGAGCACGGTATGGACAGCTTCGGCACCGAGTTCCGCTTCCGCTGCGCCGAATCGGGCCAGCTGCAGGGCGGCCTGGTGCCGGTAGATTTCGCCACCGTCGCTGCCGGCTACGGCTGCAAAACCTGGCGCGTCACGACGCTAGAAGAACTACGCCACGCGCTGGACGCCGCGCGCCGCGAAACCGTCAGCACCCTGATAGACATTAAAGTGCTGCCGAAAACCATGGTGCACAAATACGGCAGCTGGTGGAACGTCGGCGTCGCGCAGTCTGCGCTCTCCGAGCGGATCCGCAAGGTGGCGCAAATGATCAATGAAAAACGCGCTCAGGCGCGGGATTACTAAAACAGAACACAAACTCTGAACCCTACAAATCTCGGGAGAAAACCAACTATGTCACTCAAATTAGGTGTCATCGGTGCCGGCGCTATCGGTAAAGAGCATATCCGTCGTTGCACTCAGGTACTGCAGGGAGCCACGGTAGTGGCGGTTTCGGATATCAACGAAGAGAACGCCCGCGCCGCGGTTGCGCTGCCGGGCGTGCATGCCGAAGTGTACGCCGACGGTCATGACGTGATTAAGGCCAGCGACGTGGACGCTATTCTGGTGACCTCATGGGATCCCACCCACGAAGAGTACACCCTGGCCGCCATCGCCGCCGGGAAGCCGGTGTTCTGCGAGAAGCCGCTGGCGATGAGCGCGGAAGGCTGCCGCCGCATCGTTGATGCGGAAATGAAAGCCGGTCGCCGCCTGGTGCAGGTTGGATTTATGCGCCCTTACGACGAAGGCTATCTGGCGCTGAAAAAAGTGATCGATGACGGCGATATCGGCGCGCCGCTGATGCTGCGCTGCGCGCACCGCAACCAGTCGGTGGGCGAGGATTACATCACCAACATGGCGATCACCAACACCCTGATTCACGAACTGGACGTTCTGCGCTGGCTGCTGAATGACGACTATGTTTCCGTGCAGGTGCGCTTCCCACGCTCCACGTCCCACACCCACGCGCGCCTGAAAGACCCGCAGATCGTGTCGTTTGAAACCAAAAAAGGCACGCTGATCGACGTGGAAGTCTTCGTGAACTGCCAGTACGGCTACGACATCCAGTGTGAAGTGGTAGGGGAAACCGGGATTGCCCGCCTGCCTGAGCCGTCGGCTGTGCAGATGCGCAAAGCCGCTAACCTGTCGACCGCTATCCTGACCGACTGGAAGGATCGCTTTATCAAAGCGTATGACGTTGAGCTACAGGCCTTTATCAATGATGTTCAGGCCGGCCAGCTGCACGGCCCATCGGCGTGGGATGGCTACGCGGCGTCCGTTGCTGCCGACGCCTGTATCAAAGCCCAGGAAACCAGCGAGCCGGTTGAGGTGACGCTGCCGGAATGCCCGGCATTCTACAAACGCTAATCCCGCTTTGCTGACGGAACTTCTTTGCACAGGTAACGACGATGAAAATTGCTTTTGACGTTGATGTCATTAAAGACCTCGGGGTAACCCGAATGGTCCACCAGGTGGCGGAGTGGGGCTACAAGTACATTGAGCAATCGCCGCACCCGCAGATCAACCCGTTCTACAAGCACCCGCGCGCCAGCCGGGAAATTATGGCTGAGTACAAGCAGGCGCTGCGCGATACCGGCGTGGAGATCTCCTCGTTTATCTGCGTCTACCGCTGGTCCGGTCCGGATGAGCTGCGCCGTCAGGCGGCAGTGAAAAACTGGAAACGGCTGATCGAAATCGCGGTTGAAATGGGTGTACAGGTGATCAACACCGAGTTCTCCGGCGATCCTAACCAGCCGGAGATTTGCGATGAGATGTTCTATCGCTCCATGGAAGAGCTGCTGCCAATTTTTGAGCGCGAAGGCATCCGCGTTGAAATTCAGGCACATCCGTGGGACTTCTGCGAAGAGAACAACGAAACCGTCGATATTGTGAAGTCGTTCCGCAGCGATAACGTTAAGTACGTTTACAGCGTCCCGCACACCTTCTTCTATGACAAAGGCGTGGGCGACGTTGAGAAGATGCTGCGCTACGCGGGAAGCGATCTCTCCCATGTGCTGATCGCGGATACCCGCAACCATACAAAACACTGCCGCTATATCGTTAACCCACCGGGCGTAGATGCCGTCGTTCACCAGCACGTGGGCGTCGGAGAAGGGGATGTTGATTTCGACGCGCTGTTCCGCACCCTGCGCGATATGAAATTTGCCGAGCAGACCTTCAAGGTCGGCGGTGAGCCGATTGTGGCCACCTCGCTGTTCGGCTACCCGGAAAAAATGAAATACCAGGCAGTGGAAACCCGTGAACTCATCGAACGTGAATTGCTGCGCCGGTAAGGCGCAGCGGCAGGAGCCCCCTACTATGAACAAAGATAACGTAAAACTGGCTATCGCCCCGATTGGCTGGACTAACGACGATATGCCGGAGCTGGGCAGCGAGAATACTTTCCAGCAAATCGTCAGCGAAATGGCGCTGGCGGGCTTTACCGGCAGCGAAGTCGGCAGCAAATATCCACGCGATCCGGCGGTTCTCAAGCCGATGCTGGATATCCGCGGCATTCAGATTTGCAACGCCTGGTTCAGCACCTTTTTTGCTAACGGCCAGCGGGAAAAGACCATTGATGAATTCGTTAACCACATGAATTTCCTGCATGCTATGGGCGCGAAAGTGATCGGCTGCTCTGAGCAGAGCGGCAGCATCCAGGGGCTGGAAAAGCCCATCCTGGAGAATGCGAAACCGTGCTTTAGCGAAGAAGAGTGGCAGCGGGTGGCGGAAGGCTATAACACCCTCGGTCGTCTGGCGGCGGAAAAGGGCATGCAGGTTTGTCTGCACCACCATATGGGCACCGGTATCCAGACGACGGCAGAGATCGACAAGTTTATGTCGCTGGTGGATGACAAAGTCTTCCTGCTCTACGACACCGGACACGCCTGGTATTCCGAAGGCGGCGAAGAGCCGATGCTGGCGATTCTGAAAAAATATCTGCCGCGCATTAACCACGTGCACCTGAAAGACGTGCGTCCGCCGGTGATCGAGCAGGTGCGTCGCGAAGGGCTCTCCTTCCTGGACGGCGTGAAGAAGGGGACCTTCACCGTGCCGGGCGACGGCGTCATTGATTTCCGTCCGGTGTTCAAGCTGCTGGACGAGCATGGTTATAAAGGCTGGATGGTGGTTGAGGCCGAGCAGGATCCGGCGCTGGCCAACCCATTCGAATACGCCGTAAAAGCGCGCAAATATATCCGCGAGACGGCAGGAATCTAATCGTTGTTTTATTTTCAGGCCATACGTCGTATGGCCTGCTTTTTTTACCCCATCACTCAGCAGTAGCTCAAGACGTAGAACGAAAACAACACGTCGGTGAGGCCTCGGCCTCTGCATTCAGACTAGAGCAAATCTTCCCTCAAACAAGGCGGGTTACTGGAGTCTATTATGTCTAAGGAACAATATCTTACACTCAATAAAGCGTCGGGACCGAATAGCGAGACCCCGACAACGCCCTTTGTAAAAGTTGTCGCCCTGATCGCGACGCTTGGCGGTTTACTTTTTGGCTATGATACCGGGGTGATTTCCGGTGCCTTACTCTTTATGGGCACCGAGCTTCATCTTACTCCCTTTACCACCGGTCTGGTCACCAGCTCGCTGCTATTCGGCGCCGCCTTTGGCGCGCTGCTTTCTGGCAATCTGGCGAATGCGGCGGGCAGAAAGAAAATTATTCTGTGGCTGGCGGTGCTTTTTGCCATCGGCGCGATAGGCACCTCTATGGCGCCGGACGTTAACTGGATGATTTTCTTTCGTCTTATTCTCGGCGTGGCGGTCGGCGGGGCGGCGGCCACCGTACCGGTCTATATTGCCGAGATAGCTCCCGCGAATAAGCGCGGACAGCTGGTTACTTTGCAGGAGCTGATGATCGTATCCGGTCAGCTGCTGGCCTATATTTCTAATGCCACGTTCCATGAAGTCTGGGGCGGGGAAAGCACCTGGCGCTGGATGCTGGCGGTGGCGACGCTACCCGCCGTGCTGCTCTGGTTTGGCATGATGTTTATGCCGGATTCACCGCGCTGGTACGCGATGAAAGGGCGCCTGGCGGAAGCCCGTCGCGTGCTTGAGCGCACCCGGCATAAAGATGATGTTGAGTGGGAGCTGCTGGAGATCACCGAAACGCTGGATGAGCAGCGCAATCTCGGTAAGCCCCGGTTCAGCGAGATTATGACCCCGTGGTTGTTCAAGCTGTTTATGATCGGTATTGGTATAGCGGTTATCCAACAGCTTACCGGTGTAAATACCATTATGTACTATGCCCCCACGGTACTGACCTCGGTTGGTATGACTGATAATGCCGCGCTGTTTGCCACTATTGCCAATGGCGTAGTCTCAGTATTGATGACATTCGTTGGCATCTGGATGCTTGGCAAAATTGGCCGTCGCCCGATGACCATGATTGGTCAGTTCGGCTGCACCGCCTGCCTGGTCTTTATCGGTGCGGTCAGCTATCTGCTGCCGGAGACGGTTAACGGCCAGCCTGATGCGCTGCGTGCCTATATGGTTCTGGCAGGGATGTTACTGTTTCTGAGCTTTCAGCAGGGGGCGCTATCGCCAGTGACCTGGCTGCTCATGTCGGAAATATTTCCAACCCGCCTGCGCGGTATTTTTATGGGGGGGGCGGTATTTTCAATGTGGATTGCCAACTTCCTGATCTCCCTGTTCTTCCCGATACTGCTGGCGTGGTTAGGGCTTTCAGGCACCTTCTTTATCTTCGCCGGTATTGGCGTATTCGGTGCGATATTCGTGATTAAATGCGTACCGGAAACCCGCCACCGTAGTCTTGAACAAATCGAGCACTATCTGCGGGATAAGCTGGACACCAGTGAAGAAGGGCAGGCCGCCAGGGCCCGGCGAATAGTGGCTGAATCGCAGGCGGATAAAGTGTAACGCTGATTGCCAACGGTACCTGCGATGCTGGTGCGGTGCTCAGCGGTCTGCACGGACCGGGCTAACGAGCCGTATCGAACGATCCCCTCCCCTTGAAAAGGGGGAGGGGGCACACTGCTTCCGTACGGTATTGCAGAAGATACCTCAGCTATCGGCGGGGATAGTGAGGGAAGGCCTACTTCACTTCCGCCAGCGCGGTCTTATCGACGTAGGGCTTCATCAGCGCATCGGCTTCCTTCTGCGCCGCCTGCACCGCGGCTTCCGGGGTGACTTTGGCATCGTTCACCACCGCGGCCAGCTGGTTTTCCATCGCTTTACGCACGGCAACGGTCTCCCAGGTGGAGTACCACGGATGGGCATACTTCAGCTGTTCGAGGGCGATCGCCGCGCGCGGATCCTGCTGCAGATACGCCTTCATTTCCGGCGTATCGTAGGCGGCCTTACGCGGGGAGAAGTAGCCGGTAAAGCGGCTCCAGGCGCCATTGACCTGCGGGCTCACCAGATACGTCAGGAACTGATACGCCGCTTTTTTCTGCGCGTCGTTGATGCCCTTGAAGCTCACCAGGCTGGCGCCGCCGATCGGTACCGCGCGCTGCTCTTTGGCCGGCAGCATCGCTACGCCCAGTTCAAAATCTTTGCTGTTCTCGCGCATAAAGCCCAGCGCGCCGGTGCTCAGCATCGCCATTCCGACTTTGCCGGAGAAGAAGCTAGCGCCGATCTGTTTCGAATTCAGCACGCCGGAAGGCATGACTTTGTCTTTATAGACCAGGTTCTGCCAGAAGCGCAGGGCGCCGATGGTGGTTGACGTGTTGTAATAGACTTCGCCCGGATAGTCCTCGTTAAAGTATTTCCCGCCGTTGGCGCGCACCAGCGCCGAGAAGATCCAGCCGCCGTAATCATCGTTGGTCGACGGCAGCATGATCCCCCACTGGCCTTTGCTTTCGTCGGTCAGCTTTCTGGCGTCCGCCAGCAGCTCGGCCCAGGTTTGCGGCGGCTGTTTGATCCCGGCCCGATCGAACATCGTTTTGTTGTAGTAGAGGATCGGCGTCGAGTTATGGAACGGGATCGCATAGGTGGTGCCCATCACCTGGGCGTTTTTATGCATTGCGGGCCAGAACGCCTTCACCAGAAAATCCCCCGCTTTTTGATCGCCATACTGGAACAGCTCGTCCATCGGCAGGATCTCACCCTTCAGCGCCAGATCGGTGGTGAAGTTGGCGGACATAATCACCAGCGCGGGCGGCTGCCCGGCCTTCTGCGCCGATTCGGCTTTGATCTTGGTGGTGTCGTAGTTGCCGGTAAAGATCCCGCGCACTTCGACATCCTGCTGCGACTCGTTGAATTGCTTAATGACGCGGGTCATCTCCATGGTCAGCTTGCCGTCCACCGGCGCCGGAAACATGAAGTCGATCTTCTCTTTCGCCAGCGCCGCGCCGCTCAGGGCAAGGCTGAGCCCAACCGTGAGAGCGGTGAGAGGTTTAAACATGGTCTGTCTCCATCAGTAAATTATGCTGTTTCTCAGCATGAAAAAGATGCACATCGGCAGGTGAAAAGCCGAGGATCAGCGAATCGCCTTTCTCCGGCACCGCGCCGCGATGGCGACGGCTAAAGCGTAAGGTGCCGATGGGGGTGCTGACGTGGAGCAAATAATCGGCTCCCATCAGTTCTCGTTGCAGCACGGTGGCGGGCAGGCGCAGATGGCTCTCCTCCACGCGGTCGCTGATATGTTCCGGGCGAATGCCTAACCACACCCGGGATTCTTCACGGTAGCGCGGCGGCAGCGGATAGCGCAGCTCACCCAGTAATACCTCACCATCAGCGCAGGGCAGCGAGAGCAGATTCATCGCCGGAGATCCGATAAACCCGGCGACAAACAGGTTGGCCGGGTTGGCGTACAGATACTCCGGTCGCCCGACCTGCTGTACGTGGCCGCCGTTCATCACCACGATGCGGTCGGCCATCGACATCGCTTCCGTCTGGTCATGGGTGACGTAGACGGTGCTGGTTCTGAGCTGCTGGTGGAGGTCCATAATGCTGTCGCGCACTTCGCTACGCAGGCGGGCGTCGAGGTTGGAGAGCGGCTCATCCATCAGGAACAGGCGCGGATTGCGCACAATCGCCCGCGCCATCGCCACCCGCTGCCGCTGACCGCCGGAGAGCTTCGCCGGTTTGCGATCGAGCAGGGTATCCAGCTGCAGCATCTGCGCGACTTTATCCACCCGCGGCTGCCAGCTGGTCTTCTCCTCTTTGCGCACCTTCATGCCGAAGGTGATGTTGTCGCGCACCGACAGGTGCGGAAACAGCGCATAGTTCTGGAAGATCATCGCGAAGTTGCGCTCTCTGGGCGACATTTCGGTGATGTTCTCATCGTGCAGCCAGATCTCCCCCTCGCTGACCGGCTCCAGCCCAGCGAGCAGGCGCAGCAGGGTGCTTTTACCGCAGCCGGATGGGCCCACCAGCACCACGAACTCCCCTTCGCGAATATCCAGCGACAGGGCGCTGAGGGCCGGTTTACCGTCAAACTGTTTACTGATGTTTTGCAGACTAAGCATGGCGTTTAGCAATCTTCCGTTGGGCAGCTGATATTTTCGTCGTACATCCACGGTCCGGCGTAGTGGGTCAGAGGATGCTGATAGCTCACCCACTGCTCGTCGACCTGGCGGTGCATCAGGCACGACGCCGGAGAAAGGTCGTAATACGGACGGGTATCTTCATGAAAGTAGGGCACCTGGTGGACGGTTCCCGGGATGGTGGAGATGATGGCCTGGCGATACTGGGTCATGGTCAGGCTGTGGTTATGGCCGCAGAAAATGCGCGTCAGCGACGGGAAACGCTCAACCAGCGCCAGCAGACGATGGCCGTTTTCGCAGGCGATAGGGTCCATCTGCGCGTTGCCCAGCGGCAGCGGCGGATGATGCATAAACACCGTCGCCGGTTTATCGCCGCCATCAAACAGCTGAGCCTCCAGCCACTTGATGGTTTCCTCGGTCAGCCAGCCTTTCGACGTACCCGCCCGGCTGGAGTCGATAAACAGCAGGCGAGTGGCAAAATCATCTACCGCGTAGTGCATGTTTTGCGCATCGCTGCCGAGCTGCGGGCACAGCGGATGCAGATATTCCAGAAACAGCGCTTTATCGTCGTGGTTGCCGGGAATGAGATACAGCGGATAGTTCAGGCTGCCGAGGATCTGGCGGGCGACCTCATACTCTTCCGGGCGGCCGCAGTTGACGATATCGCCGCTCACCACCACCGCGTCCGGACGCTCCTGCAGGGCATTCAGCTGGGAGACGACGTCGGCATTGGCGGCGTTGACGTCAATAAAGCCGTACAGCTTCTGGCCGCGGCTGCGAAAATGGGTATCGGAAATTTGCGCTAACAGCATGAAGAGCTCCTTATTTGATCCCGGAGAAGCCGAAGCTTCGCAGGAACTGTTTCTGGAAGAGGATGAACGCCAGCATCAGCGGCAGGCAGACCATCAGCGTGCCGGCGCCGATGATGCCCCACTGGCCGCCGGATTCGGCGCCCATGGCGAACGAGACCAGCCCCACGGTCAGCACCTGTTTGTCCGGGTCGTTCAGCATCATCAGCGGCCACAGATACTCGTTCCAGTGGTAGGTAATACTGACGGTGGCGAAGGCCAGCACCGACGGCCAGGACATCGGCAGCAGCACGCGGAACAGCACCTGCCACCAGCGACAGCCCTCCATCAGCGCCGCCTCTTCCAGCTCTTTGGGGATGGACAGAAACGCCTGACGCATCAGGAACACGCCGAACGCCGAGGTGAAGTAGGGCATCATTACCCCGGTGAGGGTGTTGAGCAGGCCGAAGGTTTTCAGGGTCAGCATGTTCGGCACCATCATCACCACCGGCATGATCATCAGCTGGACGAGGAACATCAGGAACAGCGTCTTCTTGCCGCGAAACTCGTGGCAGGCGAAGACGTAGCCGGCGGTGGTGATGGTCAACAGCTGCACGAAGAAGGTGCCGAAGGTAAAGATAAGGGTGTTGGCGTAGAGGCTCAGCCAGTCGGCGCTGGCCCAGGCATCGCGGAAGTTATCCAGCGTCAGCGGCATACGGGGCAGCAGCGAGGCCATATCCTCGCCGAAGGTCGTGGCGCTAAACGAGGTCGCCAGCATCCATAAAAACGGGCTCATCCACAGCAGCGCCAGGCAGCACATTAATACCGTGAGCGTAAAGGGCTGCGAGCGGCGCAGGCGCAGCCAGAGCGGGCGCGATGCGCTGTGCGATCGCAGCGCCAGCGGCGAGATTTCAGCGCTCATAGTGCGCTCCTTTCTCCAGCAGTTTGAGGTTAATCAGCGAGAAGGCAAACAGCCCGGCCAGCGTCAGGAAGGTGGCGGCGGAAGCTTTACCTAAATCATGGGTGTCCCAGGCGAGGTTCTGGATGTAGTAGAGCAGCACGGTAGTGGCGTTATCCGGCCCGCCGCGGGTCATCACCGCCACGTGGTCGATCTGGGTGATGGAGTAGATCAGCGCCGTGGTTATCACGAAGCTCAGGGTCGGGCGCAGCAGCGGCAGCGTGACCTTAAAGAACACCTGCGTGCGGGTGGCGCCTTCCACGATCGCCGCTTCGCGCGTGGAGGCCGGAATGCTTTGCAGCCCGGCGAGGAAAAACAGCATGTAGTAACCGGCGAACTTCCACACGCCAATCAGCGCCAGCGCCAGCAGCGCGCTGTTGCTGCGCCCCAGCCAGTTGTTGTTCATCGGGCCAAACAGCTTCGCCAGATAGTGGTCGAGCAGGCCAAGGCCGGGCATAAAGATAAACAGCCACAGCGCGGCGGCGCTGACCATCGGGATAATCATCGGGAAGAAGAAGGCGGTGCGCAGCCAGCGGTTGACGCGGTGATTCTCGGTCAGGGCGACCGCCAGCAGCAGGGCGAGCGTCACGCCCGGTACCACCGTCAGCAGGATATAAAGCAGGTTATTCACCAGCGACTGCCAGAAGACGCCGTCGGCGAACAGACGACTAAAGTTCTCCAGCCCGACATACTGGCCGCCGTCGCTGACCATGCGGGTATCGAACAGGCTGTCATAAATCGATCGCCCGAGGGGAAACCAGGTAAACAGCAATAAAAACAGCAGGGAAGGCGACAGTATCAGCCAGGGGAGCCAGGTTTTTCTCATGGTGGCGGACGTCTCATTCAGGCGTTTGTAGAAGGCCGGATTGTGAGAAGGATTGACTGCAAACGTATGGCGGGGAGATGACGGTTTAATGACCAGGGAAACAAGCGCCGGGCAGACGGGCCGCCCGGCATCACCCCGGTCAGTGGCGTTCAGGCCGCGCGGCTGCGGCCTGAAGCATGACGAGGAACGATCAGAAGTCGGCTTTCAGCACCACGCGGTAGCGGGCCTTGCCCTCGCGAACGTGCTTCAGCGCCTCGTTGATCTGCGACATCGGGAACAGCTCGGTGGTCGGCGCGACTTTGCTGCGTCCGGCAAATTTCATCAGCTTGCGCAGCTCGGACGGGTTGCCGGTGGCCGAACCGGAGATGCTGCGGTCGCCGCCAATCAGGGTAAAAGCGGGGACCGGGAACGGCTTCATTACCGCGCCGACGGTGTGGAAGTTGCCGCCGTACGCCAGCGCTTCAAAGTACGGCTGCCAGTCGAGGTCGACGGCGACGGTGTTGATAATCAGGTCGAACTGGCCGGCCAGCGCCTTTAAGGCTTCGGGATCGCGGCTGTTCACCACGCGATCGGCGCCCATTGCCAGCACTTCCTGCTCTTTCGCCGGATTGGAGCTAAAGGCGGTGACTTCCGCGCCCATCGCGTGCAGCAGCTTGATGGCGATATGGCCGAGGCCGCCAATGCCGATGACGCCGACGCGGCTGTTCGCCGTGACGTGATGCATCAGCAGCGGCTTGAAGACGGTGATGCCGCCGCAGAGCATCGGCCCGGCAGATTCGAGATCGACGTTTTCCGGCAGCGGGATCACCCATTGCCAGTCGGCGCGCAGCTTATCGGCGAAGCCGCCGCGGTTGATGATGGTGGGCACCGAGCCTTCCAGACAGTTCACGTGGTTGCCGCTGATACAGGCGTCGCAGTGGCCGCAGCTGCGCGCCGTCCAGCCAATGCCGACCTTCTGGCCAACCTTCAGCCCTTTATCCTGCGCCGCGCTGCCCAGGGCCGCCACCCGGCCAATCACCTCGTGACCGGCCACCAGTGGATAGCTCGACATGCCCCATTCGTTGTCGATCATCGACAGGTCGGAGTGGCAGATCCCGCAGTACTCCACCTGCACTTCGACATCTTCCGGCTTAAGGTCGCCGGCATCGTACTCCCACAGCGACAGATCGGCGCCCGCTTCTTTGGCGGCGTAACTTTTAATAGTGCTCATGACAGTTTCCTTGGGTTTGGCGTAGTTAAGAAGGAAGTGTAGAGCATGGGGCGAGGGGACGCTTGGCAGAAGGAGGGGGGATGGGGGGTTATAGAGGAGGGCAAAATGTACCCTGAAGAGGCTAACACACTGAGCCGATGAAAAATTCATCACTTGGTGGCAGGTGAATGCAACGTTGCTTGCATGGCAGCGTGCGACAGGTATAATCCAGAACGTTTTCCGTATCCTTTCCGTGCCGGAGTGGCGAAATCGGTAGACGCAGTTGATTCAAAATCAACCGTAGAAATACGTGCCGGTTCGAGTCCGGCCTTCGGCACCAAAAGTATATAAATAGACGTCAATCGACGTCTTTTTTTATGCCCAAAATCCGCGCTACACAAGGCTTTACCCGCTTTTCCCCTCAACTGAAGTCAACCTAACTCAACCCACATCAACAAGCTTTTGAGTATACTAATGAGTATATTTGTCGATTCGATATTGCTTGTATACTCACGACATACCAATGGAAGGAGGACCATTATGGCCTTAACGGATACTAAAGTTCGTTCTGCGAAACCTGAGGAGAAAGAGTATTCACTTGTTGACGGCGACGGTATGTCCTTACTTGTAAAACCTAACGGCTCAAAGTATTGGCGATTTCGTTTCCGTTTTGGCGGTAAACAACATTTGATGGCGTTCGGTGTCTATCCTGAAATCTCGTTAGCTAATGCCAGAAAAAAGAGAGAAGAGGCTAGAAAGCTGGTTGCTGCTGGCATTGATCCTCGTGAGCATAAGCGTGCTTTAAAAGAAGAGCAGGCGAAAGAGATTATTACTTTCGAGAAGGTTGCCAGAGAATGGCTTGCGACTAACCAAAAATGGTCGGAAGATCATGCTAATCGCGTAAAAAAGAGCCTGGAGGACAATATCTTCCCGGCAATTGGTACTTGCAACATTGCTGAACTGGGTACTCGTGATTTACTGGCACCAATTAAAGCAGTGGAAGTGTCTGGACGTCTTGAGGTGGCTTCTCGTCTCCAACAGCGCACCACGGCCATCATGCGTTATGCAGTACAAAGCGGGCTGATTGATTACAACCCAGCGCAGGAGATGGCTGGAGCCGTCGCCTCTGGCAATCGACAACATCGTCCGGCGCTGGAATTAAAGCGTATCCCTGAGTTACTCGAGAAAATAGACGGTTATACCGGCAGGCCGCTAACCCGCTGGGCAACGGAACTTACTCTGCTTATCTTTATTCGCTCCAGTGAGCTGCGTTTTGCTCGCTGGTCAGAGATCGATTTTGAAACGTCAATGTGGACCATCCCGCCTGAGCGAGAGCCTATTCCCGGCGTGAAACATTCTCAGCGAGGATCAAAGATGCGTACACCTCATCTGGTGCCGCTATCAAAGCAGGCGCTGGCGATCCTGAAGCAGATAAAACAGTTCTGTGGTGAACATGAGCTGATTTTTATTGGCGATCACGATCCGCGTAAACCCATGAGTGAGAACACGGTAAATAGTGCGCTACGGGTTATGGGCTATGACACTAAAGTTGAGGTTTGCGGCCACGGCTTCCGCACAATGGCCTGTAGTTCGTTAATTGAGTCAGGTCTATGGTCGAAGGATGCGGTGGAGCGCCAGATGAGCCATATGGAACGTAATTCGGTACGCGCAGCATATATCCATAAAGCGGAACATCTGGATGAACGCAAGTTGATGCTGCAATGGTGGGCAAACTTCCTGGATGCAAATCGGGAGAAGAGTATTAGTCCTTTCGATTTTGCGAAAATTAATAATCCCATGCTGACCAGATAACACATGACGCTATATTTTGGCCCCTTAACCCCGTAGATTCAACATGAGTGATTACATAAAGAAGGCATCCGTACTTTAACGTTCGGGTGCCTTTTTGCTTTTTAACAACCGAAAATCAGGAGATTTTATCAATGGTTACAATGTGTCCAAAATGTGGTTCTGAACGCGTTAGCGAACGTAACATTGGGAGGAAGGCTGGAGGTATTGCTGGAGGTGTGGCTGGAGCCCTTAGTGGAGCAAGCTCGGGGGCGGCAATTGGTTCTGTTGTGCCAGTTCTGGGGACTGCTACCGGGGCTGTTATTGGTGCTGTGCTGGGGAGGTTTGTGGCTGGTGCAACTGCGGGAGCGGTTACCGGCTCAGCCCTTGATGGACTCCTGTTTGACAGATATGAGTGTGGCGATTGTGGTCATACCTTTGACTAGAAGGTTATGCTAAATGTCATATCTTTATGATTTTAATGAATAAAAAATATCCACTACTTGCCTCATCAATTTTAATACACCACATCCCCCGCATAAACTGATCTACAAAAACGATCGATATCATTACAATGATAGCTATAAACTATCAAATATAAAAAATTGATCGTTTTTGTCGATAGATTTTGCAGATCAATTATTGAAATTCGATCGGTAATAACAATTTTACCTGCACTCATAACCTCCCTATCTTAGAAAGGATTTAATTAGAATCAGGCCAGGATTCTCATCGGGTGACAATAAGGAGATGCACCATGCGCCTATAGCAAGGATGTTTCAATGCGGCAGGTATAAGTCTGCCCATCCATTCAACATGCTTACCGGACAAAGTGACGGTTTTAAACCACCACTTCAATCATTTATTGCTATTTTTCAAGGGGCCAACGATGGCATTTATTCTTTTACTTTTGTGGATCGGAGCATCGATAGTTATTGGTAAATTGGCTCAGGCCAGTGGCCGTTCGTTCTTCATATGGTTTGTTATCAGTATGCTTATAGACCCCATATTTGGTGCTATTCTTTTTGCTGTAGTCGTGAGGTCAAAATGAAACCAGAAAGAATTAAGAGGCTTTTTAAAGCCTATCTTGGCATTGGTTTTTTATTCATGTTACTTGTTTGTACAGGGATTGTTGTTTTGTTATGTCAATAAGGGGAATGATTACATATTTTAATAAGTCTTTTATATCTACCACCATACCCCCCTCCTGTTCAATGCTCTTGAAGTTTACCAGTTTAACGTTCTCTGTAATATTTCGGCTATTATGTAAAGATAAGGAATTATCATGATAAACTATTATGAATATCTTGAGCTGGATATGAATGCCAGTGTTGATGAATTAAACCATGCGATACAAAAAGTAAGTGAGCGTGATGATGCAGATTTAAAATTCATCCGTGAAATGAAGTCCATTTTGTTAAACGATGAAGCCAGGGTGCTGTATAATAATAAATTGATTTCTTTTATTGTTGGTGATCGTAAAAAGTCTGATTTGGTAAGCGCTGAGAGTATCCGTAAATTATTAAATATAGACAACTCGTCGTTACATGAGAAATATATCTGGATTGCAACGGGATTGTTTGTTATCGGCGTTTTATCCGCATGTTTGTTTAGTTTAGCTGTCAACTATACGGTTAATCTGTTCGTTATGATTGCCCTGATTATCTTGTTCTATATGGACTGGAAGCTACTGGATAAACATGGTAAGGCAATTTTTTCAAAATGGTGGATTCTTTTTTCGCCAGTTTATATTGCTAAACGTTGTAAAGCCGTTGGTCAGGGGAAAATGCTGTTGCTGGTCTGGCTTGGGATCTGGATTGTATATGGCATCGGGAACTTTGCGTTCAACGGTAGCAAAGCGATGCTGGAACGTACAGCATGCGAGGTGGTAACGGATATCTATCATAAACAGTTACGTCAATACTCACAGCAATGTGAGAACGTAACGTTAACTGAAAGTGAAGGGAAACAGCACTATGGATTTGCTCAACTTAGTGATGGTACAACTAAGGATATTACCGTTACAGAACAATCAGATGGTAAGATTGTTGTATATATTGAATAGGCATTTTTGAGGCAAAGCACTTACCTTTGGGGTAAGTGCTTCTTATATATTTTTTATTTTTAGAGGAGGTTTGTATGAAATTTTTAAAGAAACTGAAATATGTAATCACTCTGGGGGTAATAACCGCCTCCTGTTCAGTAATGGCATCACCTTATGGAGATTCAGATGTTCTGTTCGGGTGTATCATAAAAGGTAAAACCACTAAAGAAGTAGCTGTGTTGAGGAATAATAATGAGGTCACTTATTTATTCGGTAAGTCGGATATTAACGGAGGGGGTGGGGTTATTCCTGAAATCACTTTGGTAAAAAATGTGAGCCAGCTAAGTCAGGCCTGGAATTACGGTCGGGCTGAGGGTGTGTCGATACATACATTGAACATACCAGAAAACGAGTATACTTACTCTGTTTCCTATATCGATGATGGAAAAAATACTGATGGGGAAATAACTGTTTTAAAACAGGGGAAAGAAATCAGTACGATAAAATGCGATGATGTCTGGGAACAACATCTGGGTGACAGCAATATGATGCATGGTATCCCCGATGAGTCAGATTGATATATCTGATACGTACTGTACCAGTTAACACTCATGTTAACTGGTACAAAATATAGAAATACCAACTTAGTAACGGTTTAATAGTGGCAATTAATAACCACCTCCTATGGAGGTGGTCAAGACGACTAAAAGGGTAACTGACCATTCTATCAGCATTTTTCAACTATCGAAGAAATAAATCCACAGTCATGTGGCTTATCAAAACCAGAGCTACTTTTCAGATATTCAGTAATCAGCGCTCCAATAATCTTAACCGACTTTTTGTTAGTTGTTATAAAGCCCAATGGCATAGTCACTAGACTGGCCCCTATCTTTAAAGTGTCCGCAAAGAGAACCTCAATGTGAAGATTGTCGCTGTAATTAATCAATATCTGGCGCTATCGTCCCGGTGTCGCGTATACTGACAGCCAAACAAGTTGTCGAAACATCTGGGATACTACCGCGCCAGCGAACATAGATAACACCTTAAACACACAGAATGCATCTCTTCATATGACAAGGTCGATTTAATGAGTCACGGTAAAGCAGAGCCGAAAAAACCAGACGCGGCTGATTTCAAAATCTACGCGCGATTAGATGCCGGCGAATCACTGGAAAGCATCATTGCTAACCCTCCTACGACGATACACAACAAACTGACCTCTGAGGGCAATATCAAGCAAGAGCACGGATTTTGGAAAGCCTGGAGAAGAGATAAACCGAATGCGCCTTAACACTTCGGCAGATTAAAACTCATCAAAGGACTGTTCAAATGATTTCAAGACTTTTCACAGTAATCGCTTTTCTTCCTGTCGCTGCTTTCGCTGGCGCCCAGATATGCTGACCTGCTCCCCGTTGATTAATACACCGTGATGTTAGTAATGTCTTCATAAGCC
>NZ_JBEAFH010000040.1:0-73460 GCF_040061575.1 Klebsiella sp. CB_Kp196
GCCGGAGAAAGTATCGGCAACTAAAAATGGTTGCAGGCGTTCACAGTATCTACGCATCCCCGGCGGGAAAACCCATCAACCCTACGCCGAATTAATATGTTCCTTGCAGTAACGACGCTTCCACGCCGCGGGCGTCAGGCTGGTATGCTTACGGAAAATCTTGCGAAAATAGCCGACATCGTTAAATCCGCATTTCATCGCCACCTCGGTGAGCGACAGGGAATCGCTGATAAGCAGCTTTTCCGCCGCCCTCACCCGCTGACGGTGCAGCGCTTCGGTTAAGGTCAGCCGGAAAACATGGCGATAAATCCGCCCCAGATAATCGGCGTTGCAGTGCAGCTCCTGCGCCAGCGTGGATGCGGAAAGGGGCAAATGAAACCGGGTACGAATGATTTGCTGCGCTCTCCACGCCAGCGCATTGCCGGGGCTGTCGGCGGGCTGTTCGCCCGCTGCCGCCGAAACTTGCTGCAGAATCAGCAGCAGGATCAGCTCCAGCGCCACGCTACGATGAATATTTTCCTGCTCGCGTAAGAATTGGCGGAACAACGAAATAATATACTGCGGCTCGCTGACGCGCGTGTGCTGCGGAATCGACAGCAGCGCCTCAGGCAGCGAAACGTTTTCACCTGAGGTCACTTCAAAATGCAGCCAGTAGAATTTTAAATCTGCCGGAAATTGCCCGATTCCGACGTGTAAACGCCGCGGCCAGAGCAATAAACTTTCCCCGGCGTTGACGCTAAAAATCTCGTTGTTTTCGCGGATCGTTAATGTTCCTTTTTCCACAAAGATTATTTCCCAGGAGTGAAGCTGACGAGCCGGATGGCTGCCGATGCCTCGGGAAATAAACAATCCACCATTTTGCACCTTAATCGGAAGTGACATGGACAATTCAAGCATAGACATTCAATATTCCGCTTTTAATAGCATTAATAACCCCTGTTACCTTTGATTATTCACGATAAAATAGTTGTCTGCTGGATCAAAATCACATTTTTACCATCAGGTCGGAATCGTCCTCTTTTTATACTTTTTCCTTCCCTTGTTGCCCCCAACATTTAGTGCAGAATAAATAACGTAATTTGCAAATAACACAATTAAAGCCCGCACTTCAGCGGGATATTATTCGCACATCATCTCCGGGAGTTATTTATGACTTCGGCTCCGATTACCACAACTGATTTGGCACAGCGTGCCCAGGACGACAAATTATCCCTTCGGGAAAAAATAGGCTACGGATTGGGCGACGCGGGCGGGACGGTGATTACCTGCCTGATCATGAACTTTTTAACTTTTTTCTATACCGATGTCTTCGGCCTGACGCCCGCGCTGGTCGGGACCCTGTTTCTGGCCCTGCGCGTTTTCGACGCCGTTTCCGACCCGATTATGGGCGTGCTGGCCGACCGTACCCAGAGCCGCTGGGGACGCTTTCGTCCCTGGCAGCTGTGGATTGCCGTGCCGATCGGCGTTATCGGCGTCCTGACGTTTACCGTGCCCGACGCCAGCATGGGGGTAAAAATCGCCTGGGCGTTCGGCACCTATCTGCTGCTGTCGGTGAGCTACACCGCGATAAACGTCCCCTACTGCGCGCTGATCAACACGATGACCACGCGTCATAGCGAGGTTATCTCGTGCCAGGCATGGCGCTTTGTCCTGTGCGGCGTGGCGGGATTCTTAGTCTCCGTTGGGCTGCCGTGGATGGTAAAAGCGCTCGGCCAGGGCGATACCGCACAGGGGTATCAGTACGGCGTCGGCGTACTCTGCGCCATCGCGGTAGCGATGTTCCTGTGCTGCTTCTTCTGGGTTCGCGAACGCGTCTCGCTGGATGTCATGAGGAAATTTACCCTGCGCGAGCACATCGCCGGGCTGCGTAAAAACGACCAGCTGCTGCTGATGCTGGTGATGTCATTTCTGCTCATCAACGTCTTCAATATCCGCGGCGGCGGCTACATGTACTTCATCACCTACGTGCTGGGCGGCTCTACCGGCTACACCTCGCTATTCTTCACCATGGTAACCTTCGCCTCGATTGCGGGCTCCGTCATCATCAACCTGCTCTCGCGCCGCTTTGATACCGTTAAACTCTACTACTACACCAACCTGGTGCTGGCCGCGCTGGCCGTGGCGATGTGGTTTTTGCCAACCGGGCAGGCGTACCAGATCCTGTGGCTGGTCGTCATTCTCGGCAACGGCATTATTCTCGGCTTTACCCTGCCGCTGCACTTTTCGCTGATGGCCTTCTCCGACGACTACGGCGAATGGAAAACCGGCGTGCGTTCTTCCGGGATGAACTTCGCCTTTAACCTGTTCTTTATCAAGCTGGCGTGGGCCTCCAGCGCCGGCATTATCAGCCTCGTGTTTATCTACGTGGCCTATCAGCCGGGCGTGGAAAACCAAACGGCATCATCACTGGCGGGTATCGCCTCCATGGAGACCCTGCTGCCCGCCCTGTTCCATCTGCTGCTGGCCCTTTCCATTCGCGCCTGCAAGCTCAACAATCCGATGATGGCGCGCATCGCCAGCGATCTGCGTACGCGTCATGTTCAGCCTTAAGGAGTCCGCCATGTCTGTTATGGAAGTCGATCTGCACAAACTGAAAATCAACGACCCGTTCCTCGGCCAGTACCAGCAGCTGGTGCGCGATGTGGTGATCCCTTATCAGTGGGATGCGCTTAACGACCGTATCGAGGAGGCGGACCCGAGCCATGCGATAGAGAACTTCCGCATCGCCGCCGGGCGACAGGAGGGCGAATTCTACGGCATGGTCTTTCAGGACAGCGACGTGGCGAAATGGCTGGAGGCGGTGGCCTGGTCGCTGTGTCAGAAGCCGGACGCCGGGCTGGAAAAAACCGCCGATGAGGTGATTGAACTGGTCGCGGCCGCCCAATGTGAAGATGGCTATCTGAATACATATTTCACGGTCAAAGCGCCAGAGGAGCGCTGGACCAACCTCGCCGAATGCCACGAACTGTACTGCGCCGGGCACATGATTGAAGCGGGTGTCGCCTTCTTCCAGGCCACCGGCAAACGTCGTCTGCTGGATGTCGTCTGCCGCCTCGCCGACCACATCGATAGCGTGTTTGGCCCCGGAGATAACCAGCTGCACGGCTACCCTGGCCATCCGGAAATCGAGCTGGCGTTAATGCGCCTGTATGACGTCACTCAGGAGCCGCGCTATATCGCGCTGGTGAAGTACTTCGTTGAGGCGCGCGGAACGCAGCCGCATTTTTACGATATCGAATATGAGAAGCGCGGCAAAACCTCCTACTGGAACACCTACGGTCCGGCGTGGATGGTGATGGATAAACCCTACAGCCAGGCGCATCAGCCGATTTCCGAACAACCGGTCGCCATCGGCCACGCGGTGCGTTTCGTCTATCTGATGACCGGCGTTGCCCACCTCGCCCGTTTAAGTCAGGACGAGGGCAAGCGCCGGGATTGCCTGCGCCTGTGGAAAAATATGGCCCGGCGTCAGCTGTATATCACCGGCGGAATCGGTTCGCAGAGCAGCGGGGAGGCCTTCAGCAGCGACTATGACCTGCCAAACGACACGGTCTATGCCGAAAGCTGTGCTTCCATTGGCCTGATGATGTTTGCCCGCCGGATGCTGGAGATGGAAGCCGACAGCCAATATGCCGACGTGATGGAGCGCGCGCTGTATAACACCGTGCTGGGTGGAATGGCGCTCGACGGCAAGCACTTCTTCTACGTCAATCCGCTGGAAGTGCATCCAAAATCCTTAAAATTCAACCATATTTACGATCACGTTAAGCCCGTCCGTCAGCGCTGGTTCGGCTGCGCCTGCTGTCCGCCGAATATCGCACGGGTGCTGACCTCGCTGGGGCACTATATCTACACGCCGCACGGCGACGTCCTGTACATCAACCTGTATGTCGGCAACAGCGTGGAGATCCCGGTGGGCAATGAGGCGCTACGCCTGCGCATCAGCGGCAACTATCCGTGGCAGGAACAGGTGAAGATAGTCATCGATTCATCTTCACCGGTTAATCATACCCTGGCGCTGCGTCTGCCGGACTGGTGCGATAAGCCGCAGGTCACGCTCAACGGCGCGCCGGTTACGCAGGACGTGCGCAAAGGGTATCTGCACATCAGCCATCTCTGGCAGGAGGGCGACACGCTACAGTTAACCCTGCCGATGCCGGTGCGCCGCATTTACGGTAACCCGCTGGTGCGCCACCAGGCAGGCCAGGTCGCCGTCCAGCGCGGTCCGCTGGTTTACTGCCTGGAGCAGGCGGATAACGGCGAGCAATTGCATAACCTGCAGCTGCCGCGCGACGCCCGGTTTAGCACTGTCGAAGGCAAAGGGATTTTTGCCCGCAAGATACTTCTCCAGGCGCCGGGCTATAAGCAAACGGCGGAAGATGCCGAAAACCAGGCCCTATGGCACTATGACCGCGCGCCGTCCTCCCGTCAGCCGCAAGTATTAACCTTTATTCCGTGGTTTAGCTGGGCCAACCGCGGCGAAGGCGAGATGCGCATCTGGGTGAACGAAGCGGAAGCGTAAATGTGAGTGTGAGCATTCCCCGGTGGCGCTGCGCTTACCGGGGCTACAAGGTTTGTGCGTTATCGTAGCCCGGGTAAGGCGTTCACGCCGCGACCCGGGACTACCTGCTTATGCTAAAGGAACAATGCCTTATCGCGCAGAATATGATCGTTGCCGCGACGGCGGGTAAAACCGATGCGGTCGAAATATTCGAGGATCTGAATCGCCAGCTTGCGCCCGACGTTCAGCGTATCGCGGAAATCCGCCGCGCAGGTTGAGCCCCTTTCCAGATCCAGATCGCGGATCATTTTGGCAAACGCCACAATCCGATCGTTGCGATAGTAGCGATCTTTCACGATCGCGGTAATCATCCCCTGCTGCGCCGCCTGGCGTAATACCGCCCGCATTAACGACTCTTCTACGTTGGCTTCCCGCGCCAGATCGCGCACCCACCATGGCTCATCGGCAAACAGCCCGGCAACCCGCTGCCAGATGGCCTGCTGCTCGTCGGTAAAGCCCGCTTTATGCTCCGGCAGATGCAGCCAGCCGTGGTGGCTGTGAACAATGCCGCTTTCGCGCATCTGTTCAATCAACAGCAGTACCAGCGCTTCATCTTCCATCGGCAGCGCAATACGCCGCAGGCGTTCGCGGCCCGGTCCTGGCTCATCGCGATGCTGATCGTGATAGCGCGCCAGGGCATCGAGCAGCTTCCGCTGCCAGCGCGCGGCGAGCGGGGCGCTCAGCAGGCTATTTCCCGCCTGCAGATAGTCAGGGCGGTGAATCAGCGCGTTGAGGCCATCGCGGCTGAGCTGACGCGCCCAGGCGAAATCATCGAGGCGCACCGCATCGCGCTGAAGGTGAATATCCAGCGCCTGGACGTCATCGCCCTGCGCGGCGGCCAGCGCGTGCAGCCACTGTAAATACTCCGGCTTACGCTTGCCCCGGCGCGGCGGATTGAGGGTCACCACTCGCGCACCGGCCAGCGTCAGGCGCGCGGAAATATCACGCAGCACCAGACGGTCGTTATCCGCCAGCCGCAGCGGCGTATCGAGAACCAGCTCCGCCAGCGCGCCTTCGAGCAGCGACACGCGGCCGGTAATATGGCTGGCGGCGTGGTGGATATGCAGCGGCTGCCACTGGCTAAGCGGCGTATGGCACTGCAGTTCAACGATGACCCGCTCAGAGGCTTCCGGCGGCGGTACCGCCAGCAGCCAGTCGCCGCGGTTGAGCTCCTCTTTTTGCGCATCGCCGGCAATATTCAGGGCAATGCGCTGGCCGGCCCAGGCCTGCTCAACCGGCTGATTCTGCGCGTGCAAACCGCGCACGCGCATCGGTTTATCCACGCCGGTCAGCCACAGCGTATCGCCAACGTTGACCTCGCCGGATAACGCGGTCCCGGTAACCACCAGCCCCGCGCCTTTGACGGTAAATGCCCGGTCGATGGCCAGGCGAAAGCGCTGATGCTGCGGGTGTGCGCGCGCGGAGAGCTGCAGGAGATGCTCGCGCAGCTCGGCGATGCCCCGTCCTTCCGTCGCCGCGACGGCAAACAGGGTCGCGCCGGTAAAGCCGAACTCCGCCAGCACCGCGTCGATTTCCGCCTCCACCGCCTCAATCCGCGCCGCTTCTACGCGGTCCGCTTTGGTCAGCGCCACGGTTAGCGTTGGCTGCCCGGTAAGCTGGAGGATCGCCAGATGTTCGCGGGTTTGCGCCATCACGCCATCATCGCAGGCCACCACCAGCAGCGCGTGATCGATACCGCCGACGCCGGCCAGCATATTGGACAAAAACTTTTCGTGGCCGGGAACGTCGATAAAACCCAGCACCCGCCCATCGGGCTGCGGCCAGTAGGCGTAGCCGAGGTCGATAGTCATCCCGCGCGCTTTCTCTTCCGGCAGGCGATCGGCGTTGATACCGGTAATCGCCTGCAGCAGCGTGGTTTTGCCGTGGTCAACGTGTCCGGCGGTGGCAATAATCATCTCAATAACATCTCCATAAACCGGGATTCATCCTCAAGACAGCGCAGATCCAGCCACAGGCGGCCATCGTAGATCCTGCCAATAACCGGCACGGGCAACTGACGCCAGCGTGCCGCCAGAGCTTCCAGCCGACTGCCGCGCCCATCGCGCGGAGTCAACGTCAACGCCGCGCTGGGCAAGCGGTCCACCGGCAGCGAGCCGCTGCCGATCTGCGACAGGCATGGCTCGACCCGCAGGTCAAAATCAGCATAATGTGCAGCCAGCGCGGCCCGCATGCGCTCGCCCTGCAGGCGGATCTCGTCCGCCTGGCGAGTCAGCAGACGCAGGGTCGGCAGTTCAGCGGCCAGCTTTTCCGGATGCAGATAGAGGCGCAGCGTGGCCTCCAGCGCCGCGAGGGTCATTTTATCCGCCCGCAGGGCGCGCTTAAGCGGATGGCTCTGCAAACGCGCGATCAGCGCTTTTTTACCGACGATAATTCCCGCCTGCGGGCCGCCCAGCAGTTTATCGCCGGAGAAGCTCACCAGGCTGACGCCGGCGGCAATCATCTCCTGCGGCATCGGCTCTTTCGGCAGGCCGTACTGGCTTAAATCCACCAGCGAGCCGCTGCCGAGATCGGCCACCACCGGGATATTGAGTTCGCGGCCAATCTCCGCCAGCGCCGCTTCATCGACCGCTTTAGTAAAGCCCTCAATACTGTAGTTGCTGGTGTGCACCTTCATCAGCAGGCCGGTATTGTCATTCACTGCCTGACGATAATCTTTCGCGTGGGTGCGGTTAGTGGTCCCGACTTCATGCAGAACGCAGCCCGCCTGGCGCATCACGTCGGGAATACGAAACGCGCCGCCGATCTCCACCAGCTCGCCGCGCGACACCACCACCTCACTGCCGCCGGCGGTTGCCGCCAGCATCAGCAGCACCGCCGCCGCGTTATTGTTGACGATACAGGCGTCTTCCGCGCCGGTGATCTGGCAGAGCAGGTCGGCCAGCGCGCGATCGCGGTGGCCGCGTCCGGCATCGTCAAGATCGTATTCCAGCGTCACCGGCGCGCGCATCGCCTGGGTCACCGCCTCTATCGCCGCTTCCGCCTGAATCGCCCGCCCAAGGTTGGTGTGCAGCACGGTACCGGTCAGGTTGAACACCGGGCGCAGCGCGCTCTGCTGTCGCTGCGTCAAACGACGCGAGGTCTCCATTAGCCACGCTTCGCACCAGTCCGGCAGCGCCTGGTTCAGGCGGATGTATTCCCGCGCCTCGTCCAGCATCTGACGCAGCTGCGCCACCGTCTGGGCGTGACCGTATTGCATCAACAGCGGTGAAAATGCGGGGTCGCGGAGTAAACGGTCGATAGCCGGAAGCCGGGTATAAAGCGCACGAATTTCGCTAGTCATGAATGAACCTATTTTCCCCCCTCCCGACGGGAGAGGGAGTCAACAAATGAGCAGCAATTGTAATGCCTCCGCGCAAAAACTGTTACCTGTCTGGGTCAACTCACCGGCGGTTCAGTGCGCGCAAAGCTGGCGCGCTGAAAGAGGGAATCCACCAGGCGAACCAGCTTCGGTCGGGTGGCGCACCAGCCCGGCGCGACGCGGCGGAAATTGAGATAAGCAATGGCGCAGGCTGCGGAAATGGTTGCCAGATTAACCTCATCAGGACGTAATGTCCCGTCACTGGCATACCCTTCCAGCGCATCAAGCCCGCGCGCAATTTTTTCACGCTGGCGCAGCAGTTCGCTTTCCGACTGCTGGGCCGCCGGGCGCGTTTTCTCCCGTACCAGCGTTTGCGCAGCCTCCATCACGCCATCAGCCAGCGCTTCAATTTGACGCAATTTCAGCGCAGCCTTCGGCGCCGCAGGCAGCATATCCGGCGCGATGCCGAGCAGCTCCAGATATTGCGCAATAATGGGCGAGTCGTACCAGCATTCACCGTCGTCGGTGACCAGCGCGGGGACTTTTCCCAGCGGATTGTACTGCGCCACGCCGTTGGTCTCGTGGTACGGGAATTCGTTGACGAACTCGAAGGGAATCGCTTTTTCCAGCAGTATGACGGAAATTTTGCGCACAAAGGGACTGGTGTAGCTGCCGATCAGTTTCATTGCCTGCTCCTTTCGCCAACAAAGTAGTAAGTATGGCGCAGGCGCAGGCAAATAGCAGAGAGAGAAATCACCTCATGCCGGACCGACCCCGCTAATGGTCCAGATAAAGATAGTGCATCCAGCTGGTCATCCGCAGCAGCACCTTGCGCATCACCGAAACGTGGGTGAAATGATCGGAGTAGACCGCCACCTGGGCGTAAATGCCGTCAGGCAGGGCGTCTACGGCGGCATCGGGCTCCAGCTCAATGGTCGCCAGCACGCCGTCGGTGCCCGGCGTCACCGTCAGCGCCTGCAGCGTGCCCTGCGCCTGGTATGTTCCCCCCGGTACGACTGGCAGGATGCTCACCAGCTTGCCGCGAAAGACCTGTCCCGGCAGCGCATTGAACACCGCTTCAGCATCGTCGCCCTTCTCCAGCCTGAGCAGCGAATTTTGCCGGAACTGCGCCACAATCAGCCGTTTTTGCTGGGGGATAAAGACCATCACCGGACGCAGCGGCAGCGAGGCGGCATAGGTCCCAGGACGAATTAACACCTGGGTGATATAACCATCGCTGGGCGCGCGCACGGTCGTCTGATCGAGGTTATATTTCGCCTCCGCCAGCTGCGCGCGCAGGCTTACCACCTGCGACTGTTCGCCGTTTATCATGCTGTCGAGCTGGCTCTGAATTTGCGCCTGCTCCGCCACCGATCCTTTCACCATCGCATCCTGGGCGAGGTAGTTTTGCCGGGCATTATCGATATCGCTTTCCGAAAACGGATTGACCCGCGCCTGGCTTCCTTTCAGGTAGCGCTGATAATCCTTATACAGACGGTCGCGCTCCGCCGAAACGCGCGTGGTGTTGGCCTGAGCCTCAGAAAGCTGGGCTTTAAGGGTATTGATACTGTGCAGCGCGGTAACAAGGTCGGCCTGTAGCCGGTCCACCCGCGCCTGATAACGCACCGGATCGATGGTAAACAGCACCTCGCCCTTTTTAACCCGTTGATTGGCTTTATCCGTGACGCTGCTGACCACCCCGGTAACCTGCGGCGTAATAGGAATAGAAATAACCGCTTTTTGCGCGGTAAAGGTATACGGATGGTTGTAGTTCATTAATAAGATAAGCGCGCTAACAATAAATACGCCGCCCAGCGCCGCGGTGGGAACCGTCCATTTATTTACCGGGATCTTAAATATTTTAAATATCGACCAGGCAATCGCCACATAGGTCAAAATAATCAGCAGATCCATAAGTTATTTCTCCACCGAAGGAGGTTGAGCTGACGGTCTGAGACCGGTTATTTGCTGCTCGAGCGCGATAACCCGCTGGCGCAGTTCGCTGATGTCGTCCCCCTCTTCCGCAGCCTCAGACGGCCTCTCGTCCCGCCGATGCTGCATGCCCCAGCCGCGTTCTGGCCGGTAAAGCGTGGCCCAAATCCATAAAAACGGCCAAATGACGTGCAGCGTAAAAAGGCTCACCCAGCCCGCGACGTGAATCGCATCGGCATGCGGGTGATTACGTTTCTTCGCGATCAGGTAAGGAATATCATGGAGAATGATGATTCCATAAAAAATCACCAGAAATACAAAGATCAGAACGCCGAGCGCAAAATAATTGAGAAACATAATTTCCTCGGATTTACGCTAATTATTTTCAGGATGTGTGCCGGGCCGGATGAAAAAAAGGCCGACAAAATGAGCATAATTCACCCGTATCATTTTCGCCATTGACGACTAAAATGTTCTTTAAGCGATTGCGTTACTGAGTGACGTATCAGCAAGCGGAACGCGGCATAACCTGCGCGAGATCACACCGGGCTAAATCCTGGTGAAAATATTTTGTGATGAACATCACAAACAAATAACAAAACGTCAAAGTAAATTTGTGATTTTCATCACATAAAAATGCATTATCCCCCCTTAAAACCCGGTCTGTTGTTTTTTTACACATCCATTTTGTGATGGAGATCACTACAAAAGACCATCACCGCCCTATATTCATGTGATACAAATCACATAAAAATCCACCGACTGGACAGCTTAACGATTCAGTGCCAGATTTCGCACTATCACTCAGGGCCCGGCTACCTCTGCCGCCTTATTAACAACAAGCCTCGGGCTTTCAGCCTGCCGATAGCAAAAACAGAAGAAGGGGTGTTTTATGTCATCCGATATCAAGATCAAAGTGCAAAGCTTTGGTCGTTTCCTCAGCAATATGGTGATGCCAAATATCGGCGCGTTTATCGCGTGGGGTATTATCACCGCACTATTCATTCCGACAGGATGGTTACCGAACGAAACGCTGGCGAAGCTGGTCGGTCCGATGATCACCTATCTGCTGCCGCTGCTGATCGGTTATACCGGCGGTAAGCTGGTTGGCGGCGAGCGCGGCGGCGTGGTCGGCGCGATTACCACCATGGGCGTTATCGTCGGCGCGGATATGCCGATGTTCCTCGGCTCCATGATCGCCGGTCCGCTGGGCGGCTGGGCAATTAAAAAATTCGACGTCTGGGTAGACGGTAAGATCAAATCCGGTTTTGAGATGCTGGTGAATAACTTCTCCGCGGGCATCATCGGTATGATCCTCGCCATTCTGGCGTTCCTCGGCATTGGCCCGGCGGTTGAAGTCCTGTCGAAAATTCTGGCCGCAGGCGTTAACTTCATGGTGGCGCACGAGATGCTGCCGCTGGCCTCTATCTTTGTTGAACCGGCGAAAATCCTGTTCCTCAACAACGCCATTAACCACGGTATTTTCTCGCCGCTGGGTATTCAGCAATCCCACGAGCTGGGCAAATCCATCTTCTTCCTGATTGAAGCTAACCCGGGTCCGGGGATGGGCGTCCTGCTGGCGTATATGTTCTTCGGCCGCGGCAGCGCGAAACAGTCTGCAGGCGGTGCGGCAATCATCCACTTCCTCGGCGGTATTCACGAGATTTACTTCCCGTACGTGCTGATGAACCCGCGTCTGATTCTGGCCGTTATCCTCGGCGGGATGACCGGCGTATTCACCCTGACTATCCTCAACGGCGGGCTAGTCTCTCCGGCTTCTCCGGGTTCTATCCTCGCCGTGCTGGCGATGACGCCGAAAGGCGCTTACTTTGCTAACATCGCGGCGATTATTGCGGCGATGGCCGTCTCCTTCGTGGTCGCAGCCGTGCTGCTGAAAACCAGCAAAGTTAAAGAAGAAGATGATATCGAAGCCGCGACCCGTCGCATGCAGGATATGAAAGCGCAGTCCAAAGGCGGCGCCACGCCGCTGGCCGCTGGCGATGTCGCGAACGACCTGAGCCACGTGCGTAAAATCATCGTCGCCTGCGACGCCGGTATGGGCTCCAGCGCGATGGGCGCAGGCGTGCTGCGTAAAAAAGTGCAGGATGCCGGGCTGAGCAACATCTCCGTGACTAACAGTGCGATCAACAACCTGCCGCCGGATGTTGACCTGGTCATCACCCACCGCGACCTGACCGAGCGTGCGATGCGTCAGGTGCCGCAGGCGCAGCATATTTCGCTGACCAACTTCCTCGACAGCGGCCTGTACACCAGCCTGACCGAACGTCTGGTTTCGGCGCAGCGCCACACGGATAACGAAGAGAAAGTCCGCGACAGCCTGAAAGACAGCTTCGATGCGTCTGACACCAATCTGTTCAAACTCGGCGCGGAAAACATCTTCCTCGGTCGTAAAGCGGCGACCAAAGAAGAAGCGATTCTGTTTGCCGGCGAGCAGCTGGTGAAAGGCGGCTACGTTGAGCCGGAATACGTCCAGGCGATGCTGGACCGTGAAAAGCTGACCTCCACCTATCTGGGTGAGTCCATCGCGGTCCCGCACGGCACTATCGAAGCCAAAGATCGCGTTCTGAAAACCGGCATCGTCTTCTGCCAGTACCCGGAAGGCGTACGCTTCGGCGAAGAAGAGGACGAGGTGGCTCGCCTGGTTATCGGTATTGCCGCGCGTAATAACGAGCATATCCAGGTGATTACCAGCCTGACCAACGCGCTGGACGATGAATCGGTCATTGAGCGTCTGGCAAAAACCACCAGCGTTGAAGAAGTTCTGACGCTGCTGAAAGCGTAATCCGTCACCCGGCGGTGCGCCGGGCAACGCCCCCCTCTCTCCTTACGCGTGGGGAGAGAGGGTTGGGGTGAGGGAAACGCCTGACCCCAGCCCTCTCAGGTAAAAACATTAATTGAAGGTTAATACTATGAAAGCATTACATTTTGGCGCAGGTAATATCGGTCGTGGCTTTATCGGCAAACTGCTGGCGGACGCGGGGATACAGCTGACGTTTGCGGATGTAAATCAGGTCGTGCTCGATGCCCTGAATGCCCGTCATAGCTACCAGGTTCACGTGGTCGGCGAGAATGAGCAGGTCGATACCGTTTCCGGCGTTGACGCCGTCAGCAGCATCGGCGACGAAGTTGTAGAGCTGATTGCCAGCGTGGATCTGGTGACCACCGCCGTCGGCCCGGTCGTGCTGGAACGCATCGCCCCGGCGATTGCCAAAGGCCTGGCCAAACGTAAGGCGCAGGGGATTACCGCCCCGCTGAATATCATCGCCTGCGAGAACATGGTCCGCGGCACCACCCAGCTGAAGGGTCACGTTTTTAACGCCCTCGCCGAAGAAGACAAAGCCTGGGTTGAAGCCAATGTCGGCTTCGTTGATTCCGCCGTTGACCGCATCGTTCCGCCGTCGGCTTCCGCCACTCGCGACCCGCTGGAAGTCACCGTGGAAACCTTCAGCGAGTGGATTGTCGATAAGACCCAGTTCAAAGGCGAACTGCCGAACATCCCAGGTATGGAATTAACCGATAACCTGATGGCATTTGTCGAACGTAAGCTATTCACCTTAAACACCGGACATGCTATAACCGCCTACCTCGGAAAACTGGCGGGTCATCAGACGATTCGCGACGCGATTCTTGATGAGCACATTCGCGCCGTGGTCAAAGGCGCCATGGAAGAGAGCGGCGCGGTGCTGATCAAACGCTATGCCTTTGATGCGCAAAAGCACGCCGCTTACATCCAGAAAATTATCGGTCGTTTTGAGAACCCGTATCTGAAGGATGACGTTGAGCGCGTTGGCCGCCAGCCGCTGCGCAAACTGAGCGCGGGCGACCGCTTAATTAAGCCGCTGCTCGGTACGCTGGAATACGGCCTGCCGCACCGCAATCTGGTGAAAGGGATCGCCGCTGCCATGCACTTCCGCAGCGAAGAAGACCCGCAGGCGCAGGAACTGGCGGCGCTGATTGCCGAGAAAGGCCCCCAGGCCGCGCTGGCGCAGATTTCGGGTCTGGACGCAGCAAGCGAGGTGGTGGCGGAAGCCGTTAACGACTATAACGCCACCAAATGAGGCAAGACCTGGCGCGGTCCGAACCGCGCCCATTACTCATGTCAGATATGCAGGCAATAATGGAAGAAACACAGGCATTTGAAAACCGTGTGCTTGAACGTCTGAATGCTGGCAAAACCGTAAGAAGCTTCCTGATCGCCACCGTTGAACTGCTGACGGAAGCGGTCAATATTCTGGTGCTTCAGGTATTCCGTAAAGACGACTACGCGGTGAAATACGCAGTGGAGCCGTTGCTGGACGGCGACGGGCCGCTTGGCGACCTTTCTGTACGCCTGAAGCTGATTTACGGCCTTGGGGTGATTAGCCGCGCCGAATATGAAGACGCTGAACTGCTGATGGCCCTGCGCGAAGAGCTGAATCACGACGGTAATGAGTATAGCTTTACCGACGATGAGATCCTCGGACCGTTTGGCGAGCTGCACTGCGTCGCCGCCCTGCCGCCCACGCCGCAATTTGATGAGAGCGATGCTGAACTGCTGGCAATGCAAAAGCTGCGCTACCAGCAGGTCGTACGTTCCACAATGATGCTATCTCTGACCGAGCTGATTTCTAAAATCAGCTTAAAAAAAGCCTTTCAAAAATCAACGCTCTGATTCTGGCTCTTGCTGGTCGCACGTCGGCCGATAAAGCTGACGATAATACTCAAGACGCCGCAGAAATAGCGCTTCTTTATCTGCCGGGATATCCGGCGGTATATGCTGCAAACGCGGAGATTTTTTTAGATATTCCATAAAAGCCTGACTTGAAGCCATAAAATCTACGGCTTTATCAATAATGCGCGGTACGCTGTCGCCTATTTTCGCCATCACGCTCTCCTCTTTTGGGGGAATGATCCTATTAAGGATTAGCCAAAAACAGGGTTTCAGATGAGGAAAACGTGCTGAATGGCCGTCAGGCTTCACAGAAATGAATATTCGCCAACTCTGGATTAAAATAATTTTTATGTTCAATAAGTTATAATATGCCGCTGCGGTTGTTATGAGCAAAAAACGGCGACGTTTTGATAAATAACTACCCACAACCCAAGCGACAGCACATACTATAGTCTGATAACGCCCCTTTCTTAATAGATTAAGCCACCATGAAAGAAGTCGAAAAAAACGAAATTAAACGTCTGAGCGATCGTCTCGACGCTATCCACCATCAGCAGGCCGACCTGTCCCTGGTCGACGCCGCAGAAAAATACGCCGAGCTGGAAAAAGAGAAAGCCACCATTGAGACGGAACTCGTTCGCCTGCGTGAGGTTCAGGGCCAGAAGCTGAGCAAAGAAGCGCAAAAGCTGATGAGCATGCCGCATCGCCGCGCCATCACCAAAAAAGAGCAGGCCGATATGGGTAAGCTCAAGAAAAGCGTACGCGGTCTGGTTGTTGTCCACCCGATGACCGCGCTGGGCCGCGAAATGGGCCTCAAAGAGATGACCGGCTTCTCAAAAACCGCGTTCTGATATCTTCATCCCGTGAATCTCCCCGGCTCGCGCTACGCTTAGCCGGGCTACGGGTTCACTGCCCTCTGCGAGAGTGTAGCCCGGACAGATGCGCAGCATCGCCTCCGGGACAGGCTCTGTTTCAAACGTCATTCCCCACTAATTGGCCCTACCAATGTTTTCTTAAATCGTCCAATGGTTCACATATCCATCATTTTTCGTCACAGACATATTGCTCATCAATAACATTTGATTAACCATTCGTTGTCGTTAATCCTACAATCGCAATTTGGCTGGGCCAGTTTTACAAATGATGTGACCTGCTAAGAGCGCAAGACTCAGCACGGCATCATAACGGCCCGATGGAGACCTGCATGAACCTCTGGCAACAAAATTACGATCCGGCCGGCAACATCTGGCTATCGAGTCTTATCGCATCGCTACCGATTCTGTTTTTCTTTTTTGCCCTGATAAAGCTCAAGCTGAAAGGGTACGTTGCCGCGACCTGGACCGTGCTCATTGCGCTCTCCGTCGCTCTGCTGTTCTACAAAATGCCGGTTGACCACGCGCTGGCCTCCGTCATCTACGGCTTCTTCTACGGCCTGTGGCCAATCGCGTGGATTATTATCGCTGCGGTCTTCGTCTATAAAATCTCGGTGAAAACCGGGCAGTTCGACATTATCCGCTCATCGATTTTGTCGATTACCCCGGATCAGCGTCTGCAAATGCTGATTGTCGGTTTCTCCTTCGGCGCGTTCCTCGAAGGGGCCGCCGGTTTTGGCGCGCCGGTCGCCATCACCGCAGCGCTGCTAGTGGGGCTCGGCTTTAACCCGCTGTATGCAGCGGGCCTGTGTCTGATCGTTAACACCGCGCCGGTCGCATTTGGCGCGATGGGCATTCCGATTCTGGTCGCCGGACAGGTGACGGGCCTCGACAGCTTCGAAATCGGCCAGATGGTTGGCCGTCAGCTGCCGTTCCTGACCATCATCGTCCTGTTCTGGATCATGGCGATTATGGACGGCTGGCGCGGCATTAAAGAGACCTGGCCTGCGGTCATGGTCGCCGGCGGCTCCTTTGCTATCGCTCAGTACCTCAGCTCTAACTTCCTCGGCCCGGAGCTGCCGGACATTATCTCTTCGCTGGTATCGCTGGTCTGTCTGACGCTGTTCCTCAAACGCTGGCAGCCGGTACGCATCTTCCGCTTCGGCGATATGGGCGCATCGCAGGTCGATATGAACCTGGCCCGCACGCATTACACCCCGGGACAGGTGATTCGCGCCTGGTCGCCGTTCCTGTTTCTGACCGCGACGGTGACCCTGTGGAGCGTGCCGCCGTTCAAAGCGCTCTTCGCCCCCGGCGGCGCGATGTACGATTTTGTGATTAATATTTCCGTGCCGTTCCTCGACAAGATGGTGGCCCGCATGCCGCCGGTGGTTAGCGAAGCCACGCCGTACGCCGCGGTCTATAAGTTTGACTGGCTCTCCGCCACCGGCACCGCCATCCTGTTCGCCGCGCTGCTTTCCATCGTCTGGCTGCGCATGAAGCCGAAAGACGCGATCTCGACCTTTGGCAGCACGCTGAAAGAGCTGGCGCTGCCGATTTACTCCATCGGCATGGTGCTGGCGTTCGCCTTTATCTCCAACTATTCCGGTCTATCCTCAACGCTGGCGCTTGCGCTGGCGCACACCGGTCATGCGTTTACCTTCTTCTCGCCGTTCCTCGGCTGGCTGGGGGTATTTCTGACCGGTTCGGATACCTCGTCTAACGCGCTGTTTGCCGCGCTGCAGGCCACGGCGGCCCAGCAGATTGGCGTCTCCGATATCCTGCTGGTCGCAGCGAACACCACCGGCGGCGTGACCGGGAAAATGATCTCTCCGCAGTCTATCGCCATCGCCTGTGCGGCGGTCGGTCTGGTAGGTAAGGAGTCCGATCTGTTCCGTTTTACCGTCAAACACAGCCTGATTTTCACCTGTATGGTCGGCGTTATCACCACGCTGCAGGCGTATGTCTTAACCTGGATGATCCCGTGATAGTGATGCCAAAACGCCTTGCCGACGACGTCGCCCGTCGCGTGCGGGCGCTGATTGAAGAACAAAAGCTGGAGGCGGGCATGCGATTGCCCGCCGAACGTCAGCTGGCGGCGCAGCTGGGCGTATCGCGCAATTCGCTGCGCGAAGCGCTGGCGATGCTGGTCAACGAAGGGGTGCTGCTCAGCCGTCGCGGCGGCGGCACCTTCGTGCGCTGGCAGCACGAAGCGTGGTCGGAGCAAAACATCGTTCAACCGCTGAAGACGCTGCTCTCCGACGACCCCGATTACAGCTTTGATATCCTCGAAGCCCGTCACGCCATCGAAGCCAGTACCGCCTGGCATGCGGCGATGCGGGCAACCGATGCCGAAAAAGAGAAAATCCGCCTCTGCTTTGAAGCCACCCAAAGCGAAGACCCTGACCTGGCCTCGCAGGCCGATGTCCGCTTCCATCTGGCGATCGCCGAAGCGTCGCATAACGTGGTGCTGCTGCAAACCATGCGCGGTTTTTTTGACCTTTTACAGTCCTCAGTCAAGGAGAGCCGCCAGCGGATGTATCTCGTCCCGCCGGTCTTCGCTCGCCTGACCGAACAGCACCAGGCGGTCATGGAGGCGATTATCGCCGGTGACCCGGAAGGTGCCAGACAGGCGATGATGGCCCATTTGGGCTTTGTTCACGCCACCATCAAACGCTTTGATGAAGACCAGGCCCGCCAGGCGCGAATTACCCGCCTGCCCGGTGACCATAACGAAAATTCCAGGGAGAACTTGTGATGATTATTTCCGCCGCCAGCGACTACCGCGCCGCCGCACAGCGTATCCTGCCACCGTTCCTGTTCCACTATATCGACGGCGGCGCTTACGCCGAGCACACCCTGCGCCGCAACGTTGAGGACCTGTCCGACGTCGCGCTCCGCCAGCGCATTCTGCGCAATATGTCGGACCTGAGCCTGGAAACCACCTTATTCAACGAGAAGCTGGCGATGCCAACGGCGCTGGCGCCGGTTGGGCTGTGCGGGATGTACGCCCGCCGCGGTGAAGTGCAGGCCGCCGGCGCGGCGGATGAAAAAGGTATTCCGTTTACCCTCTCTACCGTTTCCGTCTGCCCGATTGAAGAGGTCGCCCCGACCATTAAGCGCCCGATGTGGTTCCAGCTGTACGTCCTGCGCGACCGCGGTTTTATGCGCAATGCGCTGGAGCGGGCGAAGGCGGCGGGCTGTTCAACGCTGGTCTTTACCGTCGATATGCCGACCCCCGGCGCGCGCTATCGCGATGCTCACTCCGGGATGAGCGGCCCGAACGCGGCAATGCGCCGCTACTGGCAGGCGGTGACCCATCCGCAGTGGGCATGGGACGTCGGGTTAAACGGCCGTCCGCACGATTTGGGCAACATCTCCGCCTATCTCGGCAAGCCGACCGGTCTGGAGGATTATATCGGCTGGCTGGCGAATAACTTCGATCCTTCGATTTCCTGGAAAGACCTTGAGTGGATCCGCGACTTTTGGGACGGCCCGATGGTGATCAAGGGGATCCTCGATCCGGAAGACGCCCGCGATGCGGTGCGCTTCGGCGCTGACGGGATCGTGGTTTCCAACCACGGCGGCCGCCAGCTCGACGGCGTGCTCTCTTCCGCTCGCGCCCTGCCCGCGATTGCCGACGCGGTTAAAGGCGATATCACAATTCTTGCCGACAGCGGTATTCGCAACGGCCTTGATGTGGTGCGGATGATTGCCCTCGGCGCCGATAGCGTGCTGCTGGGCCGCGCTTATCTGTATGCGCTGGCCACGCACGGCAAACAGGGCGTCGCCAATCTGCTGAACCTGATAGAGAAAGAGATGAAGGTGGCGATGACGCTGACCGGCGCGAAAACCATCGGCGAAATCAGCCGTGAATCTTTAGTCCAGAACGCCGATGCGCTGCGGACCTTTGATGCGATCAAAGCAGGAAACGCGGCGGTTATCCCTGACCCTCTCCCACAGGGAGAGGGAACCGTCCGGCAGGCGGGTTAACGTCCTCATCAGGCCATCCGGCTCACAGGCCGGCGCCGGTTTTCTCCCGCTCTCTTTCCGGGAGAGGAGCAGGGTGAGGGTTAACCAAATATCTGCTATTCTGCCCCCCGCAATTAAGGGGGCAGCATGCTTAACATCGTCTTATTCGAACCAGAAATCCCGCCAAATACCGGGAATATCATCCGCCTGTGCGCCAACACCGGCTTCAATCTGCATATTATCGAACCCATGGGTTTTGCCTGGGACGATAAGCGTCTTCGCCGCGCAGGTCTGGATTACCACGAGTTTGCCGCCGTCCAGCGCCATGGTGATTACGCCGCCTTTATTGAAAGTGCAAAGCCGCAGCGCCTGTTCGCCCTGACGACCAAAGGCACGCTGGCGCACAGCGCGGTAAGCTATCAGGACGGCGATTTTCTGCTGTTTGGCCCGGAAACCCGCGGACTGCCGGGCAGCATTCTTGATGCTCTGCCGGCAGAACAAAAAATCCGTATTCCGATGATGCCGGACAGCCGCAGCATGAACCTGTCAAATGCGGTGTCGGTGGTGGTCTATGAAGCCTGGCGCCAGCTGGGCTATCCCGGCGCGGTGCTGCGCAGCTGAGCTCGCTTTCTCCCGGAGGCGGCGCGTAGCGCCTGTCCGGGCTACCAGACAGCGCTCGGTTTTGTAGCCCGGACAGATGCGCAGCATCGCCTCCGGGAAATCAATCAAATACCGTCGCCGTACTCGAAGGTATGGTGTATGCCGTTAAAGTGCTGATCCATATCCATCGCGGGCTTATCGCTCTCCGGCTTGCCCACAATGCGGGCGGGAACGCCTGCGGCGGTAGTATGCGGCGGCACCGGCTGTAGCACCACCGAACCCGCGCCGATTTTTGCCCCGCGTCCAACTTCGATATTGCCGAGGATTTTCGCCCCGGCGCCAATCATCACCCCTTCGCGAATTTTCGGATGACGATCGCCGCTGGTTTTACCGGTACCGCCCAGGGTCACGGATTGCAGAATCGATACGTCGTCTTCAATCACCGCCGTTTCGCCGACGACGATGCCGGTGGCGTGGTCCAGCATGATCCCGCGGCCAATCTTCGCCGCCGGGTGGATATCCACCTGGAACGATACGGAAACCTGATTTTGCAGGAAGATCGCCAGCGCCCGACGCCCCTGATTCCACAGCCAGTGGCCGATACGATAGGCCTGCAGCGCGTGGAATCCTTTCAGATAGAGCAGCGGGGTGGAGTATTTATCCACCGCCGGGTCGCGCGTTCGCACCGCCTGAATATCGCAGGCGGCGGAGGCAATCATTTCCGGGTCGGCGGCGTAGGCCTCTTCCACCACTTCACGAATCGCGATGGCGGGCATGATCGGAGAAGCCAGTTTATTCGCCAGCATATAGCTCAGGGCGCTGCCGAGATTTTCGTGCTTGAGTAGCGTGGCGTGGTAAAAACTGGCGAGCATTGGCTCACAGTCAGCTAAAGCCCGAGCTTCGGCTTTAATATTATTCCAGACGATATCCAGTTCTTCACACGGCATTGCTGACTCCAGACGATATAATAATGACCGGCCAGTTCTTTGCTGGCCGGGTCATTCAGGTGATCCAGGTTCCATCGCAGTTAGTTGCTACGCTCGTCCTTGCGTGCACGACCTAATAAGGTCAATGCTGCCTCGCGCGCAATTTTTCCGCAATACAATACCTGATAAATTTCCTCGGTTATTGGCATTTCGACGCCTAAACGCTGCGCCAGAACGCGAACCTCTTTGGTATTGCGATAGCCTTCAACCACCTGGCCAATCTTCTCCTGCGCGCTTTGCACATCCATGCCCTGACCGAGCATCATGCCGAAGCGGCGGTTACGCGACTGGTTATCGGTGCAGGTGAGCACCAGATCGCCTAAGCCCGCCATCCCCATAAAGGTCTCCGGATCGGCGCCCAGGGCCTCCCCGAGGCGCGACATCTCAACCAGCCCGCGGGTAATCAGCGCGGTACGCGCGTTGGCGCCAAAGCCAATGCCGTCAGACATGCCGGCGCCGATAGCGATGACGTTTTTCACCGCCCCGCCGAGCTGCACGCCGATAAAGTCCGGGTTGATATAGACGCGGAAGCTCTTGCCGCAGTGCAGCAGGCTTTGCAAATCGTCAGCGAACTGCGGATCCGTCGACGCCAGCGAGATCGCCGTCGGCAGGCCTGCCGCCAGCTCTTTCGCGAAGGTCGGGCCGGAAATCACCGCCAGGGGGATAGCGTCGCCCAGCGCTTCACGGGCCACGTCCTGCAGCAGGCGCCCGGTTTCCGCTTCCAGACCTTTCGTCGCCCATACCAGGCGAGCGTCGGGGCGCATCAGCGGTTTAATCTGCCGCAGCACCTGGCCGAAAACGTGGCTCGGCACGACGACGAGGATATCGCGGCTGGCCGCCAGCGCGGTCGCCAGATCGCTTTCCAGATGCAGCGTGTCGGGGAAAGGAACGTCAGGAAGAAATGCGGCGTTGCAGCGGTCGTGCTGCAGCGTCGCAATATGTTTCGGGTCATGGCCCCACAGCACAACGTGGTGGCCATTTCTTGCCAGGGTGATGGCAAGAGCGGTGCCGTAAGAGCCGGCACCGATCACAGTCATTGCAGCGTTAAGCGCGTTCATCAGGCATCCTGATGTTGTTCAGCACCTTCGCCAGCCTGCTGCTGCAGATAGTTCATAAACAGCGCATCGAAGTTCACTGGCGCAAGGTTCAGTTGCGGGAAGGTGCCGCGGGAAACCAGGCTGGTGATGCACTCACGCGCGTACGGGAACAGAATGTTCGGGCAGTATGCGCCGAGGCAGTGCGCCATCTGGGTGCCGTCGATGCCTTCGATGGAGAAAATACCGCCCTGCTGTACTTCGCACAGGAATGCGGTTTCTTCGCCCAGAGAGGCGGTTACGGTCACGCGCAGCACCACTTCATACACGCCTTCAGCCAGCTGGCTGGAAGCGGTATCCAGATCAAGTTTAACTTCCGGCTGCCAATCTTTCTGGAAAACTTGCGGCGCGTTCGGCGCTTCAAAAGAAATATCTTTGGTGTAGATGCGCTGAATCTGGAAAGTCATTTCGGTGCTGTTTTGTTCTGACATAGTAAAACCCTTTCGTGTTGTCCTTAAGTACGCCCGTCCAATGGGGATGAGCGCAAAAATTAGCGCAGGAGGGGATCGAGTCCACCACGTGAATCAAGCGCGTACAAGTCGTCACAGCCGCCAATGTGCTGCGCATCAATAAAAATCTGCGGAACCGTCGTTCGACCGCTGCGCTGAATCATCTCTTCACGCTTCGCAGCATCGCCATCGATAGGCAACTCGTTGAACGTCACGCCCTTGCTGTTCAGCAGCGCTTTTGCACGTACGCAGAACGGGCAGGTCGCTTTGGTATAGATATCAATATTGGCCATGACTTCACTCCTGTTTTTACCCCCGAGAGTTTTACGCCGCAGGCGTTGTTTTCCCGCTGACGAATAGCCGCCGCAGGGAAAACCGCGCTACGCCATAAAGACGCGGGTAAATTATTTACCGCGTACCAGCGGAAGGTTCTCGCCGCTCCAGCCAGCGATGCCTTCTTTCAGTACGAAGACCTTTTCAAAACCGGCTTTGTTCAGCGCGCTGGCGGGTTCTTGCGCCTGCATACCTGAGCCGTCTACCACTATAATGGGTTGTGCTTTGTGCTTTTCCAACTCGCCGACGTTATTTGCTTTGATATCGCTCGGCAGCAGGTTAATAGAACCCGCAATGTGGCCTTTACGGAAATCGTCACGCTGACGCAGATCGACAACCACGGCATCTTCTTTGTTGATCAGGCGCGTCGCTTCACCGCGGGTGATGACTTTAACTTTCGACATCAGCCCTTTAAAGGTGGTGAACAGCACCGCCACCAGCAGCGCGACCCACGCGATGCTCAGGACGGGGTGACGGCTGATGAATTGCATAATTTCTTGCATGGGGGGTTACAACTCCCGACTAAGTGATAAAAAAACCAGGGAAGGAGTATACCTGTGCATTGCGGCAAATACAGCCAGTGAGCGCGATGTAATGTATTTTCTGCGGCCCGTCACGAAAAAAAACCGCTCTCGCCGCGGCAATGCGCTCTGGCCGCCCTCTTTCTTTGATCTTTTACGGTGATTTGATCGATTCAGCTGTAGTAAAATTACGCAAATTTTCTGTCTTTGAGCATGAGGTTGTCGCAATGTCGGTTTCTAAAAAACCTATGGTACTGGTGATTCTGGATGGCTATGGCTACCGTGAAGACCAGCAGGATAACGCTATTTACAGCGCCAAAACCCCTGTTATGGACGCACTGTGGGCGAAACGTCCGCATACCCTGATTGATGCTTCAGGCCTGGAAGTCGGTCTGCCGGATCGTCAAATGGGCAACTCCGAAGTGGGCCACGTCAACCTCGGCGCGGGCCGTATCGTGTATCAGGATCTCACCCGCCTGGACGTTGAAATCAAAGAACGTACCTTCTTCGCCAACCCGGTACTGACCGGCGCGGTCGATAAAGCCGTTGCCGCAGGCAAAGCCGTGCATATCATGGGCCTGATGTCTCCGGGCGGCGTCCACAGCCACGAAGACCACATCATGGCGATGGTTGAGCTGGCAGCCGAACGCGGCGCGGATAAAATCTATCTGCACGCCTTCCTCGACGGCCGCGATACTCCGCCGCGCAGCGCTGAAAAGACGCTGGCGAAATTCGAAGACAAATTTGCCGCGCTGGGCAAAGGCCGCGTCGCCTCGATCGTTGGCCGCTACTACGCCATGGACCGCGACAACCGTTGGGACCGCGTTGAGCAGGCTTACGATCTGATGACCCTGGCAAAAGGCGAGTTCCAGGCCGATACCGCAGTTGCGGGCCTGCAGGCCGCTTATGCGCGCGATGAAAACGATGAGTTCGTGAAAGCGACCGTTATTCGCGCTGAAGGCCAGGCCGATGCGGCGATGGAAGACGGCGATGCGCTGATTTTCATGAACTTCCGCGCCGACCGCGCGCGCGAAATTACCCGCGCCTTCGTTAACGCCGATTTCGACGGCTTCGCCCGTAAGAAAGTGGTGAACCTCGATTTCGTCATGCTGACCGAGTACGCCGCGGACATTAAAGTCGCCTGCGCTTATCCGCCGGCATCTCTGGTGAACACCTTCGGCGAATGGATGGCGAAGAACGACAAAACCCAGCTGCGCATCTCCGAAACTGAAAAATACGCTCACGTGACCTTCTTCTTCAACGGCGGCGTTGAAGAGCCGTTCAAAGGCGAAGAGCGCATTCTGATCAATTCACCGAAGGTCGCCACCTACGATCTGCAGCCGGAAATGAGCTCCGCTGAGCTGACCGAAAAACTGGTTGCCGCCATCAAGGGCGGTCAGTTCGACACCATCATCTGTAACTACCCGAATGGCGATATGGTTGGCCACACCGGCGTAATGGAAGCCGCCGTTAAAGCGGTCGAAGCGCTGGATGACTGCATCGACCAGGTGAGCAAAGCCGTTGAATCCGTTGGCGGACAGCTGCTGATCACCGCAGACCACGGCAACGCCGAGCAGATGCGCGATCCGGCCACCGGCCAGGCGCACACCGCGCACACCAACCTGCCGGTTCCGCTGATTTACGTTGGCGATAAAAACGTCAAAGCGGTCAACGGCGGTAAACTTTCCGACATCGCGCCGACCATGCTGACGCTGATGGGAATGGAAATCCCGCAAGAGATGACTGGCAAGCCGCTGTTCATCGTGGAATAATCCTTCCCCATGAGGGGAAAGGCGACGTATTCAACTACATGGATCGCAACGGCAGTTCGATCCGTCTTTTACGCCAGCGCGCTTAGCGCTGGCGTATTGCTGTGCGCCGCATCTGCTCACGCCGACGATCGCGACCAGCTTAAATCCATTCAGGCCGATATCGCCGCTAAACAGCGGGCGATTAAGCAGCAGCAGCAGCAGCGCGCTTCCCTGGTCGCCCAGCTAAAAGCGCAGGAGGAGGCCATCTCCGCCGCCGCGCGCAAGCTGCGCGAAACCCAGGAAACGCTGAACCAGCTGAATAAGCAGATCGACGAAATGAACGCCGCGCTGGCCAAGCTGGAGCGTCAGCGCGCCTCGCAGGAGCGTAACCTTTCCGCGCAGCTCGACGCCGCGTTTCGTCAGGGGCCGCATACCGGCATCCAGATGATCCTCAGCGGCGAAGAGGGGCAGCGTAATCAGCGCCTGCAGGCCTACTTTGGCTATCTGAACCAGGCGCGCCAGGAAACCATCGCCCAGCTGAAGAAAACCCGCGAAGACGTGGCGGTGCAAAAATCGATGCTGGAAGAGAAACAGAGCCAGCAGCAAACCCTGGTGTACGAACAGCGCGCCCAGCAGAGCAAGCTGGAGCAGGCGCGCAACGAGCGTAAAAAGACCCTCGCCAGCCTGGAATCCTCCATTCAGCAAGGCCAGCAGCAGCTCAGCGAGATGCGGGCTAACGAATCACGTCTGCGCGGCCGTATCGCCCAGGCGGCGGCGGCGGCCAAAGCGCGGGCGGATCGCGAAGCCCGCGAAGCGCAGGATGTGCGCGATCGCCAGCAGGAAGCCTCGCGTAAAGGCACCACCTACAAACCTACCGAAAGCGAACGCTCGCTGATGTCCCGCACCGGCGGACTTGGCTCACCGCGCGGCCAGGCATTCTGGCCGGTTCGCGGCTCAATTCTCCATCGCTATGGCGAACAGCTGCAAGGTGAACTACGTTGGAAGGGGATGGTTATCGCTGCGTCTGAAGGCACCGAGGTCAAAGCCGTTGCCGATGGTCGGGTTATTCTCGCCGACTGGCTGCAGGGCTATGGCCTGGTGGTGGTCGTTGAACACGGCAAAGGCGACATGAGTCTTTACGGCTATAACCAAAGCGCGCTGGTCAGCGTCGGCACTCAGGTCCGGGCGGGCCAGCCGATCGCTCTCGTAGGCAGCAGCGGCGGTCAGGGCCGTCCGTCGCTCTATTTCGAAATTCGCCGCCAGGGTCAGGCGGTCAATCCACAGCCGTGGTTGGGAAGATAAGTTTTGCTTCAATTTCGCAGAATTGCACTCGCGGTAACCGGTACGCTGGTTATGGCGTCGCCGGTTTTTGCCGGCAAACTCTCCATTGTTATCGACGACTTTGGCTATCGTCCACAAACGGAAAACCAGGTGCTGGCGCTGCCAGCGACGATCTCCGTTGCCGTCCTTCCTAATGCGCCCCACGCCCGAGAAATGGCGACCAGAGCGCATAATCTCGGCCACGAGGTGCTCATCCACCTGCCAATGGCGCCGCTCAGCAAACAGCCGCTGGAAAAAGACACCCTCCGCCCGGAGATGAACAGCAGCGAGATAGAGCGCATTATCCGCGAAGCCTACGGTAAGGTTCCGTACGCCGTGGGGCTGAATAACCATATGGGCAGCGCCATGACGTCGAATCTCTTCGGCATGCAGAAGGTGATGCAGGCGCTCGAGCGCTACAATCTCTACTTCCTCGATAGCGTCACCATCGGCAATACCCAGGCCATGCGCGCGGCGCAGGGCACCGGCGTAAAGGTGATTAAGCGTAAGGTTTTCCTCGACGATACCCAAAACGAAGCGGATATCCGCTATCAGTTCAACCGCGCTATCGCTTTGGCGCGGCGCAACGGCTCCGCCATTGCTATCGGCCACCCGCACCCGACGACGGTGCGCGTGCTGCAGCAGGTGGTGTATAACCTGCCGCCGGATATCACTCTGGTTCGCCCGAGCAGCCTGCTCAACGAGCCGCAGGTGGATACCTCAACGCCGAACACAGCGCCGCCGTCCGTTCAGCCGCCGCGCAATCCGTTCCGCGGCGTGAAACAGTGCAAATCTAAGCGCCCGCCGGAGCCGGTCAACGCCAGCCGCTTCTTTACCATTCTTAGCGAAAGCATCACTCAGAGCACGCTGGTGCAGTATTACCAGCTAAAGTGGCAGGGCTGGGATAAGCCCACAAACTAAATCATCCGGGAATCCGTGTGCTTATCCGCCGCGGATTCCGGCTTGTCCTGATGGGCATACCAGGCTTTAAAGTATTTAAGAAAGCTGTAACAGGTCGCGTAAAGCCCGGTGACCACGCCAACCTTGCCCTTTCGCCACGCTCCGCTGAACAGATACCACTTAAAGAAAGCGCCAATCGCGCTGATCGCTCCGCGCGCAAGAGACGGCCTGATTTTCTGGTGTTTAACCAGCCGCGTGGTGTAGCTATTGAGCTTACTAAACACTTCATGCAGGGAGTAGAAGGTATCGTGGCGCACGAATCCCGGTAGCCGGGCAGAGTGCGTAAAGCCAACCACCTGATCGTCTACCGGCCGATCGTTGAACCTGGCGACGGAGCGATTAAACAAGCGAACCGGGAAATCCGGCGATGATACCGGATAAATGGTGCGCACCTCTTCACCCAGCACGAACCAGTAGCGCGGCAGACGCCATGCGCAGGCGGGGTCCGGCTCATCGCCGGCCTTGAGCGCCAGAATTGCCGCCACCACCTCGTCGTCAAGGATCTCATCGCTGTCCACACACAGCACCCAGTCGTGGCGGGCCAGGGAGGTCGCATAATTCATCTGCGTACCGTGAGCGGTATAAGGATGATGGTGAACGGAGAGACCGAACTGTTGGCAAATCTGCAGCGTAGCATCCGTACTGCCTGAATCGACGACGATAAATTCATCAGCCACCCTGAGCAGCGGCGGTAACACCTCCCGTAATAAGCGGGATGAATTACAGGTCAATAAGCATACAGAAAGTTTAAGCATAATCTTTATAGGGTTAAACCATGGTTAAACTGACTGTATAAACGAATAGGCGAGAAAGCGATTTAGAAAAAGTGCGGAGTGGATTAAGTATCACAAAATTGTAGGATAACTCTCAAAAAAGCGCCCGTGGGCGCTTTTTTACCATCCTGACCGGGGCGGAATTAATCCCAGCTGAGAATGACTTTGCCAGACTGGCCGGAGCGCATCGCGTCAAAGCCCTGCTGGAAATCATCAATGCCAAAGCGGTGGGTGATGATCGGCGACAGATCGAGCCCGGACTGGATGAGCGCGGCCATCTTGTACCAGGTTTCGAACATTTCGCGACCATAAATCCCTTTGATAAACAGCCCCTTGAAGATCACCTTGGTCCAGTCGATAGACATATCCGACGGCGGAATACCCAGCATGGCAATACGCCCGCCGTGGTTCATGGTATCGAGCATGGTGCGGAACGCCGGCGGCGCGCCGGACATCTCCAGACCCACGTCGAAACCCTCGGTCATGCCCAGCTCGGCCATCACATCGTTAAGGTTCTCTTTCGCCACGTTCACCGCCCGGGTGACGCCCATTTTGCGCGCCAGCTCCAGGCGATATTCGTTAACGTCGGTAATCACGACGTTGCGCGCGCCAACGTGTTTCGCCACCGCGGCGGCCATCACGCCGATCGGGCCGGCGCCGGAAACCAGCACATCTTCACCGACGAGGTCGAATGAAAGCGCGGTATGCACGGCGTTGCCAAACGGATCGAAAATCGACGCCAGATCGTCAGAGATATTGTCGGGGATTTTAAAGGCGTTAAACGCCGGGATCACCAGATATTCGGCAAAACAGCCCGGACGGTTGACGCCGACGCCCGTCGTATTGCGGCACAAATGCGTACGCCCGGCGCGGCAGTTACGGCAGTGGCCGCAGGTGATATGCCCTTCGCCGGAAACGCGGTCGCCCAGCTTAAAGCCGCGAACCTCCTGACCGATACCCACCACTTCGCCGACGTATTCATGCCCCACCACCATCGGAACCGGAATGGTCTTTTGCGACCACTCGTCCCAGTTGTAGATATGCACGTCGGTACCGCAAATCGCGGTCTTGCGAATTTTAATCAGCAGATCGTTGTGGCCGACTTCCGGTTCCGGTACGTCGGTCATCCAGATGCCTTCTTCCGCCTTTAGTTTGGATAACGCTTTCATCTCACACCCTCAGGCAATGACGCCCAGTTGTTTACCGATGCGGGTAAAGGCTTCCACCGCACGTTCAATTTGTTCAGGGGTATGCGCCGCAGACATCTGGGTACGGATACGCGCCTGGCCTTTTGGTACCACCGGGTAGAAGAATCCGGTGACGTAAATACCTTCTTTTTGCAGCTCGCGCGCGAACTGCTGCGCCACGGTGGCTTCACCGAGCATCACCGGGATAATGGCGTGATCGGCACCCGCAAGGGTAAACCCTGCCGCGGTCATTTTTTCACGGAACAGGCGCGCGTTAGCCCACAGACGATCGCGCAGCTCGCTGCCCGCTTCCACCATCTCCAGCACTTTGATGGAGGCGGCGACAATCGCCGGCGCCAGCGAGTTGGAGAACAGATACGGACGCGAGCGCTGGCGCAGCCACTCGACGACTTCTTTACGCGCGGCGGTATAGCCGCCGGACGCGCCGCCCAGCGCTTTACCCAGCGTACCGGTGATAATGTCGACGCGGCCCATCACGTCGCAGTACTCATGGGAGCCGCGGCCGTTTTCACCCACAAAACCCACGGCGTGCGAATCATCGACCATCACCAGCGCGTCGTATTTATCCGCCAGATCGCAGACGCCCTTCAGGTTGGCGATCACCCCGTCCATGGAGAACACGCCGTCGGTGGCGATCAGCACATGGCGCGCGCCGGCTTCACGCGCCTCTTTCAGACGGGCTTCCAGCTCCTGCATATCGTTGTTGGCATAGCGGAAGCGCTTCGCTTTACACAGGCGCACGCCGTCGATGATCGACGCGTGGTTCAGGGCATCGGAGATAATCGCGTCCTCTGCGCCGAGCAGGGTTTCAAACAGGCCGCCGTTGGCGTCGAAGCAGGAGGAGTACAGAATCGCATCCTCCATACCGAGAAAATCGGCCAGCTTCTTCTCAAGCGCTTTGTGGCTGTCCTGGGTACCGCAGATAAAGCGCACGGAGGCCATGCCGAAGCCGTGGCTGTCCATCCCGCTTTTCGCGGCGGCAATTAGTTCCGGGTGGTTCGCGAGGCCGAGATAGTTATTGGCGCAGAAGTTAATCACCTGGCTGCCGCCGACGGTGATATCCGCCTGCTGCGCCGAAGTGATAATCCGTTCTTCTTTAAACAACCCTTCCGCGCGCGCGGTATCCAGGTCATTGGTTAACTGTTTGTAGAAATCCCCACGCATTGCAACTCTCCAGATTCGGCAAAATTTGGCACATATTACCTAAAGCTATACGCTGATACGAGATGATGCATTACTGCATGAATTATTTGCAGCATAAATCACGAGTCCCTCTCTACCTTATCGGCGAATGGCTGAAGCCTTTCCGATGTAGTGATATGATAGGAGTATTCATGTCCGGATTGTCTCTGGACTACCAACTTCAAAGGTTACAGTTATGATCATCGTTACCGGCGGCGCAGGCTTTATCGGCAGCAATATCGTTAAAGCGCTGAATGACCAGGGTATTACCGACATTCTGGTCGTAGATAATCTGAAAGACGGGACCAAATTCATCAATCTGGTGGATTTGAACATTGCCGACTACATGGATAAAGAAGACTTTCTGATCCAGATTATGGCGGGCGAAGAGTTCGGCGATATCGACGCTATTTTCCATGAAGGCGCCTGCTCTTCCACCACGGAGTGGGACGGCAAGTACATGATGGATAACAACTATCAGTATTCCAAAGAGGTACTGCACTACTGTCTGGAGCGTGAAATCCCGTTCCTGTACGCCTCTTCCGCAGCGACCTACGGCGGCCGCACCAGCGACTTTATTGAATCCCGCGAATACGAGCAGCCGCTCAACGTTTACGGCTACTCCAAGTTTCTGTTTGATGAATACGTCCGTCAGATCCTGCCGGAAGCGAACTCGCAGATTGTCGGCTTCCGCTATTTCAACGTCTACGGGCCGCGCGAAGGCCATAAAGGCAGCATGGCCAGCGTCGCTTTCCATCTGAACACCCAGTTGAATAATGGCGAAAGTCCGAAACTGTTCGAAGGCAGCGACGGCTTCAAGCGCGACTTCGTCTACGTCGGCGACGTCGCGGCGGTGAACCTGTGGTTCTGGGAAAACGGCGTTTCCGGCATCTTCAACCTCGGCACCGGGCGCGCGGAGTCTTTCCAGGCCGTTGCAGACGCAACGCTGGCTTATCACCAGAAAGGCAGCATCGAGTACATTCCGTTCCCGGATAAACTCAAAGGCCGCTATCAGGCGTTTACCCAGGCGGATCTGACTAACCTGCGCGCAGCGGGCTACGATAAACCGTTTAAGACCGTTGCCGAAGGCGTAACGGAATATATGGCCTGGCTCAATCGCGACAATCATGCGAATTCATAAAATCATTCGAGCGGTATCAAGGCGGCAACTCAGTGATTCTCCGGGAGCTGACTAAAATCAGTGACCGGAGGGAACGCAGGCAGCCAACGCAGAGACAGCTTGAAGGATGGAATGAATGAAAATATTGGTGGTTGGCCCGTCATGGGTGGGCGACATGATGATGTCGCAAAGTCTTTACCGTACGCTCAGGGCGCGCTATCCCCAGGCGATAATCGACGTGATGGCGCCCGCATGGTGCCGTCCGCTGCTATCGCGCATGCCGGAAGTCAACGAAGCGATCCCGATGCCGCTCGGCCACGGCGCGCTGGAAATCGGTGAACGGCGTAAGCTTGGGCACAGCCTGCGCGAACGTCGCTACGATCGCGCTTTCGTGCTGCCCAACTCGTTTAAATCGGCCCTCGTGCCGTTCTTTGCGGGAATACCGCATCGCACAGGCTGGCTCGGCGAGATGCGCTACGGCCTGCTGAACGATGCCCGTAAGCTGGATAAAGACGCCTGGCCGCTGATGGTCGAACGCTACGTCGGTCTCGCATACGATAAAGGCGTGATGCGCTGCGCGAAAGATCTGCCGCAGCCGCTGCTCTGGCCGCAGCTGCAGGTGCATGAAGGCGAAAAATCGCAGGCCTGCAGCGCGTTTAATCTCTCAGCCGAGCGCCCGATTATCGGCTTCTGCCCCGGCGCAGAGTTCGGCCCGGCAAAACGCTGGCCGCACTATCACTACGCCGAGCTGGCGAAACAGCTGATCGACGAAGGCTTTCAGATCGTACTGTTTGGCTCCGCGAAAGACCACGAAGCGGGCAATGAAATCCTCGCCGCGCTCACGACCGAACAGCAGGCATGGTGCCGCAATCTGGCCGGCGAAACCCAGCTTGAGCAGGCCGTTATTCTGATCGCCGCCTGTAAAGCGGTAGTCAGCAACGATTCCGGCCTGATGCACGTCGCCGCGGCGCTGGACCGTCCGCTGGTGGCGCTCTACGGGCCCAGCAGCCCGGACTTCACTCCACCGCTGTCGCACAAAGCGCGCGTGATCCGCCTGATCAGCGGCTACCACAAAGTGCGTAAAGGCGACGCCGCCGAAGGCTATCATCAGAGTTTGATCGACATTACGCCGCAGCGCGTACTGGAAGAATTAAACGACCTGCTGCTGGAAAAAACGGAACAAGAGGAAGCCTGACGGATGCGGGTACTGATCGTAAAAACCTCGTCCATGGGCGACGTGCTGCACACGCTGCCCGCGCTGAGCGACGCCGCGCTGGCCTTTCCCGGCATTCGTTTCGACTGGGTGGTTGAAGAAGGCTTCGCGCAGATCCCTTCCTGGCATGAGAGCGTCGACCGGGTCATCCCGGTGGCGATTCGCCGCTGGCGTAAGGCGTGGTTTTCCGCGCCGATCAAAGCCGAGCGCAAGGCGTTCCGCGAGGCCGTGCGCGCGGAAAAGTACGACGCTATCATCGATGCCCAGGGGCTGGTGAAGAGCGCCGCGCTGGTCACCCGACTGGCCCGCGGCGTGAAGCACGGTATGGACTGGCAGACCGCCCGCGAGCCGCTGGCGAGCCTGTTTTACAACCGGCGTCACCATATCGCTAAACAGCAGCACGCCGTTGAGCGCACCCGCGAGCTGTTTGCGAAAAGCCTCGGCTACGCGAAGCCGGAAACCCAGGGCGACTACGCGATCGCCCGCCATTTTTTGCGTCAGGCTGACCCGTCCGCTGCGCCGTATCTGGTGTTCCTTCACGCCACGACGCGCGATGATAAACACTGGCCGGAAGAGAACTGGCGGGCGCTTATCGCCCTGCTTGCCGACAGCGGCATACGCATCAAACTGCCGTGGGGCGCCCCCCATGAAGAGGCGCGGGCCGGACGCCTGGCGGAAGGGCACGATTTTGTCGACGTCCTGCCGCGCATGAGCCTGGAGCAGGTAGCCCAGGTGCTGGCCGGCGCGCGCGGGGTCGTTTCCGTCGACACGGGGCTGAGCCACCTCACCGCCGCGCTCGATAAACCGAACTTCACGCTGTACGGCCCGACCGATCCGGGGCTAATTGGCGGCTATGGTAAAAATCAGCACGTGGTGCGCCCGGAAAGCGGCAGCAGCACGGGCGATATTCCCGCGTCCCGGGTTCGGCAACTGTTGAAATCTCAGGAACTGGCTTAATGGGTTCATTATTTAAGCAGATCTATCGCTACACGCATCGACGCGCCTTTCGCCATAACGAAAATCTCTGGCCGTTTACCCATATCACGCGCGCGGCGAGCGGCGAAATCCGCACCCTGAAATACAAAGGGAAAGCGGTTCCGCTGGTCAATCTCAGCGAACTGAAGGATAGCGCTCAGGGCGAGGTGCTGCTGACCGCCACCGGCCCCTCTACGCGCCGCATCGATTTTACGCTGCTGCCGAAAAGTATTCCGGTGATGGGGGTGAACGGCGCCTGGCATCTCTCTGATAAAATTAACTTTTCGCTCTATACCATCGTGGATATGGAGTTTTACGATAAAAAACCGGACGTGATCCGTTCGGTGATTAGCCAGGCTGACATTGTGCTCTTCACCACCATGCACGGTATCGCCAAAATCCTCGACCGCCACGGCGCAGAGCTTCGCTGTCGTTTGGCATTAATTGAAGACGCCTGTTATAAAATTTATCAGCCTAAAGTCGCCAAAAACGCGATACAGCAGGCCTGGCGCGGCGTCCCCGCGCTACGCTTTCATCCGCAAAGGCAGGATATTTGCTTTAGCACCGACATTCGTCACGGCATTTTCGATGCCGGAACCGTGGTCTACTGGGCACTGCAAATTCTGATGTGGCTGGGATTTAAAACCATTCTGATAAGCGGGCTGGATATGAGTAATTTCAACCAGCCGCGATTCTACGAAACGGAACAGGATAAACTCCCCTCCTGGCTGGCAAATAAGGTGGATGACCTGGTCATGCCGTCCTTTTCGCACGCTGCCAACGTGCTGCAACAAAACCATATTCGGGTCGTCAACTTCTCGTTAGAAAGCGCGGTTCCGGAAACGATTTTCGAAAAGGTTTCTTTTGATGAGTACTTTAAAAATAAGTAATTACGCCAGACAGGGCTACACCGTTTTCTTCACTTTGTTTCTGTTTTTTAGCGCTATTTTCTGCGTATCAACCCGGACAAATAACCTCCTTCATTTATCTATTTTGCTCTTTTTGCTTTCACTGCTTAACAAAGACAATCGTCAGGCAATAGCGGAAAGCATCCGCCAGCGGTGGCCGGTTTATAGCCTGCTGGTCGTATTCTGCGTGTACTATGCGCTGAGCAATATTTGGGGGCAGACGCCACAGCATATCGATTCCCCTCTGACCCACGGCACCTATTTAATTTTCTATCTTCTGCTGCTGACAACGCTACTTGGCCATCCCCGGACCCGACATCTGGCGCTGCTGAGCGTCGTGGCCGGGATCACAGTGCTCTCCGTCTGGACGATGGCGATCGACTTCACTCTGGTCCTCAAGGAACGCCTGGTTTCGCCGGAGAATCCCGGCCCGACCAACGTGATCGACCTGGCGGGCTATTGCGGTATCGGTATCCTTATTTGCGCGATGCTGCTGAAGGAGAAAGGCAGCCACCTGCTGTATGTGCCGATAGCCATCATGCTGGTGATGCTGTTTCTGACCCAAAGCCGCGGCCCGATTATCGCGCTGCTGGTGGCGTTTGTTTGCACCCTGCACCTGCACGTCTTTACCCGCCGCAACCTTCTGATTGTCGCCGCGTTAGCGTTGGTTCTGGGCGCGCTTTTCTTCTTTACGCCAACGGGAGACCTGCTGCTGGCGCGCTTTGAAGAGCTGGGCACCCAAAGCGGATTGCGCTTGAGTATCTGGCACCATACGGTCCAGGAAGTGGCCAGCCAGCCGTGGCTGGGTCGGGGCTTTGACTACGAGCTGAACTTTACCAACTACAGCGGCGAGCATATCACTACCACCCACAGCGTCTATCTTGGCGCACTGTTGAAAGGCGGCATAATCGGCCTGGCGCTGCTGCTGGCGGTGATTGCCGGAGGGTTATGGCAGGCATGGCGCAAACAGCAGGATGGCCGCTACGGGCTGGCGATTTTTATCTATGCGCTGATTTTTATGGCCTCGCAGGGCATGTTTATCATCAGCAACCCTCGCGAAAGCTGGCCGCTGTTTTGGCTGCCGCTGGGCATCGCGCTGAGCGGCAGCCTGAAGGCGAAACGCTAAGAGAAGGGCCCGCAGCGGGCCCTTTTTTATGCCTGCTGGCGAGCGGCGATCAGGGCATCCGCCTGCGCTTTGATCGCCGGCCAGACCGCGTCAATGGTCATGTCGGCGACGTTAGTCTCTTCGCAGACAATCTGTCTGGCCTTGTCATAACCCGGCGCCCAAATGGTATAGCCCGGCAAACCGGTATCTTTGAGTTTACGTTTGTTGTAAACCGCCACCATGGGCTTGTCGAACGCGCGAGCAATATGCACGATGGCGGTATCCGCCGTAATCACCAGATCGCAGTGGCGAACAATCTCAACCGCTGAATTAATATTGCTATCTGGCAGATGCAGCGCCGTTTCCAGATTAAGCTGACGAATTTTCTCGCTATGCCCGACCATCACGACGCTAATTTTATAAGGGAGCGTATATAAGCGTTCAATCAGAGCAGAAACCTGATGACGGCAAAAGTCTTTATCCGTTGAGGCGGTAAACGGGTTTATGGCAATACAGAGCTGACTCCCCTTGTGCTGAGCCAGCAGTGTTTTGACTCTTTCCCGCTCAAAAGCATCGCCGGGCAGATGATAGTGGTAATGAGGGTGTTCTATGCCAAATAGCCTGGCGACGGCTTTATAGCGCGGAAATATGGCTGCTGCTATCCAGAAAAGGGATAGAGTGATCGTAAAGCTTATATTCTTGTTTATTAAAACCGATAACGCAGCCAGGGCGTAAATCAGCCAGCAGTTTAAAACGCTCGTAGGTTTTCACGTCATCAAAATCAACGACCGCGTCAAATCCTGCCGCACGCAGTGCGTTTAACGGCATCCGCGGCTGATATAAATAAACCTGCTCAAGAAAATCCGCACCGGCAAGCATCTGCTTACAAACCGGCCCGGTAAGAACCGAAACCTTATAGCCCCGGTCAGCTAAAAGCTTTGCGCAGCCGGTCGTTACGACCATATCCCCAACTTTGTCATCCAGGCGCAATAATAAAACATGCTGAATCTTCGCGGAATTAAAGGGCTGGCGTGCGCTTTTATTTCTGTAACGATAGTTAATTAAATTAAACTTAATTTCGCGGAAGAAGGCATTTTTCTTCCGCGTAAACTGCTTCACGATACGCATACGGTACCTGGTTGTGATCTTTTATCGCTGTGTGAGTTTCTGTTGGTAGTACTCCGCCAACGTCATTCCCTTCACCTGCGGCGCCAGCCAGCTGAAAAAAGCGTCCAGATCGGCATATAAGCGCTCGATATCCTGCTCGTTTTTAAACGTTGGGCTGCCGCCGGGCATGTACTCTGAAGAGTGGAGCATATATTCGACGTAGTCATTACCCTGAGTCAACGTTTGTTCGACCACTTTTTTCATCGTCTCAACGTTGCCGCCCATCGGACGCAGCCAGTGTACCGACGGCGAGCGTACTTTGCCGCGCAGGCGATCGTAGCCCTGCTTCAGGCTATTCATCCACGCGGAATGCTTGTACTGAATGCTCATCGGCACTTCCAGCAGCGATGATTGCCCTTCACGACGGATATCATTCTCGTCAAGAAAATAGGCGTGCTGCGGGAAATCACGGTAATCGGTACCGCCGTCGCCCTGCGGCGCGCCTTTCGCCGTCTTCCAGTTCACCCTCGGGGTAACCGAGCAATCCACCAGATAGCCATACTCCACCAGCAGACGCGCGTAGCGCTCGTCAAACGCCCAGCGCCCGGCGCGATGGCTGACCATTTTGGTCTGGAAGGTATCCTCCAGCAGACGGGTCATATAGTCGACTTTTGCCCGCATCGCCGCATCGCTGTACTCGATCAAATACGGTTTATGTCGCCAGTCGTCATCGGTGAGCGGATCGGTCGGCGGGCTGTTCCACGCGTGGAGATGCATACCGATTTCCGCGGTTCCCCGGGCGATCGCATCTTTGGCAAATTCGATATAAACCGGGTCGATGGCCATTTCATAGTTGGTCAACCAGACCGGTTTAAAACCATACTTTTCGCAAAGCTGCTGAAAACGCGGTAGATAGCGCGCATTCTCGGTGGTGATGCTGTCATGTTTTTGCCAGAGGTTATCACCCTCTGTATCAATCGTGATGAGAAATGCGGGTTTGTGCACGAAAACGTCCTCAGGCCATACGTATCGGGTCATGGTAGAGCAAGACAAGGCTTCTCTCAATCTATCTGATCCCCTAGAATCGGAGCCCTGCCCCTGAATGAAGAATAGAGAATGACGCCTGAAACCCGCACTTCCGGCCGCGTGAACCCGGCGCGAATCCTGGTTATTAAGCTTCGCCATCATGGCGATATGTTATTGATAACGCCGCTTATTCACGCGCTTAAGCAGCAATATCCCGCCGCCAGCGTGGATGTGCTGCTTTATGAAGAAACCCGGGATATGCTCGCAGCGAATACGGATATCCGCCACATTTACGGCATTGACCGGCGCTGGAAAAAACAGGGCGCCGGCCATCAGCTGAAGATGGAGTGGCAGCTGATTCGCACGCTCCGCCAGCAGCGCTACGATATGGTGCTCAATCTTGCCGATCAGTGGCCCAGCGCGATCATCACCAAACTGACCGGGGCGGCCATCCGTATCGGCTTTGACTTTCCGAAGCGTCGCCACCCGGCCTGGCGTTTTTGCCATACCGCCCTCGCCTCAACCGAGCGGCATAACCAGCTGCATACCGTGCAGCAGAATCTGTCGATTCTGGCGCCGCTTGGGCTGGATATTGCTGACGCGCCGGCGACGATGGGCTACAGCGAGCAGGACTGGCGCGCCAGCCGCGCGCTGCTGCCGGCAGGATTTCAGGATAACTATATCGTCATTCAGCCAACCTCCCGCTGGTTCTTTAAGTGCTGGCGCGAAGGGCGGATGAGCGCCCTGATAAACGCGCTTTCTGAAGCAGGCTACCCGGTCGTGCTGACCTCCGGCCCTGACGCCAGAGAGAAGCAGATGATCGACACCATTATGGCGGGCTGCCCCAATGCTCGCCTGCACTCCCTCGCCGGGCTGCTCACCCTGCGCCAGCTGGCGTCCGTCATCGACCATGCCCGCCTGTTTATCGGCGTTGACTCCGTGCCGATGCATATGGCCGCCGCGCTCGGTACGCCGCTGGTGGCGCTATTCGGCCCCTCCAAGCTCACCTTCTGGCATCCATGGCAGGCGCAGGGCGAGGTGATTTGGGCGGGTGATTTCGGATCGATTCCCGATCCTGACGACATTGATACCAACACCAACGAACGCTTTCTCGATTTAATCCCCACCGACGCGGTTATCGCGGCGGCGAAAAAGGTACTGGCATGAGTAAATTCAGGCTGGCTCTGGTACGCCAGAAGTATCGCCCGGACGGCGGCGCGGAGCGGTTTGTCTCCCGCGCGCTGGAAGCCCTCGACGACAGCGATCTTGAACTGAACGTCATCACCCGCGAATGGCAGGGGCCGGTGAAGCCCGAGTGGAACATCCACATCTGCAATCCGCGCAAATGGGGGCGGATCAGCCGCGAGCGAGGATTTGCCGACGCCGCCCGCCAGCTATGGCAGCGCGAAGCCTTCGATCTCGTGCAAAGCCACGAGCGTATCCCCGGCTGCGACCTGTACCGCGCCGGAGACGGCGTGCACCGCCGCTGGCTGCAGCAGCGCTCGCGCATTTTGCCCGGCTGGAAAAGCCGCCTGCTGTTTGCCGACCGCTACCATCGCTATGTGATGCAGGCCGAGCGCGACATGTACCAGGACGCGCACCTGCGCGGCGTTATCTGCAACGCGGAGATGATTAAACGCGAGATTATTGAAGACTTCGGCCTGCCGGCGGAAAAAATCCACGTTATCTATAACGCTATCGATAACCAGCGTTTTCTGCCGCCGACGGAAGAAGCCTTTGTCGCGCTGCGCGCCAAATGGAATCTGCCGCGCCAGGCGACCTGCCTGATCTACGTCGGCTCCGGCTTTGAGCGCAAGGGGCTGGATGCGGCGATCCGCGCCATCGCGCCGACCAACCGCTACCTGCTGGTGGTGGGCAAAGATAAAGAGCAGGGCCGCTATCAGCAGCTGGCGAAAACGCTGAACTGCGAGGAGCGGGTGCGCTTCTTCGGCATGCAGTCGGAAACCCTGCCGTTCTATCAGATGGCCGACGGCCTGCTGCTGCCGACGCTGTACGATCCGTTTCCCAACGTCATTCTCGAAGCGATGGCCTGCGGCCTGCCGGTGATTACGACTACCGGCTGCGGCGGCGCGGAGTTTATTGTTCAGGGCAGCAATGGCTACGTTTGCGATGCGCTGGATATCCCGGCCCTGCAGGAGTCGGTTAGCGCCCTTCCCGCCCGGGCGTTAGGCTCTGCGCAAGGCGAACGCGCCCGCGAGCGCATCATGACCTGCACCAGCGAACGTCTCTCGGCGCAGCTGCTCTCCCTCTATCAGGATTTGGTGAAATAACGATGCGCATACTGTTTGTTATCGACGGCCTGCCCGGCGGCGGCGCGGAAAAAGTCGTGCTGACGCTGGCAGCGCATTTTCTTAGCCAGGGTGAACAGGTATCACTTTTTTCCCTGCGCGACGTCTGCGATTATCCGCTGCCGGAAGGGCTGGATTATCAGGTCATCGCCGATCGCTGCCGCAAGCCGTGGCGCAAGCTGACGGAGCTGTCCCGGCGCGCGCGCCAGCTTGATGCGGCAATCGAGAAAGCAGAACAGCAGGGCCGTTTCGATCTGGTGCTCTCGAATCTGCATAAAACCGACCGCATTGTCTCCCGCAGCCGCCTGCTGAACGGGCGCAACGTCTGGTTTTGCCTGCACGGCGTGTTCTCCGCTTCCTATCTCGGACACCGCAGCGGTTTTGACCGCTGGCTGAAACAGCAGAAAATCGGGCGCGTTTACCAGGGACGCAACGTCGTCGCCGTCTCCGATGCGGTAGGTCAAGACCTGGTCGAGCAGTTCGCTATTCGCCCGGCCCAGCTTCAAACCATCTATAACCCGTTTGATATCCCCGCGCTGCGCGCCGCGGCCGAAGAGCCCAGCCAGCGCCCCGACGGCGACTATATTATCCACGTGGGCCGCTTTCATCCCGGTAAACGCCACGACCGCCTGATTGAGGCCTATGCGCAAAGCGGTATCGATGCGCCGCTGGTGCTGCTGGGGCAGGGAAAACCGGAACAAGAGCAGCGCCTGCGCCAGCTGGCGCAGCAGCTACAGGTTGCCGATCGCGTCCTGTTTAAGGGCTTCCAGAAAAACCCGCTGCCGTGGATTAAAGGCGCGCGGATGCTGGTCCTCAGCTCCGATAGCGAAGGCTTTGGCAACGTGGTGGTTGAGGCGCTGCTGCTGGATACGCCGGTCGCCAGCACCCGCTGCCCGGGCGGCGTGACCGAGATCCTCACCGGCGAGCTGTCGCGTGGCCTGGCGGATCTCAACAGCCCGGCGCTGGCTCAGACGATGCAAAGCATTTACCATAGCCCGCCGGCCATCGACGCAGCGGCGCTGGAGAAGTTCAGCGTGGCATCGATTTGTCAGCAGTATCGTCAGCTGCGCAGCGCCTGACGCCGTTATTCAACCAGGATCGAATGAGTTATGAGTCAAACGCCTTTACTAAGCATCGTAGCCGCCGTCTATAACGGCGAAAAATTCCTTGCGCAATTCTTTGAGTGCCTTGAGCAACAGCAGCTGGAAAGCTATGAACTGATCCTGGTGAACGACGGGTCGACGGACGGTAGCCTTGCGGTTATCGACCAGTGGAAAGAGCGCCTGCAAAACGTGCTCGTGCTGGAGCAGGAAAACCAGGGCGTGTCGGTGGCGCGCAATACCGGCCTCGCCGCGGCGACGGGTAAGTACCTGACCTTCCCGGATATCGACGATAAGCTTTACCCGGGCATGTACCGTACGCTTCTGGAGATGGCGGAAAAGGGCAATCTAGACGTCGCCACCTGCAACGGCCGCTACGTCTACGAGACGAAAAAAGATATCCATCCTATTTTCCCGCTGGACCGGCTGCAGTCGACCGGCGTTTTGCCCGGCCACGTCTGGTTAAAGCAGGCGCTGGATTCTCGTAAGTTCCTGCATGTCACCTGGCTGAATATCTACCGCCGGGAGTTTATCGCCAGCCACCGCTTCCACTTTGAGCCTGGCCTGCGCCATCAGGATATTCCCTGGACCACCGAAGTGCTGCTGGCGGCAGAACGCGTGCAGTACACCAGCGAGCAGTTCTACGATTACTATATTCACTCGGAATCGGTGTCGCATAAGCCGGACAACGACGACACGCTGATGCGTTCAGCGCGCCACTATATGAAGATTCTTGAGATGCTGGACGCCATCAACCAGCGTTATCCGGACAAGGTTCGCGATATTTCCGCCTGCCGCTGGCAGATCGCCAAAGAGGGGCTGGGAATTATTCATACCTTCGATAGCATGAAAGATGAGTCAAAAAAGCATATTATCATTAAAGAGTTCTTTGACCGCGGTATCTGGCGCCTGATCTGGAAAAACGCCCGTACGTTCCGTCTACGCTGGCGTCTTGGACGCCGCTATCTGCGCATCAAGCGCTATCGCGACGCGGCTTAATACTGAATCCCTTAGTTTCCGCCAAAGAGATAGCTTTACGCGGGTTAAATGCTTAGAATTTGCCCGCAAAAACATAAATACGGATAAATCGCTTGGAATTGCTTTATACCGCCCTACTTTACCTCATTCAGCCGCTGGTGTGGCTGCGACTGCTGTTACGCAGCCGTAAGGCCCCTGCCTATCGTAAACGCTGGAAGGAACGTTATGGCTTCTGCCAGAACAAGGTAGAACCGGGTGGCATCCTGCTGCATTCCGTTTCCGTAGGTGAAACGCTGGCGGCGATTCCGCTGGTGCGCGCGCTACGCCACCGTTACCCCTATCTGCCGATCACCGTCACCACCATGACGCCAACCGGCTCTGAACGCGCCATGTCCGCTTTCGGCAAAGACGTGCATCACGTCTATCTGCCTTACGATCTGCCCGGCGCGATGAACCGTTTCTTCAATACCGTTCAGCCGAAGCTGGTTATCGTCATGGAAACCGAACTGTGGCCGAACATGGTCGCCACGCTGCACAAGCGTAAAATCCCGCTGGTAATCGCCAACGCTCGCCTCTCCGAACGCTCGGCGAAAGGCTATGCCAAACTGGGGAAATTTATGCGTCGGCTGCTGAGCCGCATTACCCTTATCGCCGCGCAGAATGAAGAAGACGCCAGCCGCTTTATCGCTCTTGGCCTGAAACGCAATCAGCTGGCGGTCACCGGCAGCCTGAAGTTTGATATTTCGGTCACGCCGGAGCTGGCGGCTCGCGCCATCACCCTGCGCCGCCAGTGGGCGCCGCACCGCCAGGTATGGATTGCCACCAGCACCCACGACGGCGAAGAACAAATTATTCTTCAGGCGCATAAGCAGCTGCTGGAGCGTTTCCCCAACCTGCTGCTGATCCTTGTCCCTCGCCATCCGGAGCGCTTCGGCGACGCCCGCGAGATGGTGCAGAAAGCGGGAATGAGCTACACCCTGCGCAGCACCGGCGAAATCCCGTCGAACAGTACCCAGGTGGTGATTGGCGATACCATGGGCGAGCTGATGCTGCTGTACGGTATTGCCGACCTCGCGTTTGTCGGCGGTAGCCTGGTGGAGCGCGGCGGCCATAACCCGCTGGAGCCCGCCGCCCATGCGATACCGGTACTGATGGGTCCGCACACGTTCAACTTCAAAGATATCTGCGCCAAGCTGCAGCAGGACGATGGACTGATTACCGTCACCGACGCCGACTCGCTGGTAACGCAGGTGTCTAACCTGCTGACCGATGAAGATTACCGTCTGTGGTACGGTCGCCATGCGGTGGAAGTTCTGCACCAAAACCAGGGCGCGCTCTCCCGTCTGCTACAGTTATTGCAACCCTATCTGCCGCAGCGGAGCCACTAATGTCGCCTCGACTCTCGGTCGTGATGATCGCCAAAAACGCGGCGGATCTGCTGCCTGATTGTCTGGCGTCGGTAAGCTGGGCCGATGAGATAGTGCTGCTGGATTCCGGCAGCAGCGACAACACCGTCGAACTCGCCCGTAGCCAGGGCGTTCAGGTGCATGTCAATCGCGACTGGCAGGGCTACGGTATTCAGCGCCAGCGCGCTCAGGCCTACGCCACCGGCGACTACGTGCTGATGATCGATACCGACGAGCGCGTCACTCCGGAGCTTGCGCAGTCTATCCGCAGCGTGCTGGCCGCGCCGCAAACCGGCGCGATATACAGCATCGCCCGGCGCAACTATTTCCTTGGCCGCTTTATGCGCCACAGCGGCTGGTACCCCGACCGCGTGATGCGCCTGTACGAACGCGACCGTTACCGCTATAACGATAATCTGGTCCACGAATCTCTCGACGCCCAGGGCGCGCGGGTTATCGAACTCGCGGGCGACCTGCTGCATCTGACCTGCCGTGATTTCTCCGGCTTTCAGCAAAAGCAGCTGGCCTACGCCGCCGCCTGGGCGCAGGAGCGCCATCAGAGAGGCAAAAAGACCTCGCTGGCCGCTATCTTCGGCCATACGCTGGGCGCCTTTGTGAAAACGCTGCTGCTGCGCGGGGGCATTCTGGATGGGAAACAAGGTTGGCTGCTGGCGGTGGTCAACGCGCAATACACGTTTAATAAATACACCGAGCTGTGGGCCCTGAGCCGCGGCTACTCGGAGAAAGTGTGATTATGAGCACAAAAGCGATCTATCCGGGAACCTTCGACCCTATCACCAACGGCCATATCGATATCGTCACCCGCGCGGCCAGCATGTTCGATAAGGTGCTGCTGGCTATCGCCGCCAGCCCGAGCAAAAAGCCGATGTTCACTCTCGACGAGCGCATCGCGCTGGCCACCCAGGCAACGGCGCATCTGGTCAACGTTGAGGTTATTGGCTTCAGCGATTTAATGGCCAATTTTGCCCGCGCGCAGCAGGCGAACATTTTAATTCGCGGCCTGCGGGCGGTGGCGGATTTTGAATATGAGATGCAGCTGGCGCATATGAACCGTCATTTGATGCCGACGCTGGAGAGCGTGTTTCTGATGCCGTGCAAAGAGTGGTCGTTTATCTCCTCTTCGCTGGTGAAAGAAGTGGCGCGCCACCAGGGCGACGTATCTCACTTTCTGCCGGCAAACGTTCACCAGGCGCTGCTGAAGAAGCTGTAATCCTGCGCCATCGGGGCTCTTCCCGGAGGCGATGCTGCGCATCTGTCCGGGCTACCGGACCAAGCGCAGCCCTGTAGCCCGGCTAAGCGCAGCGCAAGCCGGGTTCACGGCAACCCCCGCACTTTACTTCTGACACTGGCGACAATAAAACGTCGCCCGCTGGGCGTGTTTACTGCCGATAACCGGCGTCCCGCAAATGCGGCACGGCTCGCCCTTGCGGCCATACACCTGCAGCTCCTGGGCAAAGTAGCCCGGTTTACCGTCGCTTTGCAGGAAATCTTTCAGCGTCGTCCCGCCCTGTTCGATGGAGCGCAGCAGGACCAGCTTAATCACTTTCACCAGCTGCTCGCACTCCTCGCGCGACAGTGAAGAGGCCAGCCTGTCGGGGTGAATGCCCGCCGAAAAGAGCGATTCGCTGGCGTAGATATTGCCCACCCCGACCACCAGCTTATTATCCATTAGCCAGGGCTTAATCGCGGTTTTTTTCTTCGCGCACTTCGCCTGCAGATAATCGGCGTTGAACTCATCGCTCAGCGGCTCCGGCCCCAGATGCGCCAGCACCGGATGCCCTTCCAGCGCTTTGGTCCACAGCCAGGCGCCAAAACGACGCGGGTCGGTATAGCGCAGCACCTTGCCGTTACTCATCACCAGGTCCACGTGATCGTGTTTTTCCGCGGGCAGCTCTTCGCTCAGGATACGCAGGCTTCCCGACATCCCAAGGTGGACGATAATCCAGCCGTCGGGCAGTTCCAGCAGCAGATATTTAGCGCGGCGGCGTACGCTGAGCACCGGAACGTCGCTCAGACGATAGATCTCTTCGGAGACCGGCCAACGCAGGCGCCCGTTGCGCACAACGGCGTGCAGGATGGTGGCTCCCACCAGGTGCGGCTCAATGCCGCGGCGGCTGGTTTCTACTTCAGGTAATTCAGGCATTCTTTTCTCGAACAAAAACGGCAGGATGCACTATCTTACCGCGTTCAGCGACGAGGTTCAGGGCAATTATTGTTCAGCATGCTCTTCCGCCTGGCGCAGGGGGTAAACGTTCGCCAGCGCCAACGGTGTAGACGGTAGCGTAGTCTTGATAACAAAAAACCCCGCCGAGGCGGGGTTTTTCTTTACAAGGAATCTAAAATTATTTGATTTTAGCTTCTTTGTATAAAACGTGCTGACGGACAACTGGATCGAACTTTTTCAGTTCCAGTTTTTCCGGCTTAGTACGTTTGTTCTTCGTGGTGGTATAGAAGTGACCAGTACCAGCAGAAGAAACCAGCTTGATTTTCTCACGAATACCTTTAGCCATGACTTATTTCCTCTAAGTACTTAGTACTTTTCGCCACGGGCACGCAGTTCGGACAGAACTGTATCGATGCCTTTCTTATCAATAACACGCATACCTTTAGCAGATACGCGCAGGGTGACAAAACGCTTCTCGCTCTCAACCCAGAAACGGTGAGAGTGCAGGTTCGGCAGGAAACGGCGTTTAGTCGCGTTCAGTGCGTGGGAACGGTTGTTACCGGTCACCGGACGCTTGCCAGTAACTTGGCAGACTCGGGACATGTCTATTCTCCAAAAATCAAATTAGCTCGAGCTTCGTATGGGGTATTGGCGCCTCGTCAGGCTTTACAGCCCGGTCATCGCAGTTCTAAGCGAACTCTCGATTGCCAGGCCCAAATGCCAAACCCGAGATTCTCAAAGGTGGCGTAGTATACGCTGACTCGGCGATGTGCTCAAGTCCCGAACAGACAAAGATCCCGATGGATCGCGCGATCGGGGCTAAATCCAGCCGCGTTCAGCAAAAGATACGTACGCTCCGCGGCCAATAACAAGGTGATCCAGCACACGTATATCCATGAATCGACAACATTTTATCACTCTTTCGGTAATCAACCTGTCGGCCTTGCTCGGCTCAGGACTACCGGATGGATGATTATGTGCCAGGATCACCGCGGCGGCGTTCACTTTGATGGCTTCGCGTACGATTTCTCGCGGATGCACCTCAACGTGGCTAAGAGTACCAGAAAAAAGGCGGCTATGTTTCAATACCCGGTTCTGATTATCTAAAAAGATCACCATGAAGATCTCACGCTCTTCGTCGGCCAGCTGGCTTTGCAGAAATTCCCGCGTCATCGACGGGGTAACCAGAGAGGGTTCTTCCGTCATTCGCAGGCTAAAATAGCGTCGCGCCAGTTCAGCAATCCCTTTTAGCTGTGCATATTTCGCCAGACCAATGCCTTCCACCTCAGCAAACTGCGACTCCTCCGCCGATAGCAGGCCGTACAGCGAGCCAAAACGCTGTAGCAGCTCCCGCGAAAATGTCATCACGTCCTGCGTGCGGGTACCGGTACGTAAAAATAGCGCCAACAGCTCAATATCCGACAAAACTTCGATACCGTAGCGCTGCATCTTTTCCCTCGGCATGAGGGATTCTTGTATTTCCATCGCGGCATCTCCTTCCCACTGCGCGCTATCCTGGCACAGCCTTTTTGCGCCGCCGAGATGCAAGTTTTATCCCTGCGTAGCGCCTCGCAAAGTGTATCTCCGCGAGGCACACGATGCCGTCAGGATTGTGATAAGATGCGCGAATTCTGGTGTACCGCAACAGGAAAAAATCATGATGAGTCTGGCTGGTAAAAAGATCGTTCTTGGCGTGAGCGGCGGCATTGCTGCCTATAAAACGCCGGAACTGGTGCGCCGCCTGCGTGACCGCGGCGCGGATGTCCGCGTCGCCATGACGGAAGCCGCAAAAGCCTTCATTACGCCATTAAGTCTACAGGCGGTATCCGGTTATCCGGTTTCCGACAGCCTGCTCGACCCGGCCGCCGAAGCGGCGATGGGCCATATTGAGCTGGGGAAATGGGCCGACCTGGTCATTCTTGCCCCCGCCACCGCCGACCTAATCGCTCGCGTCGCGGCAGGGATGGCCAACGATCTCGTTTCGACGATTTGTCTCGCTACGCCGTCGCCGGTCGCCGTCGTGCCCGCCATGAATCAGCAGATGTATCGCGCCGCCGCCACCCAGCATAATCTGGACGTCATTGCCGCCCGCGGTCTGCTGGTCTGGGGCCCGGACAGCGGCAGCCAGGCCTGCGGCGATGTTGGCCCGGGGCGGATGCTGGACCCGCTGACCATTGTGGATATGGCCGCGCAGCATTTCTCGCCTGTCAAAGATTTGCAACATCTGAACATCATGATTACCGCGGGCCCCACCCGCGAGCCGCTGGATCCGGTGCGTTATATCACCAATCACAGTTCTGGTAAGATGGGCTTCGCGATTGCCGCCGCCGCCGCGCGCCGCGGGGCGAACGTCACGCTGGTGAGCGGCCCGGTTTCGCTGCCTACGCCGCCGTTTGTACACAGAATTGATGTCACCACCGCGCTGGAAATGGAAGCCGCGGTGCAAAACAGCGCGCCTCAGCAGCATATTTTTATTGGTTGTGCGGCGGTCGCTGACTACCGTGCGGTCGCCATCGCCGAAGAAAAAATCAAAAAACAAGGTGATGAATTAACCCTGAAAATGGTTAAAAATCCGGATATCGTCGCAGGGGTCGCCGCGCTTAAGGCCAACCGCCCTTACGTCGTTGGGTTTGCCGCCGAAACAAATAATGTGGAAGAATACGCACGGCAAAAGCGAGCCCGCAAAAATCTTGATCTGATTTGCGCCAATGATGTTTCTCAGCCAAATCAGGGATTTAATAGCGACAGCAATGCATTACACCTTTTCTGGCAGGAGGGAGATAAGCGCTTACCACTTGAGCGCAAGGAACTCCTGGGCCAATTATTACTCGACGAGATCGTTACCCGTTATGATGAAAAAAATCGACGTTAAGATTCTGGACCCGCGTGTTGGTCAGCAATTTCCGCTGCCGACCTATGCCACCTCCGGCTCCGCCGGACTTGACCTGCGAGCCTGTCTCGATGACGCCGTAGAGCTGGCTCCTGGCGCAACGACCCTCGTGCCAACCGGCCTGGCGATTCATATTGCCGATCCCTCTCTGGCGGCGGTGATTCTGCCGCGCTCCGGACTGGGCCATAAGCACGGCGTCGTACTGGGTAACCTGGTCGGTCTGATTGATTCTGACTATCAGGGCCAGCTGATGGTTTCCGTCTGGAACCGTAGCCAGCAGAGCTTCAGCATCGAACCCGGCGAGCGTATCGCGCAAATGGTGTTTGTGCCCGTTGTGCAGGCAGAATTTAACCTGGTGGAAGATTTTGACGCCACCGATCGCGGCGAAGGCGGCTTCGGTCACTCAGGGCGTCAATAAGCCCGGCGATAGACAAAACTCTTTCGGGGCGCTGCCGGCAAAAGGGCTGCCTGAAGGATGAAGTGGAACCAGCATCGCAAAGCGCACTAATGCAATAACATCACCGCAGGCAACAGCTTGCGGTCGCTTTGTGGGTGCCTGCCTGACAAGTGCTTTTTTTCAGGGGTATTTTAAAACATGGCAGAAAAACAAACTGCGAAAAGGAATCGTCGCGAAGAAATACTTCAATCTCTGGCGCTAATGCTTGAATCCAGCGATGGAAGTCAGCGCATTACCACAGCGAAACTGGCGGCGTCCGTTGGCGTATCCGAAGCGGCTCTGTATCGGCACTTCCCGAGCAAGACCCGCATGTTTGACAGCCTGATTGAATTTATCGAAGACAGCCTGATTACGCGCATCAATTTGATTTTAAAAGATGAAAAAGACACCTCAGCGCGCCTGCGTCTGATTGTGCTGTTGATTCTTGGGTTTGGCGAGCGTAATCCTGGGCTGACAAGAATTCTGACCGGCCATGCGCTGATGTTTGAACAGGACCGGCTTCAGGACCGCATCAATCAGCTGTTCGAGCGCATTGAAGTTCAGCTGCGTCAGGTGTTGCGTGAAAAGAAAATGCGCGAAGGCGAAGGCTATACCGTCGATGAAGCCCTGCTGGCCAGCCAGCTGTTGGCATTCTGCGAAGGGATGCTATCGCGCTTTGTGCGCAGCGAGTTTAAATATCGCCCGACGGACGATTTTGACGCCCGCTGGCCGCTGGTCGCCGCCCAGCTGAAATAATTCTCGCCGGTCTCTGTGCAGCCCGAAGGGCTGCATCTCTTCCCGCAGGAATGCCCGGCATTATCCGCATTGATACCCAGGCGCTCTTCTCGCCGCGGCTGGCCGTTTTGCCAGCAATCGACCCGACAGACCGTTGCCCGCCGGGCAGATGTTTATACGCCGTACGCTTCGCGATAGGCGCGAACGGCAGTCAGGTGTTCAGCCATTTCCGGCTTCTCTTCCAGATAGCTAATCAGGTCTTTCAGCGTCACGATGGAAATTACTTTACAGCCGTAGTCGCGCTCAACTTCCTGAATCGCGGAGATTTCGCCGCGTCCGCGTTCCTGACGATCCAGAGAGATCAGTACGCCGGCCAGCTCAGCGCCGTTGGCCTGAATAATTTCCATCGATTCCCGAATCGCGGTGCCTGCGGTAATAACATCATCCACCAGCATGACGCGGCCCTGCAGCGCGCTCCCCACGAGATTTCCGCCCTCGCCGTGGGTCTTTGCCTCTTTGCGGTTAAAGCAGTAAGGCAGATCGCGGTCATGATGTTCCGCCAGCGCGACCGCCGTGGTCGTGGCGATAGGGATGCCTTTATAGGCCGGGCCGAACAGCAGGTCAAAATCAATCCCGGAATCCACCAGCGCTTCGGCGTAAAAACGGCCTAACAGAGCCAGATCGCGCCCGGTATTAAACAGGCCGGCGTTGAAGAAATAGGGGCTCTTGCGCCCGGATTTCAGCGTAAACTCGCCAAACTTAAGTACCTGCTTGTTAAGCGCAAACTCAATAAACTGGCGCTGATACGGTTTCATGGATTCGCTCCTCATCTTACTTTTCTACGGACAAAAAAAAGGCGACTTCTCAGTCGCCTTAAAAACTAGTTTTGCAACGCCGCTTTCTGCGTCGTGACAATGGATTCGATACCCCCCCGGGCCAATGCCAGCAGGGTGAGGAGTTCTTCATGGGTGAACGGCTCGCCTTCCGCCGTACCCTGCACCTCAATGATGCGGCCATCTTCGGTCATCACCACGTTCATATCGGTTTCCGCCGCGGAATCTTCAACGTATTCCAGATCGCAAATCGCTTCGCCATTCACGATGCCTACGGAGACCGCCGCCACCATTCCTTTCATCGGGTTGGTTTTCAGCTTACCGGCCGCGACCAGCTTATTCAGCGCATCGGCCAGCGCCACGCAGGCTCCGGTGATAGACGCGGTACGGGTGCCGCCGTCTGCCTGCAGCACATCGCAGTCCAGAGTGATGGTGAACTCACCCAGCGCTTTCAGGTCAACCGCAGCGCGCAGCGCACGCGCGATCAGGCGCTGGATTTCCATGGTGCGTCCGCCCTGCTTACCTTTTGCGGCTTCACGCGCGTTACGCGTATGGGTAGAACGCGGCAGCATGCCGTATTCGGCGGTGATCCACCCCTGGCCCTGGCCTTTCAGAAAGCGCGGCACGCCTTCATCAATAGAAGCGGTGCACAATACTTTCGTGTCACCAAATTCGACCAGCACGGAGCCTTCTGCGTGTTTTGTGTAGTTACGGGTCAGGGTTACTGGGCGCACTTGATTAGCGCTACGGCCTGCTGGACGCATGATGTTCTCCGGCTTGAAACGAATGTGGCTGCGCATTATACGGATAATGCGCGCTTATTCCTATCCTGATAAGGCCTCGAAAGCTATAATCCACCCCACTCTCCTTTAAAAACAGGAACGTCTATGATCCGCAGTATGACCGCCTACGCCCGGCGTGAAATCAAGGGTGAATGGGGTAGCGCCGCGTGGGAACTGCGCTCGGTAAACCAACGATATCTGGAAACCTACTTCCGCCTGCCGGAGCAGTTCCGTAGCCTGGAGCCCGTGGTGCGTGAACGTATTCGCTCCCGTCTGACCCGCGGTAAAGTCGAATGTACCCTGCGTTTTGAGCAGGACCCGAGCGCGCAGGGTGAGCTGATCCTTAACGAAAAACTGGCAAAGCAGCTGGTTAACGCCGCCAACTGGGTCAAAATGCAGAGCGACGAAGGCGAAATCAATCCGGTAGATATTCTGCGCTGGCCTGGCGTGATGTCGGCCCATGAACAGGATCTGGACGCCATTGCCGCCGAAATTCTGGGCGCGTTAAACGGTGCGCTGGATGACTTTATCATCGCCCGCGAAACCGAAGGACAGGCGCTGAAAGCGCTGATCGAACAGCGTCTCGACGGCGTGACGGCCGAGGTGGCTAAAGTACGTGCCCATATGCCGGAAATTTTGCAGTGGCAGCGCGAACGTCTGGTTGCCAAGCTGGAAGATGCGGAAGTGCAGCTGGAAAACAACCGCCTCGAGCAGGAGCTGGTGCTGATGGCGCAGCGTATAGACGTCGCCGAAGAGCTGGATCGTCTGGAAGCGCACGTGAAAGAGACGTGGAATATCCTGAAGAAGAAAGAAGCGGTCGGTCGCCGCCTCGACTTTATGATGCAGGAGTTCAACCGCGAGTCGAACACCCTGGCGTCTAAATCAATCAATGCCGAAGTGACGAACTCCGCCATTGAGCTGAAAGTGCTGATCGAACAAATGCGCGAGCAGATTCAGAACATCGAGTAACGGTTTTTCGCTCGCCAACCCACGCACGGACAAAAGGCCATGGTAAATCATGGCCTTTTATTTTCGCTGCGTTTCAGAAGGCGTAGTTCTTATCCAATATCCGGCAGGTTAAAAATGCCCCTGCGGCGCACAGCAGCGTGGGGGCCAGATAGCTGTGATCCATGTGGGTGAACTCCATCACCAGCGCGACCGCCGTGAGCGGCATCTGCATGGATGCAGCGAGAAACGCCGCCGCGCCGACGAGAGCAAAACTGCCGTAATCTCCGCCGGGAAGCAGCTGTTGCCAGAGCATACACAGCAGCAGGCTGGTCAGGCCGCCGACCGCCAGCCCCGGCGTCAGCAGGCCGCCCTCCGCGCCGCCGCGCAGCACCGCCAGAATCACCACCATTTTCAGCGCCAGCAGCATCGCCGCCCCGGGGAAACCCAGGTCATCGCTGAGAGCCAACTGCATAGGCCCTTTACCGTTTCCCGGAAGCTGGGGGAAATAGAGGCTGAGGACGGCAAGCAGGGAAAACGCCAGCAGACAGAAAACCGGCATCTGCCAGTTGCTTCGAACGCCCGAGCGGGCCGTGCTGGTCGCTTTGCGAAAGAGCCAGGCCCCGGCGCCAAGAATGGGGCCGGCGATAATCGCCCACCAGAGAAATGAATGCGGCAGGATGTCGGAAGTAAAATGGTATTGCGATTCCTCGCCTAACCCGAGCGTTGCCGTCCACGCGGCAATCGCCGAGGTGATAATCGCCGCCAGCGTTTTTTCCCAGCTAAACGACAGCAGCATTACCTCAAGGCTGAATAACGCACCGGCCAGCGGAACGTTATACACCGCCGCCAGGCCCGCACCGGCGCCGCAGGCAACCAGCGTTCGGGTTTCATCCGCCATCAGTCCCAGCTTACGCGCCACCATCCCTGCCCCCAGCGCGCCCATTTCCCGCGGAGCCACCTCGCGGCCAAGCGGAGAGCCCAGCGCCACGGTGACGATCTGCAACAGGGCATGAATCGTTGTGGTACCCGCAGGCATTGCCACCGAAGGATTCGCCACCGCTGACGCTATTGAGACTCGCTTCTGCCCATAGCGTCCAAGGAGCCACCAGCCGAATCCTGCGATGGCTCCCCCCGCGACGATTGCCGAGAAGCGACGAGGCCAGGATGAATCCGTGACGCCCTGTAGAAATGACTCCGCGCTCACGATCTGCCCGGGGCTGTAGCCAAAGGCCAGGTGCTGAATCGCATGTAAAATCAGCGCCAGAACCATGCCTGAGAGGCCGGCAAGCAGCCCCGTCAGCACAACGGCAATCAGGCGGGTGAGATAGTTTTTATTGCCAGCTGCTGCAGTCATTTTCTCAGGCCCTGAAGGAGGAAAATAAAAGGATAAAGGTCGAGAGTTAAACAACAGGTATTCATCGCGTTTTCAATATCGATACGCATCGACGGCTTTCACATTACTTTTTATAATCACTAAAAATGAATAAATGACAAATGAACCGTTAAATTCAGCCGATTTAAACCGATCGTGCATTAGTTTAATCAGGTTAAATTCATTCACTTTAGAAAATCTCAATCGTGATCTTGCGCACAAATCGTTAACCTTCCGCCATCACCGTGGGGGATTTATGCTGCTTCATATTCTTTATCTGATTGGGATTACGGCGGAAGCCATGACCGGCGCGCTGGCTGCCGGGCGCCGCCGTATGGATACGTTTGGCGTCATTATCATTGCCACCGCGACGGCTCTCGGAGGCGGTTCAGTGCGCGATATTCTGCTCGGCCACTATCCTCTGGGCTGGGTGCAGCACCCCGAGTACGTCATTATTGTCGCCATTGCTGCGGTCCTGACCACGATTGCCGCGCCGGTGATGCCGCATCTGCGCCGTCTGTTTCTGGTGCTTGATGCGCTCGGCCTGATCGTGTTCTCTATCATTGGCGCCCAGATCGCGCTGGATATGGGCCAGGGCCCGGTCATCGCCTCCATTGCCGCCGTCATCACCGGCGTTTTTGGCGGCGTGCTGCGCGATATGTTCTGCAAGCGTATCCCGCTGGTGTTCCAGAAAGAGCTTTACGCCGGGGTGTCATTCGCCGCCGCGATTTTATACATCGCGCTTCAGCATTACGTCAGCAGCCACGATGTGGTGGTGATCTCCACCCTGCTGTTCGGCTTTACCGCCCGCATGCTGGCGCTGCGCTGGAAGCTGGGCCTGCCGGTATTTAACTACAACCATAGCGCACATTAATGCTTTCAGAATCCCGGAACGCGTTGCCCGCTTAGCCACTTCGCCAGTGCGGCAACATCCGGGTGATGTAAGAACGTCACCAGCTGCCGCGCTCTTTCCGCCCCGATCCCCGGCAGGCGCCGCCACTGCTCTTCGTTTCGCTCCTGCATCCGTTGCCAGTCATCCTCCTTCAGCCGGGCAAACGCCGTCTTCGGTATAGGGACTCCCATCGCCTGGATCCAGCGTAGAAAAGGCCGTTCGCGCGCAAGATTGAACTGATGCCACAGCCTCTGCCCGCGCTGCGTCGAGACCCCCGGTATAGCTTGCAGCCGCTCCGGCGTAAACGCCAGCCATGAAAAGAGATGCTCCATGCTGCGCGCGTCATGCAGGGCCCGCCATAGCGCTTCTCCCACGCCGTCAATATCGAGAACCGATCGGGATGAGAGCCAGACCAGCCGCGAAAGAAACTGTTCCGCACACTCGGGCGTGACAAAATAGCAGGTTAAGGCATTGAAACGCGCCGCCGGTGGCTGGGGTTTATTACGCTGAGCCGTGCGCCAGACGACCGAATCGATGCGCGGTATTCCCTGCCCGGCAAGGCTGATTTGCAGCTGGTCGCCAATACCGATATCCAGATTGTACCAGCGGGATACCGAACCGACGCTCACCCGCTGCACGCGCTTATCGTCCAGCATCTGCGGCTCCAGATGCGCCACCACGGCTATTTTACCGCTGCGCCCGACGCTAAAGCTGATACGGCGAACCTCCATGACGCGTGAGGCGGGCGGGTATTTCCAGGCGATGACCCAATCGCCCTGACCCGGAACCCAGAAGCGTCCGGGAGATGCTTTTTCCCGCCGCACTACGACGCCATCGCTGGCAAAAGGCAGCGGTGAAGTGAACCAGCGCTGGCGCCACTGTTGAACCTGTTGCGCATCCGCGACAGGGTGCGAAAAAAGCGCGCTGTAAAGAAAGCCGCCCTGCCGCAGCAGCGCCAGCCGCTGTTTCATATCCTGCGGCCCATCGGGCCATGCCCAGATAAAGAGACCCAGTTGATTAAGATCCGCCGCAGCCTGCTGGCGCATCATCATGCCGGCAACTTTTGCCCGCGCGTTCATGCCGCCCATCTGTTTTTGCACGTGCCCCTCGCGGAGCAGGAACAGCTCACCCTGTAGAACGCTATTCGCCAGTACGCCGTCAGAGACTTTAGGCACGGAGGGGATCTGCAAGACCCTGGCCGTCCAGTCTTCCCCGGCCAGGCCATTACCCCGGCTTATCGCCTGGGTCAGACGCCCCTGCCGATACACGAGCGTGACCGCGACGCCATCGACTTTAGGCTGTACCCACAGGCCGGATTGACCGCGCATCCAGCGCGCCACGTCGGCTTGATTTGCCAGTTTACGCACGCCGGTGTGCGCCACCGGATGTCTGGCCTCCCCTTTTAGGGGAGGAGACGCATCGTGAGCGGGAGCCTCGCCGGTGAAGCAGCGCCGCCAGTAAGCCAGCCGCTCCGCAAGCTGATCATAGACCTCATCGCTTACCGTACTGCTCCCCTGCTGCCAGTAGGCGTTTTTCCATTCCGTTATCTGCTGGCTGAGACGTTCAATCTCCCGATCGGCCCTGGCCTGCGGCCATTCGGGGCAGGCTGCCTGCCCGTATCCCACCAGCATCCACAGCACCAGCGCCCAGACTCCTTTTTGCATCGCGATGCCCTCCTGTTTTCTCGTCGGCAATTGTGCCGCAGGCTTATTTTCATCGGCGAGAGGGGATTTTTAACGCTGCGAGCATGCTTCCGGCTTTTCTGCGTTGTTTCTGCAACGCACGGAGAAATCAGGAAAACAGCAAGCAAAATGAAAGAAAGAACGCAAAAAGTGTGACAGGGACTGCGTCACGCTGCGCCGCCGTGTATAATAGGCTCGTATGTAAGCTCTATTTCGACCACCACATACAAAAGACACTCATGGCTCAAGGCACGCTTTATATTGTTTCCGCCCCTAGCGGCGCGGGTAAATCCAGCCTGATTCAGGCTTTATTAAAAACCCAACCGTTGTACGACTCTCAGGTTTCTGTTTCGCATACCACGCGCGCTCCGCGCCCGGGTGAAGTGCACGGTGAACACTATTTCTTTGTGAATCACGACGAATTCAGGACGATGATTGGCGAAGACGCTTTTCTTGAACATGCAGAAGTCTTTGGCAACTATTACGGCACCTCGCGCGAAGCTATCGAGCAGGTACTGGCGACCGGCGTCGACGTCTTCCTTGATATCGACTGGCAGGGCGCCCAGCAAATCCGCAACAGAATGCCCGGCGCGCGCAGCATTTTTATCCTGCCGCCGTCAAAAGATGAGCTTGATCGTCGCCTGCGCGGCCGCGGTCAGGACAGCGAAGAGGTTATCGCAAAACGTATGGCGCAGGCAGTTGCAGAAATGAGCCATTACGCGGAGTATGATTACCTGATTGTGAATGATGATTTTGATACCGCGCTGAGCGATCTGAAAATTATTATTCGCGCCGAACGTCTGCGCATGAGCCGCCAAAAGCAGCGACATGGCGCTTTAATCACCAAACTGTTGGCAGACTGAACCCACATTCAGTATCATGCCCAGTCATTTCTTCACCTGTGGAGCATTTTAAGTATGGCACGCGTAACTGTTCAGGACGCTGTAGAGAAAATTGGTAACCGTTTTGACCTGGTACTGGTCGCCGCGCGTCGCGCTCGTCAGATGCAGGTAGGCGGAAAGGATCCGCTGGTACCGGAAGAAAACGATAAAACTACCGTTATCGCACTGCGCGAAATCGAAGAAGGTCTGATCAACAACAAGATCCTCGACGTTCGTGAGCGCCAGGAACAGCAAGAGCAGGAAGCCGCTGAATTACAAGCCGTTACCGCTATTGCTGAAGGTCGTCGTTAATCACACTGCGGGTCGCCCTTGTATCTGTTTGAAAGCCTGAATCAGCTGATTCAAAACTACCTGCCCGAAGAGCAAATTAAACGTCTTCGGCAGGCTTATCTCGTTGCACGTGACGCTCACGAGGGCCAGACACGTTCAAGCGGTGAACCCTATATCACGCACCCGGTAGCGGTAGCCTGTATCCTGGCCGAGATGAAACTCGACCATGAAACGCTGATGGCCGCTCTGCTGCACGACGTGATAGAAGATACCCCCGCCACCTACCAGGACATGGAGCAGCTTTTCGGTAAAAGCGTTGCTGAACTGGTAGAGGGGGTGTCAAAACTTGATAAGCTTAAGTTTCGCGACAAGAAAGAGGCCCAGGCTGAAAACTTTCGCAAAATGATTATGGCGATGGTGCAGGATATCCGCGTCATCCTTATCAAGCTCGCTGACCGCACCCATAACATGCGCACGCTGGGCTCATTGCGCCCGGACAAGCGCCGCCGCATCGCCCGCGAAACGCTGGAGATCTACAGCCCTCTGGCGCACCGTTTAGGTATCCATCACATCAAAACCGAGCTCGAAGAGCTGGGCTTTGAGGCGCTGTATCCTAACCGCTACCGCGTCATTAAAGAGGTGGTTAAAGCGGCGCGCGGCAACCGTAAGGAGATGATTCAAAAGATCCTCTCCGAAATCGAAGGGCGCCTGCAGGAAGCGGGAATTCCCTGTCGCGTTAGCGGTCGCGAAAAGCATTTGTACTCCATCTACTGCAAGATGGTGCTCAAAGAGCAGCGCTTTCACTCGATTATGGATATCTACGCTTTCCGCGTGATTGTCCATGATTCCGACACCTGCTACCGCGTGCTTGGCCAGATGCACAGCCTTTACAAGCCGCGTCCGGGTCGCGTCAAAGACTATATTGCCATTCCAAAGGCGAACGGCTATCAATCTTTGCACACCTCGATGATCGGCCCGCACGGCGTCCCGGTTGAGGTACAAATTCGTACCGAAGACATGGACCAGATGGCGGAAATGGGGGTGGCGGCGCACTGGGCTTATAAAGAGCACGGCGGCGAGAGCAGCACCACGGCGCAAATCCGTGCCCAGCGCTGGATGCAGAGCCTGCTGGAGCTCCAGCAGAGCGCCGGTAGTTCATTTGAATTTATTGAGAGCGTGAAATCCGATCTGTTCCCGGATGAGATTTACGTTTTCACCCCGGAAGGGCGCATTGTCGAACTGCCCGCCGGCGCGACGCCGGTGGATTTCGCCTACGCGGTGCATACCGACATCGGCCATGCCTGCGTCGGCGCCCGCGTCGACCGCCAGCCGTATCCGCTGTCGCAGTCGCTCTCCAGCGGCCAGACGGTGGAAATCATCACCGCGCCGGGCGCACGTCCGAACGCCGCATGGCTGAACTTTGTCGTCAGCTCGAAAGCGCGCGCCAAAATTCGCCAGCTGCTGAAAAATCTTAAGCGCGACGACTCCGTAAGCCTCGGGCGCCGCCTGCTCAATCACGCCCTCGGCGGTAGCCGCAAGCTGGCCGAGATCCCGCCAGAGAACATTCAGCGTGAACTTGAGCGCATGAAGCTGACCACGCTTGACGATCTGCTGGCCGAAATCGGCCTCGGCAACGCCATGAGCGTCGTGGTAGCAAAAAACCTGCAGCAGGGTGAAACCACCGCCGTGCCTGTACAGCCAGCGCCTGTCGGCCATAATCATCTGCCGATTAAAGGCGCGGATGGCGTGCTGATCACCTTCGCCAAATGCTGCCGCCCGATCCCCGGCGACCCGATTATCGCGCACGTCAGCCCGGGCAAAGGCCTGGTTATTCACCATGAGTCCTGTCGTAACATTCGCGGCTATCAGAAAGAGCCGGAGAAATTTATGGCGGTCGAGTGGGACAAAGAGACAGCGCAGGAATTTATCACCGAAATCAAGGTGGATATGTTCAACCATCAGGGTGCCCTGGCGAATCTTACCGCGGCGATCAACACCGCTTCTTCCAATATTCAAAGCCTGAATACGGAAGAGAAAGATGGCCGCGTTTACAGCGCCTTTATTCGCCTTACCGCGCGCGACCGCGTGCATCTGGCGAATATCATGCGCAAAATTCGCGTCATGCCGGATGTAATAAAAGTCACCCGTAACCGAAACTAGCTCTTCCACAAAATCATTCGAATTGCGTCAAGGCGGCAAGCGAATGACAAATCTGCCGGGAGCAGATTTGAACGCTGCTTACAGCGGCCCCGTAAAGGGCAAGGCCCAGGAATGGGCCGCGTAATCCGCAGCGATTAAAGAGTCATTCGAAGGATGGAAGTATCATGAATTTACAGCGTTATGCGCGTATCTGCGAGATGCTCGCCAGGCGCCAGCCTGACCTGACAGTCTGCATGGAGCAGGTCCATAAGCCTCATAACGTCTCTGCGGTCATTCGTACCGCAGACGCCGTTGGCGTGCATGAAGTGCACGCCATCTGGCCAGGTAGCCGTATGCGTACCATGGCCTCCGCGGCCGCCGGCAGCAATAGCTGGGTGCAGGTCAAAACCCACCGTACTATTGGCGAGGCTGTCACGCATTTAAAAGGCCAGGGCATGCAGATCCTGGCGACCCATCTCTCTGATAACGCCGTCGATTTCCGTGAAATCGACTATACCCGTCCCACCTGTATCCTGATGGGGCAGGAGAAAACCGGCATTACGCAGGAAGCGTTAGACCTGGCGGACCAGGACATCATCATTCCGATGATTGGCATGGTGCAGTCGCTGAACGTTTCCGTCGCCTCAGCGCTTATCCTCTACGAAGCCCAGCGCCAGCGGCAGAATGCCGGCATGTACCGGCGCGAGAACAGTATGCTGCCGGAAGAAGACCAGCAGCGCCTGCTGTTTGAAGGCGGCTATCCGGTGCTGGCGAAGGTCGCTAAACGCAAGGGACTTCCCTACCCCCACGTCAACGAGCAGGGCGAAGTCGAAGCCGATGCCGCGTGGTGGGCCACCATGCAGGCGGCGAAGTAATCATGCAGGGCCGTCTGCTGGATGCGGTGCCGCTCAATTCCCTGACGGGCGTTGGCGCGGCCCAGAGCAGTAAGCTGGCAAAAATCGGCCTGCATACGGTACAGGATCTGCTTCTGCACCTGCCGCTACGCTACGAAGACCGCACCCATCTGTATCACATCGGCGAACTGCTGCCCGGCGTTTACGCCACCGTTGAAGGCGAAGTCCTCAACTGCAACATCACTTTCGGCGGCCGCCGGATGATGACCTGCCAGATAAGCGACGGCTCCGGCATCCTCACCATGCGCTTTTTTAACTTCAGCGCGGCGATGAAAAATAGCCTGGCAACCGGGCGCCGCGTGCTGGCCTACGGTGAGGCAAAGCGCGGTAAGCACGGGGCGGAGATGATCCATCCGGAATATCGGGTTCAGGGCGACATGAGTACCCCTGATTTACAGGAAACGCTGACCCCGGTATATCCCACCACCGAAGGCATCAAGCAGGCTACGCTGCGTAAGCTCACCGACCAGGCGCTGGAGCTGCTTGAAACCTGCGCGATCGCCGAGCTGCTGCCGCCTGAGCTGGCGCAGGGGATGATGAGCCTGCCGGACGCCTTACGCACGCTGCATCGCCCGCCGCCCACGTTACAGCTTAGCGAGCTGGAAAGCGGCAAACATCCGGCTCAGCGGCGCTTAATCCTGGAAGAGCTGCTGGCGCATAACCTCAGCATGCTGGCGCTGCGGGCAGGCGCCCAGCGCTACCACTCCCTCGCGCTCAGCGCTAACGACACGCTAAAAGATAAACTGCTGGCCTCCCTCCCCTTTACGCCGACCGGCGCGCAGGCGCGCGTCACGGCTGAAATCGAACGCGATATGGCGCTGGACGTGCCGATGATGCGTCTGGTGCAGGGGGACGTGGGCTCCGGTAAAACCCTGGTCGCCGCGCTTGCCGCCCTGCGCGCCATCGCCCACGGCAAACAGGTAGCGCTGATGGCGCCGACCGAGCTGCTGGCTGAACAGCACGCCAATAACTTCCGCAGCTGGTTCGAACCGCTGGGCGTTGAGGTGGGCTGGCTGGCTGGCAAACAAAAAGGCAAAGCGCGCCTGGCGCAGCAGGAGGCTATCGCCAGCGGACAGGTACAGATGATTGTCGGCACCCACGCCATCTTTCAGGAGCAGGTCCAGTTTAACGGCCTCGCGTTGGTGATTATCGACGAGCAGCACCGTTTTGGCGTCCATCAGCGGCTGGCGCTGTGGGAGAAAGGGCAACAGCAGGGATTTCACCCGCACCAGCTGATTATGACCGCCACGCCGATTCCGCGCACCCTGGCGATGACCGCGTATGCCGACCTCGACACCTCGGTCATCGATGAACTGCCGCCGGGCCGAACGCCGGTTACGACGGTGGCCATTCCGGATACGCGACGCAGCGATATTATTGACCGCGTTCGTCACGCCTGCACTCACGAAGGCCGCCAGGCCTACTGGGTTTGTACGCTGATTGAAGAGTCGGATCTGCTGGAAGCTCAGGCGGCGGAAGCCACCTGGGAAGAGCTGAAACTCGCCCTGCCGGAGCTGAATATCGGCCTGGTGCACGGGCGTATGAAATCCGCCGAGAAGCAGGCGGTAATGAGCGCGTTCAAGCAGGGCGAGCTGCATCTGCTGGTCGCCACCACGGTGATTGAAGTCGGCGTGGACGTGCCCAACTCCAGCCTGATGATCATCGAAAACCCGGAGCGTCTGGGGCTGGCGCAGCTGCATCAGCTCCGAGGGCGCGTCGGGCGCGGTGCGGTAGCCTCCCACTGCGTGCTGCTCTATAAATCGCCACTGTCAAAAACCGCCCAGAAGCGTCTGCAGGTCCTGCGCGATAGCAATGACGGTTTCGTCATCGCCCAAAAAGACCTGGAAATTCGCGGTCCCGGCGAGCTTCTCGGCACCCGTCAGACCGGCAACGCTGAATTTAAAGTCGCGGACTTATTGCGCGATCAGGCCATGATCCCGGAAGTTCAGCGCATCGCCCGCCATATTCACGAACGCTATCCCCAGCAGGCCCAGGCGCTGATTGAGCGCTGGATGCCGGAAACCGAACGCTATTCCAACGCGTAGCGCGAACGTCATCTCGCCACGCTGCGCATAATTTTTATTCAGATGAGTGGATTATGAAACGAGAACTGGCCATCGAATTTTCGCGCGTCACCGAAGCCGCCGCGCTGGCAGGCTACAAATGGTTAGGCCGCGGTGATAAAAACACCGCCGACGGCGCCGCCGTCAACGCCATGCGCATTATGCTCAACCTGATCAACATCGACGGCACAATCGTGATTGGCGAAGGCGAAATCGACGAAGCGCCGATGCTGTACATTGGCGAGCGCGTCGGTACCGGCCACGGCGATGCGGTAGATATCGCCGTCGATCCTATCGAAGGTACCCGCATGACGGCGATGGGCCAGGCGAACGCGCTGGCGGTCATGGCGGTAGGCGATAAGGGCTGTTTCCTGAATGCGCCGGATATGTACATGGAAAAGCTGATTGTCGGCCCGGGAGCGAAGGGCACCATCGATCTGAACCTGCCGCTGGCGGAGAACCTGCATAACATCGCCCGCGCGCTGAATAAGCCGCTGAGTGAATTAACGGTCACCATCTTAGCCAAGCCGCGCCATGACGACGTCATTGTTGAGCTGCAAAAGCTGGGCGTGCGCGTGTTCGCCATCCCCGACGGCGACGTTGCCGCCTCTATTCTGACCTGCATGCCGGACAGCGAAGTTGACGTCATGTACGGTATCGGCGGCGCGCCGGAAGGCGTCGTTTCCGCTGCGGTGATCCGCGCGCTGGACGGCGATATGAACGGCCGTCTGCTGGCGCGTCACCATGTGAAGGGCGACAGCGAAGAGAATCGCCGCATCGGCGAAAACGAGCTGGCACGCTGTCAGGCGATGGGCATTGAAGCAGGCAAAGTGCTGCGCCTGGACGATATGGCGCGTAGCGACAACGTGGTTTTCTCGGCAACCGGCATCACCAAGGGCGATCTGCTGGACGGTATCACCCGTAAAGGCAATATGGCCACCACCGAAACCCTGCTGATCCGCGGTAAATCACGCACCATCCGCCGTATTCAATCGATTCATTATCTCGATCGCAAAGACCCGGATATTCAGCTGCACATCCTGTAAAAACATTTGATCAATAGAGCTTTCCAGCCTTTTCGGGCTGGAAATCTGCTCTCGTCGCGGTGAAGATACGTTAACAGGATTGAGAGGAGAGTCGCTATGGCAAACTGGGTTACGGGCAAAGTGGTAAAAGTACAGAACTGGACTGATGCACTGTTTAGCCTCACCGTTCACGCGCCGGTTGCGCCCTTCACCGCTGGGCAGTTTGCCAAACTGGGGCTGGACGTAGACGGAGAACGCGTGCAGCGCGCCTATTCCTACGTCAACGCCCCCAGCAACCCCGATCTTGAGTTCTATCTGGTGACGGTTCCGGAGGGCAAGCTCAGTCCGCGGCTGGCGGCACTGAAGCCGGGCGATGAAGTCCAGGTAGTCAGCGAAGCCGCCGGTTTCTTCGTGCTGGAAGAGGTGCCGGATTGCGACACCCTATGGATGCTCGCCACCGGCACAGCGATTGGCCCGTACCTGTCGATTCTGGAAGAAGGGAAGGACCTGGATCGCTTTAAAAACCTGGTACTGGTGCACGCCGCGCGCTATGCCGCCGACCTCAGCTATCTGCCGCAGATGCAGGCGCTGGAAGCGCGCTATGCGGGCAAACTGCGCATCCAGTCTGTCGTGAGCCGGGAAACCGCGCCGGGCATGCTCACGGGACGTATCCCGTTCCTGATTGAAACCGGCGCGCTGGAAGAGGCCGTCGGCCTGCCGATGGACGCCGAGAGCAGCCACGTCATGCTGTGCGGTAACCCGCAGATGGTGCGCGACACCCAGCAGTTGCTGAAAGAGACCCGGCAGATGAGCAAGCACCTGCGTCGCCGGCCGGGTCATATGACCGCCGAACACTACTGGTAATCAGGATTCCGCTTTCCAGCGCACGTCCAGCGTCTCTTTACCAAACTTATTCGCGCCCTGGGTACCGACAAACGCGCCCAGGTCGATCAGCATCATGACGATAATCAGCGTCGGTATAAACCGCCCGACGCCCCACTGCCAGACCCCAGGCAGCATCGACCAGTTGCCCGCCAGCAGCATCCACGCCAGAATCATCAGCAGCGCCCAGAGCCCGGATTTACCCCGATCGTGCAGGCGTTTAATGGTCACCGCCGCCGTCGGCCACAGCAGGCACACCAGAATAAAAGCCGCCGTCTGTAAATTGAGAAGGTTACTACCGGCCAGCGTGAACAGCGCGCTCATGGTCATTATCCAGATAGCGATCCAGATCCAGAAGTCGCGACGTCCAATCCGCCCTTTAATTGAGAATAGCCACTGCTGTAGGGTCATGTTTTATTCCTTATCATCATCACCGACGTAGTTTACCCTGAAGGCGTGACTTTTTGACAAGCGTGACGGTTCTCGTTTTAATCGTCAGCAGATAAAAAAAGGGAAGATGGGCATGAAGAAGTGGGCAACCTTATGTTTAATTGGGCTGGCGGCATTATCCGTCGGCCAAAAAGCGTTGTCCGCCGAGTCAGACGCCAGCGCTACGGCGCCCTATCTTCTCTCCGGCGCGCCGGCCTTTGATATTTCCATCAGCGAGTTTCGGGAAAAATTCAACAACGATAACCCGAAGCTATCGCTCAATGAATTTCGCGCCGTCGCCGCCAGCAAAGACCAGGCAAACCTGACCCGCGCCGCCACGAAGATCAATGAGAACCTCTACGCGTCGACCGCGCTTGAACGCGGCACGCTCAAAATTAAATCGATGCAGATCACCTGGCTACCAATTCAGGGGCCGCAGCAGAAAGCGGCGAAAGCGAGAGCCCAGGAGTATATGAGCGCCGTGATGCGCGCGTTCGTGCCCACGCTCAGCCTGACGCAAAGCCAGCAGAAGCTGCAGAAACTGCTGGCCGCCGGAAAAGGCAAACGTTACTTCTCCGAAACGGAAGGTGCTGTGCGCTATGTTGTGGCGGACAACGGCGAAAAGGGGCTGACCTTCGCTGTTGAACCGATTAAGCTGGCGCTATCTGAAACGCTGGAAAACAACAATAAATGACAAAAAGCAAAGCCTTTCCAGTGATGAATCTCTATACTGTTTCACAGACCATGCTGCCCGCGGGGGCGGCTATATTCCTTAATTCGCTTTAAAGCGTGGAGAATAAAAATGCGACATCCTTTAGTGATGGGTAACTGGAAACTGAACGGCAGCCGCCACATGGTAAACGAACTGGTCGCGAACCTGCGTACCGAACTGGCTGGCGTAACCGGCTGTGCAGTTGCCATTGCTCCGCCTGAGATGTACATCGACCTGGCTAAACAAGCCGCTGCGGGCAGCCACATTCACCTGGGCGCGCAGAACGTTGACCTGAACCTGTCCGGCGCGTTCACTGGCGAAACCTCTGCCGAAATGCTGAAAGACATCGGCGCTGAATACATCATCATCGGCCACTCCGAGCGCCGTACCTACCACAAAGAGTCCGACGAGTTTATCGCCAGGAAATTCGCGGTACTGAAAGAGCAGGGTCTGATCCCGGTTCTGTGCATCGGTGAAACCGAAGCGGAAAACGAAGCGGGCAAAACGGAAGAAGTGTGCGCGCGTCAAATCGACGCCGTTCTGAAAACCCAGGGCGCGGCGGCGTTCGAAGGCGCAGTTATCGCTTATGAACCCGTATGGGCGATCGGTACCGGCAAATCCGCTACCCCGGCTCAGGCTCAGGCTGTACACAAATTCATTCGCGACCACATCGCTAAAGCCGATGCGAAAGTGGCTGAACAAGTGATCATCCAGTACGGCGGTTCCGTTAACGCGGGCAACGCAGCAGAGCTGTTCACCCAGCCGGACATCGACGGCGCGCTGGTTGGCGGCGCATCCCTGAAAGCTGACGCTTTCGCGGTGATCGTTAAAGCAGCAGAAGCCGCGAAAAAAGCGTAATTCGCTTTAAGGCCTTTCCCCGGTCGCGCTTTGCAACCGGGGTTATCGCCCGGTTGCCCGGCCAGGTTCCGGGAAAATCCCCGAGCGGTGCAGCCTACAGTTTCCCCAACGCCTGATACCACAGGTAGTCCAGCGGCAGCAGAATCAAATAGCTTACCGCCGCCAGCGCAATACACAGCAGCATTCCCGCCCTTGCAGGCACTTTCCCCAGCCCCATTGCCACCACAATCGGTGATGCCTGATACGGCAGCAGCGGCGTGGAGTATCCCAGCACCTGAATCATAATCACGCTCAGCAGCGGGAAGCCGGTCGCATCGGAGAAGCTCTGCGCGAAGGTGGTATACAGCGCCGGTACGCCGTTAGCGGTCATGATAAAGTTCAGCGCGCTGGTAATGCCGGTCAATGCGAGAAAGCTGGTGAACGGACTCTCTTTATCCAGCGGCATAATCTGCAGCAGGGCATTCCCCACCACGCCGCCGATACCGGTTTGCGTCACGGTGATAGCCAGCCCTAAAATCCCGGCGACGTAAATACAGGTGCGGATATTCACGCCGCTGGAAAACTCCTCGCCGCTGATAAAACCGACCCGCGGCAGCAGCGTTATCACCGCCGCCGCCAGCCCCGTCCAGGCCGGCCCCACGCCGTGCCAGCTCTCCGTCACCCAGAGCGTCAGCACTACCACCAGCAGCCACGCCAGGCGCTTCTCATCGCGGCTCATCGGCGGCAGCGGCGACATATCGCGCGGCGGATGCGGTTTCCCCGGGAACAGCCAGCATATCAGCACGATCAGCGCCGCCCCCTTGAGCCAGCCGAGCACCGGCGTATGCAGCAGTAAATAGGGAAGATAATTCAAATGGATACCATACGATCCCTCCGCCGCGCCGCTCATCACCAGATTCGGGACGTTGGCGGGCAGGATGGTGGCAGACAGCTGGAAAGTCCCGAACCCCACCGCCAGCGCCAGGCCAAACCACGGGCGCGTCCCCTCTTCAATGCCGGCACGCCTGGCCATTGCCGCCACAATCGGCATCAGCAGCGCGATACGCCCCATATTGGACGGCATCACAAACGCCAGCGCATAGCTGAGCAGCACCACGCTGCCGACCATCAGCGGCCAGGAGTCGGTCAGCCGCGACGAGAGCGACCGGGCCGCCCTGTCCGCCAGCCCGGTTTTGCGTATCGCGATCCCCAGCACAAATCCGCTGAACACCAGCCAGAACGCCGATGAGGCAAAGCCGCCGAAAATGACCTCCGGCGGCGCGATTTTGGCGATCATCGCTGCGGCAAAAAACAGCAGCGCGGTCATAAACTCCGGCAGTAGCGAAGTCGCCCAGAGGAGAATAGTGATGCCGACGATGATAGAAGGAAGGAACAGAGGGTGGGACAACCAGAGCGACATACCTGTCTCCTGTCGATTTTTTCAGCAAGAATACGACGGACGATAAGACAGGTAAACGCCAGATATGGTGGGGTTATTGCAGGATTGCGCAGCTGTGATCCTGAATCTCTTCCGCCGATGCGCGATTAAGCGTTAGCAGGTTACGCTCGGTCGCCAGCAGCACCAGCGAGCCATCGCTCTGCTTTGCCATCGCCAGCGCAAAACGGCCCATATGTTCACGCGCTTCCGGCACCTCTTCGGCCAGCATCAGGAACGGACTGCGCTGCGCCAGCTCCGTTTCGGTGACCCGACGCGCCAGATATTCGTGGCCCAGTAGTCCACCGGGCAGCGGCAACCAGCGGCTGCTGATAGCGGGCGCGTCCTTGTCCAGCTGAGTACGGACATCGGGACGCAGGCAGGAGATATGGATATGGAAATGATTTTGCGTGCGTCCGCTGCGCGAGTTGATGGTCAAGGAGACCGCGTCATCCGATACGGCGGAACCACGATGCTGGCTCATGATTTCGCGCCCCTGCCAGGCCTGCCAGAAGAAGTTCGGCGTCAGGGGATTAAGCAGCAGCGGACTTTCGGTGCCGTTAATACGGTAAGTCGGCATCAGCAGATACTGCAGCGGGCCATTGCGGTCTTTAAACAGCACATAGCCGCCCTTGAGGTTCACTTCCGCACAGGGCGCGGGATTCTGGTGCTGCTGTTGATTGGGGACGCACTGTTGCAGAACAATTTTGCGCAACGCATCAGGGTTGCCGGAATGAAGCCAGTAGTAGCCGCCGGCCATCGCCGCCACAACGACCACCAGCAGCGCTAATAAAAGGTATCGTACTCTTCGCATTATTTTTTCCTGTCTCAGCCAGAAACGGAAGAGTAACGCAGTTTGATGACCAAATGAAAACAGGAAGAGGTTCGGTGTGTTTTCCCGGAGGCGGCGCTACCAGACTTCTCAGCCCCGGGTCGCGGCTTACGCCTGTCCGGGCGACAAGAGTTGTATCCCCGCTAAGCGCAGCGCAAGCGGGGATAAGGGGAGGCTATTTAACGCTGGTTGATCTGGTCGAAGGTGCCGCCGTTGGAAAAGTGCTCTTTCTGCGCTTTCGTCCAGCCGCCAAACACGTCATCGATGGTGAACAGCTTCAGTTTCGGGAACTCATTCGCGTATTTTTTCGCTATCTCAGGATCGCGCGGACGATAGAAGTTCTTCGCCGCAATCTCCTGGCCTTCCGGCGAGTAGAGGTACTTCAGATACGCTTCCGCCACCTGGCGAGTGCCCTTCTTGTCGACCACTTTATCCACCACGGAAACCGTCGGCTCGGCGAGAATCGATTCGCTCGGGGTCACGATCTCAAATTTGTCTTTACCCAGTTCGTTGGTCGCCAGCAGGGCTTCGTTTTCCCAGGCAATCAGCACATCGCCGATCCCACGTTCCACGAAGGTGTTGGTCGCGCCACGGGCGCCGGAATCCAGTACTTCGACGTTCTTAAACAGCGCTTTTACGAACTCTTGCGCCTTCGCCTGATCGCCATTGTTCTGGTGCAGGGCATAGCCCCATGCCGCCAGATAGTTCCAGCGCGCGCCGCCGGAGCTTTTCGGGTTCGGGGTAATCACCGACACGCCCGGTTTAATCAGGTCGTTCCAGTCGTGAATCTGCTTCGGGTTGCCTTTGCGTACGAGGAACACGATGGTTGAGGTATACGGCGCGGAGTTATCCGGCAGACGCTTCAGCCAGTTTTTGTCGATTCGGCCACGCTCGGCAATCGCATCGACGTCATAGGCCAGCGCAAGGGTCACCACGTCGGCTTCAATGCCGTTGATCACCGAGGTCGCCTGTTTGCCGGAGCCGCCGTGGGACTGACGAATCACCACGTTGTCGCCGGTTTCTTGTTTCCAGTGCGCGCTAAAGGCTTTGTTGTACTGTTCGTACAGCTCGCGCGTTGGATCGTAAGAAACGTTTAATAGTTGAATGTCTTTTGCCAGAACGCTGGCGGATGCCAGCAACAGAGTTAACCCCACGCCCCACTTATTCATCGCACCGCTCTCTTTATGTAGTGTTGTGATGGATTAAGCGTGCCAGAAAGCGGACTGATGATTAAAGAATAAAAAAAGATTGGCTATAACTTGTGAGTATATAGAGCGGGGGAGAGTTTGCCCCCTCCCGAACGGGAGGGGGCGGGAAGCATCAGACTTCTTCCATGCGGCCCAGCAGCGCCTGCAGACGATCCTGCCAGCCCTGCTGCTGTTCTTTCAGCTGACCGTTTTCACGCTCAAGCTCTTCACGGCTGTGCTGCGCGCTCTGTACTTCCTGCGCCAGCGTGTTGTTCTTCTCTTTCAGCTCTTCGATTTCCATCTGTAACAGAGTGATGGTATCAATCGCCTGCTGAACTTTAGATTCTAATTTCTCAAACACTTCTAATGACATCGTCATACCTCTCCTGAACTTGCAAGGCGTTGATAGAAACCGTCCGTTTCGTATACGCGTTGACGCCTTAACGAAAATTAGCGCACTACAGTGGTGATGTAGTCGATTGTATGAAGCCCCGCCTCCCCTGTCCAGCGACAACCCGCGTAGATTGCGGTTTGCAACACTTTTCAGCCTTTACCTGGTCCGTTCGCCGCTTTTACCCGGTACTTTTTCGTAATTGTTAATCAACACGTAAAAAAATGTGCGGTGAAACGCTCCCGCAAAAGGCCGAACACGCGTTTATGGCGCGAAAACGCTCATTTTCTTGACGTGGTACACACATTTGAATTTCGATATTTCTCGTTTTTGTTCGTTAACGATAAATTAACACTATGCCTACATGGCAGCGTGGTCGCCTGCGACCTTCACACATACAATAATCATCACTACGCTTCAGGATTCGATTATGAGCCAAACATCAACACTAAAAGGCCAGTGCATCGCAGAGTTCCTCGGTACCGGGTTGTTGATCTTTTTCGGCGTTGGGTGCGTCGCTGCGCTTAAGGTCGCGGGAGCCAGCTTCGGTCAGTGGGAAATCAGCATCATCTGGGGTCTGGGCGTCGCCATGGCGATTTACCTGACCGCAGGGGTTTCCGGTGCGCACCTTAACCCGGCGGTCACCATCGCGCTGTGGCTGTTCGCCTGCTTTGACGGTCGTAAAGTTGTTCCATTTATCGTTGCGCAATTCGCTGGCGCCTTTTGCGCTGCGGCTTTAGTTTACGGGCTTTATTACAATCTTTTCTTCGATTTCGAACATACCCACAATATGGTGCGCGGTAGCGTCGAAAGTCTCGAGCTGGCAGGCATTTTCTCCACCTATCCGAATCCGCATATCAATTTTGTGCAGGCCTTCGCGGTAGAAATGGTGATTACCGCTATCCTGATGGGCGTCATTCTGGCGCTGACCGACGATGGTAACGGCGTGCCGCGTGGCCCGCTGGCGCCGCTGCTGATTGGTCTGCTGATCGCCGTCATCGGCGCATCCATGGGCCCGCTGACCGGCTTCGCCATGAACCCGGCGCGTGATATCGGACCGAAAGCCTTCGCCTGGCTGGCAGGCTGGGGCAACGTCGCCTTCACCGGCGGCAAAGATATTCCTTATTTCCTGGTGCCGCTGTGTGCGCCAATCGTCGGTGCTGCGCTGGGCGCATTCTGCTACCGCAAGCTGATTGGCCGCCACCTGCCTTGCGACACCTGCGTCGTCGAAGAGAAAGAAGCTGCATCCCACTCTACGACGCAACACAAAGCTTCGCTGTAATCTGACTACGGGACTCATACTATGACCGACAAAAAATATATCGTAGCGCTCGACCAGGGCACCACCAGCTCCCGCGCCGTGGTAATGGATCACGATGCCAATATCGTCAGCGTTTCTCAGCGAGAATTCGAACAAATTTATCCGCGTCCAGGCTGGGTTGAACACGACCCGATGGAGATCTGGGCATCGCAAAGCTCTACGCTGGTCGAAGTGCTGGCAAAAGCCGATATCAGCTCCGATGAAATCGCGGCGATCGGCATCACCAACCAGCGTGAAACCGCCATCGTGTGGGAGCGCGAAACCGGGAAGCCGATTTATAACGCCATCGTCTGGCAGTGCCGCCGTACCGCCGAGATCTGCGAACAGCTCAAGCGCGACGGCATGGAAGAGTACATCCGCAAGGCCACCGGCCTGGTGGTTGACCCCTACTTCTCCGGCACCAAAGTGAAGTGGATCCTCGACCACGTCGAAGGCGCGCGCGAACGCGCTAAACGCGGCGAGCTGCTGTTCGGTACCGTAGACACCTGGCTTATCTGGAAAATGACCCAGGGACGCGTTCACGTAACCGACTACACTAACGCCTCGCGTACCATGCTGTTTAATATCCACGAGTTGGACTGGGACGACAAAATGCTCGATGCGCTGGATATCCCGCGCGCCATGCTGCCGGAAGTGCGCAAGTCGTCCGAAGTGTACGGCCAGACCAACATCGGCGGTAAAGGCGGGACGCGTATTCCGATCGCCGGTATCGCCGGCGACCAGCAGGCTGCGCTGTTCGGCCAGCTGTGCGTGAAAGAGGGGATGGCGAAAAACACCTACGGTACCGGCTGCTTTATGCTGATGAATACCGGCGAGAAAGCGGTGACGTCAACGCACGGCCTGCTGACGACTATCGCCTGCGGCCCGCGCGGTGAGGTGAACTATGCGCTGGAAGGCGCGGTGTTTATGGCTGGCGCCTCTATTCAGTGGCTGCGCGATGAGATGAAGCTGATTAGCGACGCGTTCGATTCCGAATATTTCGCCACCAAAGTGAAGGATACCAACGGCGTGTACGTCGTTCCGGCGTTTACCGGCCTCGGCGCCCCGTACTGGGACCCGTATGCCCGCGGCGCGATCTTCGGCCTGACCCGCGGCGTGAACTCCAACCATATTATTCGCGCCACCCTGGAGTCGATTGCCTATCAGACCCGCGACGTGCTGGAAGCGATGCAGGCTGACTCCGGGATCCGTCTGCACGCCCTGCGCGTTGACGGCGGCGCGGTCGCCAACAACTTCCTGATGCAGTTCCAGTCCGATATTCTCGGCACCCGCGTGGAACGCCCGGAAGTCCGCGAAGTCACCGCGCTGGGTGCAGCCTATCTGGCCGGTCTGGCGGTCGGTTTCTGGCAAAACCTGGATGAACTGCAGGAGAAAGCGGTCATCGAACGCGAGTTCCGTCCGGGGATTGAAACCACCGAGCGTAACTATCGCTACAGCGGCTGGAAGAAAGCGGTAAAACGCGCGCTGGCGTGGGAAGAGCACGACGAAGCGTAAGATGGGGTATTCCCGGCTGGCGGCGTAAACGCCTTACCCGGGCTACCGCCCGCAGACCGCACACACCCGTAGCCCGGCTAAGCGCAGCGCGAGCCGGGGGGAAACCGCGTCGATGTATAA
>NZ_JBEAFH010000041.1:0-68948 GCF_040061575.1 Klebsiella sp. CB_Kp196
CGGATTCTTACACAGCCACTGGATCGATCAACCGATCCTTAACTGATCGGCATTACAGCAGAGCTGGGTTTTTTTATGCCTGGTTGCTAAAGCTGATTAATGCGTTACGCGCATTATCGTCCGCCGCCTGCAGCACCATCCACGGGCTAAAAGCCCAGGGCGTCGCGCGAATCCCGCTTAACACATCCGCAAGATTGCTCCACTGAAAATCCATCACTTCGTCAGGATTTATCCGTAACGCGCTGGCGACTCGCGCCGCATAGACCGGGCAGACCTCGTTTTCGACAATGCCATTCGGCGCAACGGCCCGATAGCGGAATCCCGGGAAGACCGGGGCGATGCGGGTAATCTCAACGCCGAGCTCAAAGCGGCAGCGGCGCTCAACGGCCTGTTCAAAGGTTTCGCCGGTTTGCGGATGCCCGCAGACTGAGTTCGTCCATACGCCTGGCCAGGCTTTTTTGCCCAGCGAGCGGCGCGTGACCAGCAGTTGGCCTTGTTCATTGAACAGCCAGCTGGAAAACGCGAGATGCAGAGGGGTATTGAAGGTGTGGGCGGCATACTTCTCCAGCATACCTGTAGGCTTATCTTGCTCGTCCAGCAAAATGACATGTTCCCCGGCCATGACAACTCCTGAAATAAAAAATGACCCGGCACAAACCCGCCGGGTCATGTACTCAGGCCACTAGGGTAGCCCATAAATGGGACAAAGGCATTACCAAAACATGTTGGCCTCCGGGGAGAGCGTGATATTGCAGAGGTGCCGGCAGGGGGCTAATTGAATCACGAGCGGTTTAACCCGGACGCACCGCGACGCTCCCGGACTCTCCCGGGAGAGCGAAGATGTTCAGCCGTTTAGCAGGCCTTTAATACTTCTGTATGACGGGTAGCGATTGGGGAATGCCTTAGGGACTGGTATGATAATCGCCCTGGTTTTGAGGTGAATGTTCGTGTTAAGCGCAGGATGCCTGATGAGAAAACGCTTTGTTATTGCAATAATGTTGCTGAGCAGCCTGATCGTCGCGGGGTGTTCCAGCTCATCCGATTCCGGTTCTACCTACACCGTGAAGCGCGGCGACACGCTGTACGCTATCTCACGTTCCACTGGCACCAGCGTCAGGGATCTCGCCCGTCTCAATAATATTTCACCTCCCTATACCATCGAAGTCGGGCAAAAGCTGAAGCTAAACAGCGGTTCCGGGACCACGGCGAAGGCGGGGGCATCCGGCAAGAAATCGTCAGCGAAACGTACCGCCGCCGTGACGCCATCTTCGGCGGTGCCGCAATCCTCCTGGCCGCCGGTCGGGCAACGCTGCTGGCGCTGGCCAACCAGCGGTAAAGTAGTGCTGCCATACTCCACCAGCGATGGCGGCAATAAAGGTATCGATATCGCCGGTAAGCGCGGCCAGCCGGTGTATGCGGCAGGGGCGGGCAAAGTGGTGTACGTGGGCAACCAGCTGCGCGGCTACGGCAACCTGATTATGATTAAGCATAATGAGGACTATATCAGCGCCTACGCGCACAACGACAAGCTAATGGTGAATAACGGCCAGAGCGTGAAGATTGGCCAGCAGATTGCCACCATGGGCAGCTCGGACGCGGATTCCGTGCGCCTGCATTTCCAGATTCGCTACCGGGCGACGGCGATCGACCCGCTGCGCTATTTGCCGCCGCAGGGCAGTAAGCCTAAGTGCTAAAAGGTTATTTTATCGGCATTTAGCCTGGTTTGGGCTTGTCAGCGGGTGCGTAAGGTCTATAATGACCCTCGCACCTCCTCGCGGGCGTAGTTCAATGGTAGAACGAGAGCTTCCCAAGCTCTATACGAGGGTTCGATTCCCTTCGCCCGCTCCAGAATATCTCCCGCTGTGGCAAAACTTCATTAAAATTCTCATTTCTATCAACAGCTTGCCTTAGCTAAATTGTCTGTAATCGTCCTACCATTGAACGATAGTTTACCAACACAAGGTACACTGTTAGTGGTCACGGTACTTGCACACCACATGCAGGCGCTGCCAGCGGTTCGGCCTCGCGCCTTCGGATACATGGTCATCCTGATGTCTGACATACCCTGATGTTGTCGCCTGACGGCTCCGCGAGGTGTCTTACCACCAACGGGCTTTATGGATGGAATTGTCCAAAATCAGGGAAAAAGGGAAGGCTGGATCTCTCCAGCCTTTGGCGGTCATTCGGTCCCTGATTTCTTCCTGCCGGTGCATGCATACCGACACGCCAGCGCGTTACGAGCTACACCTTATGCAGCCCGCCTTGATACTTTTTTTGCATAACGAAAATGACAATTCATTAACCGTAATCGGGGTGAAACAATCATGGTGTAAAAAAAAGGAGTCATTATGCATACCCGAAATTTATCTCAAAACCTTATTGTCAGTTCAGTCGGCTATGGTGCGATGGGACTGAGCGAATTTTATGGCCAGACAGATGACAAGGCTTCCCGGCAGCTATTACATAAACTCATTGACCTGGATATTACGTTCATTGATACCGCTAACCTGTACGGGCGGGGTCACAATGAACGGCTGATTGGCCACTTTCTTGCCGGACTCGATAAGGCTACGCGTGAGCAGTTCAGAATTGCCACAAAGTGCGGAATCGATCGGGCGCCTGATGAGGCTTATGCCCGCACCATTAACAATCAACCGGACTACATTACCCACTGCTGTAATGAATCCCTCAAAAGGCTCGGCGTTGAACGGATCGATCTGTTCTATCTTCACAGGGTCAGCCCGGCGACGCCTGTCGAGGAGAGCATGGAATGTCTGAGCCGTCTCATCAAAGATGGAAAGATCAATCATATCGGACTTTGTGAAGTCTCTGCATCGACCCTTCGCCGGGCCCATGCTGTACACCCAATCACAGCCCTGCAGACAGAATATTCACTATGGACACGTGACATTGAAGATGAAATCCTGCCGACAGTGAAAGAGCTGGGGATTGGCCTGGTACCCTATTCTCCGCTGGGAAGGGGGTTCCTGACAGGAAAATACCGTAAAAACAGTGATTTTTCTGAAGGTGACTTCCGTAAAAATAATGAGCGTTTCATTCAGTCCAGCCTTGATCACAACGTACAGCTTCTCGATGCTGTTCTCCCGCTTACTGAAAAGTACGGTTGTTCCTCGGGTCAGGTGGCGCTGGCCTGGCTGCTCGCGCAGTACGATAAGCTGGTACCGATCCCCGGTACCAAGCACATCAGTTATCTGGCCGAAAATGCGCAGGCGGCTGACATCGCTCTGGACAAATCAGATGTTGCGCTACTGAACGATATTCACCAGCGCGTTGAGATTAAAGGCGGCCGGTATTCTGAAGAAGGTATGAAAGGCGTTAACGCCTGAAATCCGTTTACATAATATGAAACCGGGCATTGCCCGGTTATTTTGTTTTTATTAACAGCCCAGCCGCTGTACAGCCGATAATTTTTCTTCAGCGGTAAACGCTCAGCGCCACCCCTTCACCGCCGCCAACACACAGCGCTGCAACACCGCGTTTATTATCATTACGCAGGAGTCCATGCACGAGGGTGACCAGAATGCGGCATCCCGAGGCACCGATAGCATGCCCGAGTGCGATTGCTCCGCCATAGGGATTAATACGATCGGGTGAAATACCCGTCTGGTCAACCACTGCCAGCGCCTGGGCTGCAAACGCTTCATTGGACTCCAGGTGATCAACATCTTCTGGTTTCCAGCCAGAGCGGGAAAGACAGTCTGCGATAGCCTGTACCGGAGCGGCACCCATTAATGCCGGCTTAATCCCCGAATTCGCAAACGCGGCAAGAGACGCTAAAACCAGCAGCCCACGTGCCTCGGCAGTTTTTCTGGTACAAAGAAGGACAGCGGCCGCGCCATCATTAAGAGAGGATGCATTACCTGCCGTCACAGTTCCTCCCTTTCTGAAAACGGGTTTCAGCTGCATTAGTTTTTCAATGCTGGTTTTGCGGGGGCCTTCATCCGTGTCAACTCTCAGGGTTTTACCTTTCCTGTCCTGCCATTCAACGGGAACTATTTCACGAGCAAATATTCCCTTTTCCTGAGCATCCATTGCCTTTATGTGGGACAGTAGCGCGTATTCATCTTGCATTTCGCGACTGATGCTGAACTCAGCTGCAACATTTTCGGCGGTGACGCCCATATGGTTATTATCGAAAGCATCCCAGAGTCCATCGGACACCACGCTATCCCTCATATTACAATCCCCCAGCCTTGTCCCTGAGCGTGAAGCCATCAGAATATGAGGGGCGTTAGACATGCTCTCCTGACCGCCGGCAATGACGAATTCTGCCTCACCCGTCTGCAGCGCCAGCATGGCCAGATGAACTGATTTGAGACCTGAACCGCAGACCTTGTTAATCGTCAGACATTGCGTTTCAACGGGTAGCCCGGCGTTCAGCGCGGACTGACGTGCGGGATTCTGGCCACATCCTGCCGTCAGTACCTGTCCCATAATAACCTGAGAAATCTCACTGGCCTCCACTCCTGAGTCTTCAAGAAGCGCACGAATGACGTGACTCCCGAGTTCTGCTGCGGAATGGCCCGACAGGGAACCCATGAATGCACCCGTTGCAGTACGTTTTGCAGAAACAATCACAACTTCGTTCATGACATTTCCTCTTTCAGGCCAGGCAGAGTATGGCCGGTCGCCGCCATAGCGGCGCGGTAGGCCGTCAGGCCGTTCATGCATGCCGGAACGCCGGCATAGATAGCCATCTGTATCACGATTTCAAGCAGCTCTTCCGGGGTGACGCCGGTATTGAGTGCCGCTCTCATGTGTAATTCAAGCTGTGGCATTGCGTTACCCAGCGTCACAAGCGAAGCAACCGTCAGCATTTCTCTCGTTCTGAGATCTAGTCCGGGACGGCCAACCACAGCACCAAAAGCGTAATCGGTAATCAGGGCCGGCAAGGTGGAATCAATTTCGCTCAGTCGGGTGGTGACTTTATCGGCGAGTCCGGACTCAAGACGATCCATAATATCTCTGCCATAACGTGTCAGCTCATCAGTTGGGCTCATAATATTTCTCCGGAGTGGTTTGTTCAGACCTCAGGCGCGTCGGAATAGCGGCAACGAGCAGGACAGAAAGTCCGATAGCTGCGCCGGCTGCGATATAAAGCAGTGGGACGGAAAAAGCGGATACCATCCAGGCACCTGCAGATGCCCCGACACCAATAGCGGTATTGAAGAATGAAACGTAAACCGCGGACGCCGGGAAGGCTTTATCTTCCGCCAGGCGCAGGACCCACGTCTGGAAGCCCACAAAAATCCCGGATACAGCCACGCCCCAGATAACCATTGCGGTAAAGACCGCAGTGCCTGAAAGGGATGTACCGGATAAACCCAGAAATACCAGCACAGCACAGATAAGCACGACCGATACCGATACCGTTGCTTTGAGATGTTTATCAATCATCATTCCGGTGAGAAAATTGCCGGCAAGACCAGCGATACCGTAAACAAACAGAACCGCCGGGATGACGGATGTGGCAAGGGAATGCTGCGTGTGCAGCCAGGGTTCAATGTATGTAAAAGCGGCAAAGTGTGCGGTTACGGCCAGTAACGTGGCGGAATAAATTTTCCACAGCGCGGAGGATTTAAATACGCTTTTGAGCGCCCCCAGGCCGATCGCACTTTTACTGGTTATCTGTGGCACCAGTATGGTAATGCCGGCAAAGGCAACCACGCTGAGTAAAGCCATCAGCCAGAACGCCTGTCTCCAGCCGAAGTGTATACCAATATAATTTGATATCGGCACGCCAAATACGCTGGCAGCCGAGACGCCACCAAAAACGATAGACGTTGCCGCGCCAAGGAATCGGGCTGGCACGATAGCCACTGCGGTGGCGCCGATCATCGCCCAGAATGCGCCATGTGCCAGCGCGCCCAGTACGCGCGCGACTAGCAGTATGGCGTATGTGTTTACCGTGGCGGCAAGAACGTTAGAAAGAAAAAGTATGACCGTGAGTGTGAGCAGAAGCCGCTTCTTGGCCACATTACCAAGGAATACTGATGCAAAGAGTGCGCTCAGTGCGCCCACCCAGGCGTAAAGTGAAACCGTCATGCCAACCGCTGACTCAGAGGCGCCAAGTCCCTCTGCAATGGGCGTCAGCAGGCCTACCGGAGCCAGTTCGGTGGTAACGATAGTAAACGTTGAAAGAGCCAGAATAAACAAGGCAAGCCAAGACCTGAAGGTCATATCCTGCGGGGATTTTTCTGAATGCATATATTCTTACCTCAAGGTTGGTTTAAATAACCTGCCAGCGATGTGTTATCGCGTGTCTGGCCAGCGCTGAATGTTTTCCTACGCAGACAGGGTGGCCGGTTGATGCAAGCATCGGAATGTCAGAGAGATCGTCACCATAGGCATAACAGTCAGAAGGATTAATATTTCTCTGTTCGCAAAACTGAAGGAGCGCATCTTTCTTTCCGTCACCAATCGTCTGTGGATAACCTATTTCACCCGTCATTTCCCCTGCAGCAGTGAACTTCAGTGGTGCGCAAAGAATATCTTTCACGCCAAGGTATCTTGCGACAGGAGAAAGAACGGGAAGCATTGAACCGGATATAAAAACAATATCCATATTTTCAGCCTGATGTTTTTTAAGAGCCGAAACCGCGCTTCCTATAAACAATTCTGAATTCAGCTTAAATCTGAACCATTTTTCACCAGCCTCTTCAAGCGCCTTATAACTGATACCTGCAAATTGCCGGTAGTACTCCCTGTTGAGATGCTCACGGGGAATTCCTTTTTTAACTTCAGACTGGAAATTCGCCATATACTTATGGAGTTTAATGGGTTCATTATTCTCCTTGCACCAGAAGTCAAAAAAATCAAACATACTTTTAATATTGATCAGCGTCTCATCGACGTCAAAAAAAGCGGCGGCCTGTTGCAAAACTCACTCCTCGTAATTTTTCCTTCGGCTTTTTTCCTGAAAATCTTTATGGTTTCCGGGAACCCCTGCGTCTGCCCAGCGAGAAGGATGTATTTCAGAAATGACAACCGAGATTTTATCCAGCGGCGCTCCGGTATGTTTATGCACAGCAAACGTAATATCTTCCTGGAGCCGGATAATTTCACCTTCATCTTTTACAGGCCAAGTGGTGATGTGAACAAATGGCATATTTTACCTCACTCTACGGTAGTAAATTCATCGAAGGAACGGACCTTCAGTTTTAAATGAGCATGGATGTCACCACCCAGACCATAAAGTCCGATTGCGCCGCCGTAGCTCTGGCGGGAACTCATATACAGGACAACAACGTTAATAATCCGGTTTTCATTCCGTTCATGTGCCGGGAAGGGATCGGGCAATTCCGCCCAGTAATCTGCATTACCGTTATGATCGGTAATAAATACGTTAGGTATGCCCAGAGGTCCCGGTCGGCTTGGATTCTCAGTCGCTAAATCTTTTTCCCGAAGGCTCATCACGGTATAAACACTGTCGGGAACAAGATTACGGAAAGAAAACGTAAACCTTGCGCGCCTGCTGTCTTCAGACAGACAGACATCCAGCGTACCCTCCGCATGCATCCAGTTTTCCAGAGTGACAGGCTGTACCTGACGTTTGCCATCACTGCTGCGGTAATCAGCAATATAGCCTTCATGCAGAGGCAGACTGGGGCGGCTTTCGGTGTTCGCCTGCGGCCGCTGCTCCGGTGCAAAAAGCATCCCGTAATTATTTGATGGGATGGGTAAAGGAAGGGTATGCAGGATGATATCCTTAACTTCATCCTGCGACATACCTTCAATATCTCGCAGTATTCTGTAAGGCTTCGTCGCGCCGAATTCGGGCACGGGGCTGTCTGCTGCCACAAGCACGCTTCGCCATTCCAGCCCGTTATCACCCGGCACCATGCCAACCACCACAAAGTTGCCGTTACCGTCCATGACCTCCGCAGGGGGGTAAAGCGGCCCCTGCGTGGTCACAGCCAGGCGGTATGTTCGGCTAGCTGATTTGGACATGCGTCACCCCGTGTGTCGCGATGTTCTGTTCAGCAATTGCCGCCTGCATGGCGGCTTCAGCCAGCAGTTTTTCCTTTTCAGCAATCAGAGCTGAAGGATATACGGTGAACGATACATCCATCGTCGCGCAAAGCGTCTGATGCTGAGTCACGCGAACCTGCGCTCTGAAACGCCCCCTTCGCTCATTAATGTCCTTCTCAAGGAATTCAAAATGGACCAGCGCTGGTAAAGGAAACAGAAAGCTGGAAAAGGTCGTCGCCATGCTGTTAATGACGTAGTAGCGTCCTGCTTCTTGCTTATAAATAAACTCTTCGGTAACGGCGATAAAAGCCTGACGACTTGCCTCGACCAGAAGCATCCCCTGAATATGCTGGCCGGTCTGATGATCGGCCATGAGCTCACAGCGTTCGTCAATCAGCAGCGGCATTGCAAAAAGATCACTGTTATGTTCGGTCTGCTCTGCTGAGCCGATAAGAACATTCTGCTCCAGCCTTTTATGACAATGTGCATTTTTTTTATCTCTGACCAATTTTTCCAGAGAGCACATTTTAAGTTTATTGCCATGAACAACATTTCTTGCCTGATTCGAAATGACTTTTCCTGCGAAATCTTTACGTACACCCTGGCCGATAATAATCTCATGTTCTTTATCAATAATGTTGGCTGGAATTTGCGAAAGTAATTCAAGCTGAGAAATTGTCAGAACATCTTTACCATTTGCGAATTCATTAAACTTATCGCCTACAATAACCAGTTTTTTATAGTTCATTTATCATTCCTCAGCTGCAACAGGCATGGTAGATGCGGGTGTAAAGTCCTTCATTGCCTCCGGTGATGTAATTGTCTCCAGCTTGCTGGATAATTTCCTGGTAACGCGCATTGGTGAAGGCTTCCTTATAGGATTGCTTATCGCCATTGAAGGAGGAGATAAACATTACACCCGGAACACCGCTAATAAGAGAGTGGAATGCTTCAAAGCTTTCAATTTTATCTTTATTGTCCCTGACAACATTAAAAATGGTCTCATCGCGCCACTGACGATACTGCTGATAATTATGAGCCGGAACTTCAACATGGCGAAGTTGAATGTACTGGCTTTCAGGGAGATCTTTCTTGTTGTCAATCGGAGATTCTACAAACTTAAGCAATTCTCTGCGAATATCTGCAGAAAGAACATCAGCCAGCCTGTGGAACATGGATACCATCTCTTCTTCTACCCACGAAATTTCCTTGATGTCGTTAAATGCACGCAGCTCCAGAAGTTCATTCACTCCCTGCTCTTCTGAATAATAGTATCGTGTGCTGCCGCTGTTTTTTAAGAACGAGAAATCAGCAGCGGAAACATTATTTTTTAACGGAAAGCGTGAGACCAGTACATAGTTAGCTGACATTTTCATCTCCAAATAGATTTCTGATTGAGTTCGGGAGAAATTTATCAATCTGTGACGAGGATGGAATTGTTTAATGTGTAATTCAATTTTCGTATTACTGTAAACAGACTGATCCCTGATATGATCATTCGTGTTAACACTCAGAATACAAAAGAGTTTAGAATAAATTTTTTGACTGGCAGGCTCGAATCTATGGCGATCGCAGGACACCTGATAAGTAACCACCTCCCCAGCGTTAAACAGCTCCAGTGCTTCCTTGCTGTTGCTCATGAACTGAATTTTCGCAGAGCTGCTGAACGGCTCAGAATGACTCAGCCTCCGTTAACCCGACATATAAAGTGCCTCGAAGGCGTGCTGAATCAGCAGTTATTCAGCCGCAGTACGCATGACGTCAGCCTGACGGAGGCTGGCCAGGCACTGGTAATAAGAGCAGAGAAGATTCTGCTGGAGCTTAATGAACTGAAAACCGGTTCACTGGCATCCGGGGGGAAGGTACGGATCGGCCTTACCCGGACGCTTAATTTTGAATTTATCGAACCCGTCAGCAGACAGCTTATCGAACTGGATGCCGGAGACGACGTTGAAACACCTAATCTGACTTCTGCCCAGCTCCTTCAATGCCTGTCAAAAAACACGCTTGACCTCGTGCTTACGGGGGAAAAGGGCACTGGCCATGAAGATATGGTTCAGTATCGCTGGGTTTGCTGCGAACCGCTGCTGATAGCAATGCCGGCCATACATCCCGCCAGCCTGAAAGAAAAAGTATCACTCAAAGACGTCAGTGATTTACCACTTTTCTGGTTTTCAAGAAGCGCAAACCCTTCATTTTATGACAAATGTGAAAGTTTTTTTGAACAGCTCAATGTCCCGCTCAAAAGGGTTAAAGAGCCGGATGATTCACTCGTTATGCTCACCCGCATCGCAAGAGGCAAAGGGTTTGCACTGATGCCCCAGTCGAAATGCACGTTTAATCAGGAAGGGCTGTGCTACCGCGAACTGACAGACGATGAATCTCAGAAACTGAATATTGATATCTACTCGGCAATCAGGGTCAATGAGACGCGGGAGGCTGTACTGGATGCTCAGAACGTCTTATGTGGGAAAAATTTTTCCGGCTGAAGAGTTTATATGGGGTCATGATTGGATAGCGAAAATTATTATACTACAAGGGATTACCCGGCATGAGATGGCAGGCACGCCTCTCTATCTGACGTCGCCAGGCTACAATAATCACTGAATCCCAGGCGCTTGATCAACTGTACTTCTTTATCCTGGCGCTACGTCTCTCTTTCACTTTGTCATGAGATACTGCTAGCTATGAGCAACGTCACCATTTATCACAATCTGGCCTGCGGGACGGTATCATTATCGCTGAACGATATTCTGGAGGGTGACTATGACTATTATCTGCAGACGCTTCCTGATGCCGCTTATGCAGTTTCAGCCAGTATTGAATATTAATAATGCCTGGCTGAATAAGAACCCTGGTCAGGTAAGATGGAAAATCACCAATAATCATCGCCAGCGGCAATAACATGACGCTGCCGTAATGGGATATCGATGTTACTGATCTTTGGCGGTCTGCCCGGTACCGGAAAATCAACCATCGCTCGCCTGCTGGCCGCCAGGCTGGGGGCCGTCTGGTTACGGATTGATTCAATTGAACAGGCGCTGATTCGCGCCGAAACCGTCACCAGGCACGATATAGGGCCGGCCGGATATCTGGTGGCGTATGCCATTGCTGCGGATAACCTCAGGCAGGGCAACGTGGTGATTGCCGACTCAGTTAACCCTATAGCCATTACCCGCCAGGCATGGAGAGCGGTCGCGACCGAGAATGCCGCGCCTTATCTGGAGATAGAACTGACCTGCTCCGACCAAATGCAGCATCGGTATCGCGTGGAAAACCGAGTGGCGGATATTCGCGGTCATATCCTGCCGGACTGGCAAAAGGTTATCGCCCGTGAGTACCAACCCTGGCGCACCGCCAGCCTGACTCTGGATACCTCGGTGCTGACCGCCGAAGAGGCGGTAGAGCGGATCGTTGAGCATATTGCGTTACGCGGCCGCCACGCGCCGGTAGGTTCATAGAGGAAGCCGGACAAACGTTTGCAGGGCACATAAAAGAAGGCGCCTGCGCATCTCCGGTGAAACAATAGCCCAGTGTTATGAAACGAAGTTTCTTGAGATATCTCGAGTGTTCAGAAACTTGAGTTGTAAGGTATTGTTCGGTCGTTCATATTTTCGTTCTCAACGATTAGCACCATTTACAATTCACATTGTCAGACCGGTTTACATCACAAAACACAAAATTCCGTCAAGGTTCCGTATCTGATGAGCAATTAAAAGTGTACTCTTTTGAGTATTGCATCTGAGCATGTCGCTCGAATGACTTGTGATGCCTCTTGTTATATATGGATAACCGCTATGCCTAAAGAGAACAAAAATCCGAAACTGCGCAACTACGATCCTCGTTTTATCTACTCTCTTGTTGTTAAGCGTTACTTCTCTGAAATGAAGACAAAGATAGAAATCGCTGAGGAACTCGGTCTGTCCCGCTTCAAAGTTGCACGCCTGATTGATGAAGCCATTGCGCAAGAGTATGTAAAATTTACTTTTCCTAAACAGCAGGCTCTGGACGAGGAAATAGCGCAAAATTTGTGTAAAAAATACGGATTGCAGGATGCCGTTGTACTCTCTGTTTCTGAATCCTGGTCTTCGCAGGAACAATTAAACGTCAAGCTGGGAGGGATAACGGCGACCTACTTGAGTGAAATTCTCAAAGAGGGAATGAAGTTTGGTCTCGCCTGGGGACGGGTACTCTCAAGTACGGTGAGTCAACTGACGACATTACCTGTTCTGGATGTGGTTCAGCTTTCTGGCGTTCATCCAGGCATTGAATTTAGTCAGGGGCCCATTGATTTGATTCACAAAGTTGCTGCTATTTCCCACGGAAGAGCACACCCAATGTATGTCCCTATGTGGGTAGATGACGAAAGTTTAGCCCAGAAACTTGCAGACGATCAGGCTGTTCAGGATACGCAAAAGTTTTACTCAAGTATGGATGTCGTTATTACGGGCATTGGGGCCTGGAAAACCGGTTCTTCCAGTCTGTGCGATATATTCCCTGAAGCATGGCGTGAGACTTTAATGAGCCAGGACATTACCGCTGATGTATGCGTAACCCTGGTAAATAGTAAAGGGGAAATACTCGATAGCCCGCTAAGCCGCCTGGGTTTCGGCATTACGACAGAACAATTGCGCGCCACAAAAAAACTGATTGGGGTTGCTGGGGGGGACGAAAAATATGAAGGCATTGTTGCCTCTCTCAAATCAGGCCTTCTGAATGTGCTGATCACTGATTTTGATACGGCTATCAAACTGCTGGATTAATAGCCGCTAGCGCTTAACGCCTCGCCGGTATTATTTGATATCAGCGTGGCGTTCCTTCATCGTCTGGTTTGTTTGATTAAGATTGGCCATTAATGACAGAACAATAATGTCATAGGTCAGCAGGGAAGCCTGTTCGAAAAGAGAGCCCATCGGTTGGGCGCTGTGATCTGCCTGGATAGTGAGTACTTTTTCATGATGGGCATTCTTTTATTGAAAAAGGCAGATAGGGGATATCTGCCTTTTGTTTATCAGGATGCTACAAGCATCTCTTCGACATATTTCCCGACTTCGTGCGTTTTGAGATTACGGCACGACTCGATGAACGAAATATCCTGGAAGAGCGTAAAGAGGCGGCGCAGCACAGACATATGCTGATCGCTGGTGGCGAATGCGAGATTAAACATAATGCTGCATTCCACTGTGAGGTCAGCATCTTCCATCTGACCAAACACGACACCTTTATCAAAACGCACAATGCTTATGCTGTTGGTTTTTACCAGCGTATAGTCTGCATGCGGGATGGCAATGCCCTGACCGTTCGCCATCAATAAACCAGTTGGATAAGTCTTCTCACGCTCCAGGCAGGCCTGAATATACTCGGGAGTGATATAGCCTTTTTCCAACAGCTTCTGGCCGGCAAACTCAATTGCTGCATGCCAGTCAGCGATCGTACCCTCGACGTCATTTACCAGAATCTCAAGTTTCATTATTCACCTACTTAAGCATTTCTTCTTTAACAGCATCAAAAATTTCATCTTCGCCCAGGCCCGTTAACAGGCCTGCACCCACAATCACGCGAGTGGTGATCCCCGGGTTATCCAGCTTGGTTGAAGAAACAATCAGGTCATAGCTGTTAAACGTGTCCGTGGTGCAGGCCATCAAAGAGGATTTATCGACCTGCGCTTCGATATTCTGTTCTTTCAGGTAGTCCTGCAGGACAGAAACCATAATGGAAGAGGAGGCAATGCCGTTTCCGCATACAACTAAAATCTTTTTCATTTTCAATTACCTTATGAAGTTTTAAGCCGTTTTTTCTGCCTCAGTTTTCAACTGACGGCGCGCTTTCTGTTTGAGTAAATAGCCTACGGACAACAGCAACACAGCGGCGAGAGCATAACCTGCAATGCCAACATGGCTGAGTCCAGCAAAGAGACCGGTGAACGGGTTAGCTGAAGGGTTTAGCGATGAGTACATCACGCTGGCATCAGGATTAGTGCCGAATTTCTGAAACACTTCATTTGTTGCTGGAGCCATCCAGGATGCGATGTATAAGCCGCCGCCAAACAGGATGATAGAAGTCACCCAGGTACGAATAATGTTGCCATTAAAAACCGGCACCATGCACGCAATAAAGAATACGAACTGCGAGAGGTCCCCCAGCGGCATCACTCGGTTGCCGGGAAGGACAACAGCGAGGATAACAATGACCGGGATCAGCAGCAGTGCAGGCGCGATAACTGAAGGATGACCAACAATCAACGCGGTATCCATCCCGACAGTGATCTCACGGTCCGGGAAACGTTTAACCAGTTTCTTACGTGCCACGTTGGATAGCGGAACCAGACCTTCCATCATGATTGAGGTCATGCGTGGCAGCAGGAGCATCACAGCGGCAAGGTACATACCCAACTGCAGGCTGGCGATAATGGTGTGATACGGCGATTCCCAACCATATCCACAGAAGCCAAGAAGAATACCAATAATGAAACCAACCATGGTCGGATCGCCAAGGATACCAAAGCGTTTCTGAATGCTTTCCGCCGTAACGTTCAGATTACGGAACCCAGGGATGCGGTCGTAAATCCAGTTAAACGGATAAGCGAACAGCAAATAGGTGTTTGCAACCGGGTGGGAGATGGCAACGCCTTTTGGCAGATTGAAGAATTTCTCGTTGTTTTTAGCACCCAGGTCAGCTGCGATAAGCGCCCAGACATGGAACAATGCAGCCGTAAGAACACCGTAGAGGAAACTGCCAGAGTAAGCGCCAACAATTGCCCCCATAGAGGCATTCTGATGAAGGTTAAACACGTCAACGTTTACGCAGTCCGTGAGACGGGCCACCAGCATGGCAATATTCACCGCGACGCACAGAGGGATAATAATTGCCCCCATACTTGAGCCAAAACCCATTACGGCTGTGGCTGCGCCGCCAACATCAATGGCGCTCAGCGAGGAGCCGGTGGCCTCAGCAAGTCCCGTCACCGCTGGCTGCATTTTTTCAAGCATCAGCTTGATGGTCATGGTTAATGCAATAAAACCAATGCCGACTTTAATGGCTGATGAAATACACTCCGACAGGGGACGCCCCAAGAGTTTCATCAGTATAAGGAAGATGACCGGTATAAAAATAAAGTTACCCAGGTCATTGATAAACTGTGTGATCAGTTCCATTTATTAGCCCTCAGATTTCTCATCATCTGGTCTGAAACCCATATTCCATTGAACATCTTCAGGTTTCGTCAGCAATGCGTTGTCACTGCGTTCTGCTTCCAGTAGATTCTTTTTGGAATTTTCCCTTGCAGTGGCAAAGTCGAACGCGTTGTCATACCAGGCATCAACGATCATTTTTGTGTATTCAAGATCATTAACTCTGCAGCCAAGTCCAATCACCTGCGCATTGTTACTTAGTCTTGCTCGCTTGGCCGAGTAGGGGTTGGTGACGGCGACAGCACGAATCCCCCAGTGCTTATTTATCTGGCAAGTAAAGCCAATTCCGGTTCCGCAAATGTAGATACCGAGGCGGCATTCGTCCCGCTGAATAACACCTGCCATTTCATCCGCAAGACGAGCGAAGTTGTTGAAACCGTCTTCTTTTCGTTTAACGGGATCGTACACGACCTCTGCATTTTTCTCTTCTTCGAGGTACTTTTTAATTTCCTCCTTACGATCAAACCCTACATCGTCACATGCGATTGCAATTTTCGTTTTCATCTCAACTAACCTGTCATAAAGAACTTAAGCCAAGTATGCGGTTGGTAAATATTGGTTGTCAACTGAGATCTAAATCACAAATTTTATAACTTATTGATTTTACTTGAATTAAAAACCAATAAAAACAAATAAATACTAATTTATGCCAATTAAGCAGTACTATTCAGGGAAGGGGTATTTACAGTTAGTAGGAATGGAACTTGATTTTGTTTAATTATTTGTTTGATTTTAAATGGTTTTGTTTTTTTCCGTTGTTTGCACGAATAAACGTCCACAGGCCGATGGCGACTCGTCTTCTCCTTGGGTTTGTTTTAGTTTGTATCTTCTGTGCTATGATTCGCTTCATTGCATTGAGTTGAAAGGTTATAGGGGGGAAGGATGTACCTGGTTGAAGAAAGGAGAAAATTGATCCTGGAAGAGATCATTTCGGCGGGTACCGTGTACGTTAGCGATCTTGCCAAAAAGTATGAGGTCACTTATGAAACCATCCGCAAAGATCTCACCTACCTTGAAAAAAAAGGGCTGCTGGTTAAAAGCCACGGAGGGGCGACCTTAAAGCAGGGGGCTGTCGAACATCCTTTCCAGGTCAGGGAAAAAGAAAACAGTACTTTCAAACAAGCTATCGCCAGAAAAGCGCTGGACTTTATCCCCCCCAATAGCTCAATGATCATTGGTACAGGGAGTTCTAACTATGAACTGGCCAATCTGTTGTGCATGAAATCTGGCTTTAAAATTTTTACCGATTCTTTGCCGGTGGCCAGTGTGCTGATCGAGTCAGATAACCAGGTCTTTTTGTTCGGCGGAGAACTGAGGAGGAAAAGCTCTTCTGTCTTTGGTGGGTGGGCTGTGTCAATGATTAATGATATTAACGTTGATCTCTGCTTTATCGGCACCGATGGCTTCAACAATATGACGGGCCCCTCCACTCCGTCCTCCTCGGATGCCTTTCTGGATCGAACGATCATTGCCCATTCCGAGAAGAAATATATCCTGGGCGATTACACTAAGTTCCAGCGAAGCAGCTTATTTAAGATCTGCGACTGGTCTGAGATTACCGCGCTGATCACTAATGATATTGCTGATAAAGACGGTGTTGCCGAAGTTGCGAAGCATACGACAGTGGTAACCTGTTGATTCTAAATTCAATCATTTCAATAACGGTACATCTCATGTGCCGTTGTCCTGCAAATACAACTGCAACCTGAATACATTGCTCATAAGAGCATTTAAAGCAGCGCCATTGAAAAACTTCTCAGAATCAATCACATTATTAAAATGCTATAAAAATCATTATATTAAGCATATTTCGCTTATTGGTGGTAGGTGATATTTGCTCATATGAGTAATTTTTATAATGCGCTTATGTTATTTTGTGTGATCGAGATATAACTTTTGCAAGCTCCCCATTTCAGCAATTCACTGATGTGCTATAACTGCTCATGTGATTAAGCTTATGCTCACATGAGCAAATGGTTAGGTGAGGAGAAAAAAGTGGGTGCAATTTCTATCAATGTCGCGGATGGGGCGGCGTACAAAAATTATGATGAAGTGCTGGAGCATATTCACCAGAAACATCTGGCCGATGGGATTGTAAGAGAGACTTACCTCCAGGCGCTGCGTGAACGTGAAGCCGACTACCCAACTGGAATTTTACTGGACGGCTATGCTGTCGCCATCCCTCATTGCGATAGTCAGCACGCCGTCAGCCCGGCGATTTATATCATTCGTTTGCCACAGGAAATAGAAGTTAATCAGGCTGATGGCGATGAAAAATTGTGGGTTCGCCTGGTTGTCAACCTGGTTGTAACTCAACCTGCAGATCAATTGCAGTTGTTGAAGGCGTTGTTTAACCACCTTCAGCTAGCTGATTTTTACCACCAGATGCTGGAGCTTCCTGCTGAAGAAGCAAAGGCATTGTTTATTAACACGATAATTAAATAACAATTACCCGGAGATTTTACCATGATTACTATCCTCGTAGCCTGCGGAAGCGGTGTAGCAACCTCCACACTTGCCGCTGATGAAGTTAAATCGGTTTGTGCTGAATACGGCATTGCCAACGTTAAGATTAATAAATGCAGCATGTCCGAACTGTCCTCCGAAATGCAAAGCGCTGATGTGGTGCTGACAACGAATAATTATAAAGGTGATATTGGTAAGCCGCACATGAGCGTCGCAGGTTTTATTACCGGTATTAACGAAGCCGCGCTGCGTAAAAAATTAGGTGAACTGTTAAGCGAAATTTCCAAAGGCTAAAGTCTAAAAAAGACGGGGGATGGTTAAATGGAAATGTTAAAAAGCATTATGTTTACTATTACAAGCATGGGCGCTACAGCAATATTGCCGCTTGTTATTTTCCTTTTAGGTCTGGTTTTTCGAATGAAAGTGGGTGCCGCCATTAAATCTGGCATCACTGTCGGTATCGGTTTCATCGGTCTGGGGCTGGTTGTTGGGCTGCTAAATACAGCCCTGCAGCCAGCAATTACGTATTATTCAAAAATTGGCAGCGGGTTCACCGTGGCTGATATTGGATGGCCTGCCGTTGGCGCAGCTGCGTGGGTTGCCCCGTTTGCTGCAATGGTTATTCCTATTGGCATTATCCTGAACCTGATCCTGGTTCGTCTGAAGCTTACCAAAACTCTTAATGTGGACATCTGGAACTACATGCATTTCCTGGTTCCGGGGGCTCTTGCGTATTTCGTCTTTGACAGCTTTTTCCTTGGGTTGGGTGTCGCCGTGGCTCTGAGCGTAGCCGCACTGTTTATTGGCGATCTTATTGCGCCAAGATGGCAGAAATACTACGGCCTGGAGGGGACGACCTGTACCACAATGATCCACATCGGATGGACACTTCCATTTGCATGGGTTGTTAACAAAATTATCGATTTCATTCCGGGTTTAAACAAGCTGGATGTGGATTTAGAGAGCGTTCAGAAACGACTGGGTGTATTCGGTGAACCCGCGATCATCGGTGTGATTGTCGGTTGTCTCCTGGGATTGTTAACCAAACAACCCATTACAACCATCGTGCCAATGGCGATGGGCGTGGCTGGCGTCATGGTGCTGTTGCCAAAAGTAGTTGGGGTCCTTATGGAAGGGCTCAACCCGATAGGTAAAAGTGCTAAAGAAATCATGCAAAAGCAGATGGGTAAAGATGCGGAACTGAATATCGGGATGGACTGCGCCCTGGCGCTTGGCGATCCGGCAACGGTGACTGTCACCGTTATTACCATCCCTCTGACAATGCTTTGTGCGCTGGTTTTACCGGGTATTCAGATATTCCCAATCGGCGTGCTGATGTCAATTATCTACATGACGACCATGACGGTCATGGTCAGTAACGGCAACGTTATTCGCTCGATTATCTCAACCTTACTGTTCTGTGTGGTGGTTATGTATCTGGGGGGATATGTCGCGCCCGGTGCAACTCAGTTCCTGAACGGTGCTGGCGTCGGCCTGAATGGCCAGGGTACGGACTTCGTATTAACCGGCCCATGGGAGATTCTGACCTACTGGTTGAGCACAGTTACTCATTAATTTACGGAGTTGACTAAAATGGCACAAATTTTACCATCAGTATTTGGTGCAAACATATTACGTTTGCAGGAAGAAATTCAGTTTCTGGAAACAGAAAAAACAGAAATTCTGCATGTTGATTTAATGGATGGCACTTATGTAAGCAATATAGCTTTCGGTCCGAACCAAATTGCAGCGATGAAAAAAGCCAGTTCAATGACATTTGATGTACATATGATGCTGGCAAATCCGGAAAGACATGTTGATGAAGTTATTAATACCGGCGCGGAAATGATCTCGGTTCATTATGAATCAACGCCGCACGTTCATTATATTATCCAGAAGATCAAGAAAGCGGGGCGCAAAGCTGGCGTAGTGCTTAATCCGGGGACGCCAGAAAACGTAATTGAGTATCTTCTGGATGATATTGATTACATTTTAATTATGACCATTAATCCAGGTCAGCCCGGCCAGACTTTTATTGAAAAAAGTCTGGAGAAAATCAGGAATACTAAAAAAATGGTTGCCGGTCGTAATATTCAGATCGAGGTCGATGGCGGCGTCAACGTTGAAATCGCGAAAAAGGTAAAGGATGCGGGTGCTGATTTAATTGTCGTTGGTGGTGCGCTATTTAACGGTTCTCCGAAAGAAAGCTATCAGGCATTAAGGGCAGCGATCCAATAACAGTTTACTACCAAATAAACCCAGTAACCCTACAAGCTATTATTAGCATTAATTAAATTACCAATTACCTGAAAGGGGAGTTGTCCTCCCCTTTGTCATAAGATTTTGAGGAGTATAGTGAAATGAGTAATTTTGAAGGTAAAGTCGCGCTAGTAACCGGTGGGGCACATGGCATCGGTAAAGGTATTGCTAAGCAATTCGCTGACCGTGGGGCTCATACGGTCATTGTCGATTACAATGAGGAAAATGGCAAAAAGACCGCTGAAGAGTTAACTTTCGGTAATGTTAAATCCTTATTCGTTAAAACCGATGTATCCGATCCGAAAGCTTTGGAAAACGTTCGCGAGCAGGTTTTTCAAACCTTCGGACGCATTGATATTTTGGTATTAAATGCAGGTGTGGCGTTTGCTAATAAGGTCAATAACATCACTTTTGAAGAGTGGAATAAAACGATAGCGATTAACCTTACTGGCCTGTTTAACACCGTCAAAGCATTCTATGACGACTTCACCACTAATCATGGATCTATCGTTTATATCTCGTCCGGCTCGGCGCTTTCCGGCACCGGCGGCGGCGTGAGTTACCCGGCCAGTAAAGCTGGCGGTGAGGGATTGATTCGCGGCCTGGCAAAAGAATTAGGGCCGAAGGGGGTCAACGTTAATGCTATCGCTCCACGTCTGATTGATACCGGTGAAATGATGCGTGTCAATTACCCAACTCAGGCCGATCTTGATGCTGTTCTGGAAAAAATTCCGGTGCGCCGTCTTGGCACCATTGACGATGTGGCAAACCTGGCAATCTTTTTGGCTGATAAAGACAACTCGTACATCCAGGGGCAAACCATTCTGATGGATGGTGGTCGTACCATCGCTTAAAAGGGAGAGAATCACATGAGCGTTCAACAAAACACTTTAAATATCCTGAGCGAATTGCAGCAAAATGCGATGAAGATTGATGATGCCCAGGCTGCGCAATTCGTCGCACAGATCAAGAATGCCAAACATATCTTTCTGCAGGGCGCGGGCCGTAGCGGCATCGCCATCCGCGGCTTTGCAAACCGTCTGCTCCACCTCGGTTTTTCAGTAAGCGTTATTGGCGAAATTTCTTCTCCTCATACGAAGCCGGGCGATCTGGTCATTATTGGTTCCGGCAGCGGTGAGACCGGCAGTCTGGTGAGCCTGGCGCAGAAGGCCGTAGCCTGTGGCGTGGATGTGGCGCTTGTCACAATGAAAGCGGAGTCCACAATCGGCAAACTGGCCAAAAGCACTCTTGTGTTGCCTGGAACCGTGAAAGGAGACAACGAGCGTGAAGACGGTGCTTTTTCACAGCCTATGGGATCGGCTTTTGAGCAGCTCTGCTTTATCGCCTATGACGCAATCGTGCTTGAGCTGATGGCCCAGCTCGGCGAAACCAGCGAAACGATGTTTAAGAGACACGCTGACCTTGAGTAATCGGCAGAAAACGTCCCTTGAAGGGACGTTTCCTTTTTAGCATTAATGTCGTTGGTTCTTTTGCGCATGAACAAAGATTCTTCTTACGACAATATTGGGCATTTAGCCTGGTGTGCTTTGGTGGCTCTCGGCCTTCAGCGGCACGATCGGCTCGTTGTTACCGAGGCCGAGGAAAACCTTTTTCTGACACGCTGGCTGGCCACTGCCCGAAAACAGAAAAGATTCTCCAGACATTTAACTGCGGATATAGACTGGTTGCTTGCTCAGGGACGCCGACTTGGCGTTCGGGCGCGTTTGTATCAGAAACTGCATTATTTATGGCTCATGAGCAGCGGCGATCTTCACAATATGCCGGATCTACTTCGATTGACCTATGCTATCAAAATGGCAAAAGCTGGCGGTTGGCAATACTTTCTTGTCGATGAGAAAAAGATGGCGGCGGGTATCAGTAGATTTCACAATATCAATTCGTTTTGCCTGGAAAGAACAGCTGTTGAGGCCGGATTTGATTCTAATGGGAAGCAAATAGCCCCACTTCCTATCCGGGTGTTTGGTCAAATTGAGAAACTGCAGTCACTTCTGGACTGCTTTGGCCTTAAACTCGACAAAATCGAATCATATTCAAACGAGCATTTCGCAGCCAATTCATCGTTGTTTGTACTACAGGCGCAGATGACTTGATCGAAAATGCGCAACTCCATGTATTTATTAATCCAGGAAATAAGTCCTCTACCACGGGTTTGGGAAGCGTTGCTCTACGTCACATCGTTTTTACGGGACACCAAAAATCCACCTCGTAATTATTCGTCTCGCTGTACCAGATTAAACCTGCGATGAAGACCGGGCGGTATCTTTAGCGCGCCATTGCTATCTCAAGCCGATGCCGTCCGGCATCGGCGGCAAAAACCTACATAAAGAATTTCACGGCCTGCTGGAGGGTGGTACCGACGCCCCATAACAGCGGCACGCTCACCGCTAACCAGCTTATGGTTAACAGCAGCGTGGACGGGCGGGGCTCCCACGTGAGCTGGGCATCCTTGTTGATGGTATACAGTCCTTTCGCCTGCTGCTGCTGTTCCGCGGTCATCGCATGCTCTTCCGTCAGCGGACGCACCAGCTGATTACAGATAAAACCCAACACCAGCAGGCCGGTCAGGACCATCAGCGTAATATCGTAGACGCGCTCGGGCGAAACCCCGTGCGTTAGCTGATACTCGCGCAGATAGTTCACCAGAACCGGGCCGCTGATCCCCGCCGCCGACCAGGCGGTTAACAGGCGCCCGTGAATCGCGCCCACCATTTGTGAGCCAAAGACGTCGGCCAGATAGGCGGGAATACTGGCAAAGCCTCCGCCGTACATCGAAATGATAATGCACATTGCGCAGACATACAGCGCGATATAGCCGCCGTGATTCACCAGCGGCAACGTGCCGTACAGCACGGCGCCCAGGCAGAAAATGATCGCAAAGGTCATTTTGCGCCCGCACAGGTCGGATACCGATGCCCAGAAAAAACGTCCCAGGATGTTAAACAGGCTGAGCAGACCGGTAAATCCTGCGGCCATGGTTGCAATGCGTTTCAGCTGCTCGCCGTTCAGCTCATGCCAACTGAGATCGAGCGACAGCAGTTTGCCGGCAAAGATCTCCTGCAGCATCGGCGAAGCCATACCGAGAATGCCGATCCCCGCGGTGACGTTGAGCCACAGCACCATCCACAGCAGCCAGAACTGCGGAGTGCGGCAGGCAACGCGGACGTGCACCTGGATCGTGGGATTATTGCGGATCGTTTTTTGCGCCTTCTCACCCGAAGGATGCCAGCCCATGGGCGGCAGGCGATAGCCAAAGGTACCGGCGAGCATAAACAGCGCATAAATCGCCGCCAGCGCCAGAATGCTTTGCCATACCCCGTTGCCGGCCGGCCCGGCGAAGTAATTCATCAGACCGTTTGCCAGCGGCGCGCCCACCAGCGCTCCCCCGCCAAAACCCATAATCGCCATCCCGGCCGCCATTCCGCGCTTGTCAGGAAACCAGCGCAACAGCGTCGAAACCGGTGAAATATAGCCCAGTCCGAGACCGATTCCGCCGATGACCCCGGCCCCCAGCCACAGCAGCCATAGCTGATGGAAATAGATAGCGACGCTGGATAGCAGCAGGCCGCCGCACCAGCACAAGGTGGCAATAAAGCTCACCAGCCGCGGTCCAACCTTCTCAAGCCAGCTGCCCCACAGCGCCGCCGAACAGCCGAGAAAAACAAAAAACAGCGTGTAGGTCCAGCCCAGCATGGAGATTTTCCAGTCGCAATCGCGGGTAAACAGCTGCTGCCAGAACGACATCGTGACGGGGCATTGCAAGGACGCGCTTCCTCCTATGAGCTGCGACATAGGCAGCCAGTAAACGGAAAATCCATAGGCCATACCTATGCAGAGATGAACCGCCAGCGCGGCCGGTGGCACCAGCCAGCGGTTAAAGCCGGGCCTGGCGATGATACGGGGTTTCGCGAAAAAATCGCGGAGGGGAGAGACCGGTGCGGTCGCGATGTTTTCATTCATTTGCGCCATTTTCCTGTCCTTTTTATCGATATTAGCCGACGAATGCTGCGGTCGGGGAACGTAGATAAAAGGCAAGAACGGTGCCATTTGATTAAATTGTGTACAAAAATGGCGACTGAAGCGAGCAAGCTTCGCCGAACGGCTGAGGCGAAAAGCCCTCCATCGGCGAAGGAGGCACCGCCCGCGATAAAATCGCCGGGCGCGCTATTATTTTGATAAACGGCGATCTCAGAGTGATACGCGGTACCAGGTGGCGAGGGCGCGTACCGGCCTGCTCGCCCGCCGCACGTTAGCTTAAGGTATCAATCCATTCGCTCTGGCGCGGGTTCTGCCGACGATAGCAGTGTACCGACACCGCCAGCTGCGTCAGGTCGGTGAAGACCATCGGATCGAGCTGAATATGCTTTTTAATCTGCTGTAGCCGGTAGGTGAGCGTATTGCGATGAATCCCCAACAGCAGCGACGTTTTGCCCGGCTCGGCGTTATTGGCAATAAAGCTGCTGAGGGTATCCAGCAGCACTTCGCCGGAATCATGCTCAAGCAGCTGGCGTACGTTATTGATGAAAAAATTGACCATATAGCTGTCTTCCAGCACCCGGAACAGGCAGAGCATCGCCATTTCGCGAAAGTAGTAGATCTGCCGCTGCGGCTGCACTTTGCTCCCCACCTCAATCACCGAACGGGCGAATCGGATGGCCTCGCGAATATCCGGAGCGCTGTCCGCCTGCACGCCAATACCGATATGGTAATGGCTGATCTGATTGCTGAGGACAAACTCGATGCCCCGCAGCAGCGTTTCCTGGGATTCGCTCAGCGTATTGAGGAGCAATATTTCATTGCTGCCCAGCAAAATCACGTCTCTTACCCCGGACAGCTGCGAGAATTCCCGCAGCAGCGTACTCAGTATTTCGCTTAGCTGGTGCTGTTCGACCTGGACGGTTACCACGACCGGCACCAGCGGCGCATCAAAAGCGAAGCCAAGCTCCACCAGGCGATGCAGCGCTTCCTGTCCGGCGGGCGAAGCGCCTTGATCAAGATATTGACCAAACAGGGTATCGCGCAGACGCTGTCGCCAGTTGGTTTCCCGCATCTCTATGGCCTGGCGGACCAGCAGCTCGGCGGTGAGTACCGCCAGTTCAGCATAGCGGCTGATCGCTGCGGGATCGCCGCTGATGCCCACCACCATCACCACGCGATCGTCATAGATAATGGGATGATTAATACCGGGATGCACATTCTGGAAACGCGCGGCTTCCGCGGTGTTGTTAATACAAATGCGTTTACCGGTGCGTATCACCTCACGGGCGATCTCATGCTGCTCGCCGATACGATGCCGTTCACCTGAGGCAATGATCTGTCCATGATGGTCAATCACGTTCACGTTATGATGAATTATCGCCATTGCTCGGGCGACAATTTCATTAGCCAGCGCCGTCGTAATAATCATACAGTTATCCGCTTATGTGCCTCTCCGCGCCGCCCGCTCAGAAAGGTTCGTAGAACATTCTCCGCTGCGTCGGCGAGGAGCTGTTCGCATGTGTTCATCGACTCCGCCAGCGGCATAGGGCGCTGGCAGATAGACCACATCGCGTCAATATGGTGTTGATACAATTGCCGACTGCTCTCATCGCGTCCGCCGCAAAGGGCCACAACCGGTACACCGTGGCGCGCCGCTTTGCCCGCCACGCCCACCGGGGCTTTACCAAAGGCGCTCTGACGATCGAGCCAGCCTTCCCCGACGATGGTCAGCGCGGCATCGCTAAGATGACGGTCGGCGTTAAGCAGTTCGAGCACCAGGTCAATGCCCGGGCGCAGCGTGGCGCCCGCATAGGCGATTAGCGCGGCCCCCATACCGCCCGCAGCCCCGGCGCCGGGCCGTTCGCTGACGTCGTAGCCGAGCGTTTGCTTAAGCTGCCGACTGTAGTGCGCCATACCCGCCTCCAGCTCCCTGAGCGCCGCCTCGTCCGCGCCTTTCTGCGCGCCATACACCCGGGTGGCGCCATCTTCCCCGAGTAGAGGATTTGTGACGTCGCAGGAGGCCTGTATTTCGGCCTGTCGTAAGCGCGGGTCCATGGCGCTTAAATCGATGCGCTGAATATGCGCTAGGTCCTTGCCCGCTGCGGGAACCGGCAGCAGCGTGCCGTCCTCGCGCCAGAAGCGGGCGCCAAGCGCCTGGGCAAAACCGATGCCGCCATCGTTGGTCGCGCTGCCGCCCAGCCCGATAATCAAACGCCGACACCCGGCATCCAGCGCCGCTTTTACCTGCTCACCCAGCCCAAAGCTGCTGGCCAGGCGCACATCCCGCTGCGCTTTCGGCGTGAGCTCCAGCCCACAGCTTTGCGCCATCTCGATAATGGCCCGTTCGCCGGGCAGGATCAGAAACGCGGCCTGTACGGAGAGACCGTAAGGCGAGGCGCAACGCTGCTGCTGCCACCTTGCGCCCTTCAGCTGCGGACTTTCCGCAAGAGCCGAGAGCAGCCCCTCTCCGCCGTCCGACACGGGCATTTCGACCAGCTCCAGCTCCTCGTCAACCCGGCGCAACCCCTGTGCTACCGCTGCGCAAGCGGCCTGCGCGCTACAGCTACCCTTAAACGAATCCAGCGCGATAACAATCTTCATGCGTTCTCCTGCGTTAATGCGCTTTGCGCGGCGTTTTATCGGTGGTCATAAGCTGCAATAACATCCCCAGCAGCGCGCATCCCGCCATGGTAAAGAAGGCGTAGATATAACCCGCCGGATTTTCCCATCCCCCACCGAACTGGATGAGCCAGCCCATAAGCAATGGCGAAATGCCGCCGCCGATAAACATCGCCGTGGTGATAATGCCGTTGGCGGTAGAGGTGGCGCATTCTTCGGCGGAGTCCGAAGCCATGGCGTAGTAGATAGGCCACACGGCGTTGGCCACCAGGCCAAAAAATAGCTGAATGGCGATAAGGCGCGGCATATTGGTGGCGAAATAGAACAGCGCAATGCCGATACTCATCCACAGACCGCAGACGATCAGAGTACGTTTACGGCCAAAGCTATCGGAGAGCCAGGGCCAAATTATCTGGCCCAGGGTACCGGTAAGCGTGAAGATAATACTTAGCCCGGCGGATGCCGCCAGCGACAGGCCGGAGACGTGATAAAGATACGGCGGCAGCACAACGTTAATGCCCATATAGACAATTTGCGTCAGCAGGGTATTGCCCGCCGTTAGCGAAATATTGCGGTTGCGCAGGGTGCGTAAAAAGGTCCTCATCCCTTCGCCTTTGGCAACATGGCTGCTTTCCTGGGTCGCCGGGCGCGTCATCCCCTGGCTATCGATATGCAGATAAAGCGTGTTGATGCGATCGGCGGTGGAATATTTCGCCCAGAAAATCATCAGCGGGATGGCGACGATCAGCGCCAGCAGGAAGCAGTAGCGCCAGCTGCCTTCGCCAAATGCGGAAAGCACCAGACTTGCCACCACGCCGCTCAGCAGCGCGCCAATCGGATAGCCGGTATGATGCACCCCCAGCGCGAAGCCGCGTTTCTCTTTCGGCCACCACTCTGCGGTGTTGCTGACGCCGACGGGCTCGCCCCAGCCGGCCCCGAGGTTGACGCCAACGCGCAGCAGCACAAAGGCCGTCAGCCCGTGGCTGATCGCTTTAATTCCGGAAAGAAAAGAGAGGGCGGTATAGCCCAGCACCAGCGGTACCTGAAAGCGCGCTCGCTTCCAGCCTGAACCGTAGCGATCGCTCCAGATGGAGCCGGGGATATCCAGCACCGCGAGGGCAACCATAATCAGGGCGACGACGTTGCCCCACTGTTCCGGCGAGAGCGAAAACTCTTTAGAGATGACCGGGCCAAGGCGCAGGATCATCTCGCGATCGTAGGCGTTAAGCACCCAGATTAGCCAGCAAACCAGCAGCGAAACCCAAGAGAAACGATGTATCAGCCGCTTTTTTCCACCTTGTTCGCCGGCAGGTGTGTGATTGATTGTTGTCATAGTCGTGTTTACTCCGCGGCGTCGCGACAGCATGATGCGCGCCGCCTGGTGTCAGGGTCAGAGTCAGTTCGCCGGGTATTATTGTTATCGCGGCGAGCCGGAGGTTGGCTTAGCCGGCAAAACGCCGTTCCGCTACGCCGGTCACGCCCAGGTCGTACAGGGCGAACAGGCTGCCGCGCAGCTGATTATCTTCCGGGAAGCGCGGGAGGGGCGGCTGCGCCATTGAGGTGACGTACAGCACGTCGAGGTTTTCGCCGCCGAACATTACGCTGGTCACTTTTTTCACCGGCATCTCAATGATGCGATCGACCTTGCCCTCCGGCGTGTAGCGCACCAGCTTGCCCGCGTAGACCAGCGCGTTCCACAGATAGCCTTCGCTGTCCACGGTGGCGCCATCCGCCGCGCCGCCTTCGCTGCGATCGACACGGCAAAAGACTCGTTCTCCGGAGAGATCGCCGGTCGCGGTGTTGTAGTCCCAGGCGCAGATTTCGCCCGTCCAGGTATCGGCAAAATAGAACGTCTCGCCGGAGGGGCTCCAGCAGGGGGCGTTAGAGACGATGATATTTTTCTTCAGCACGTGCAGTGACAGATCGGCGTCCAGGCGATATAGCGCGCCGCTCGGCTCCTCTTCACGCATATCCATCGATCCGAACAGAAAACGTCCCTGACGATCGACTTTGCCGTCGTTGAGCCGGTTAAAGGGCCGGTCCGCTTCCGGATGGTGCAGTAGCGTCAGCTCGCCGCTGGCGAAGTCGAGCAGATGCACGCCATTCTGTAGCGCCACTACCGCGCCTTCGCCGTTCTGGCGCAGGGCGAAAGAGCCAATTTTCTGCCGCACGTCCCAGCTGTTAATCGCGCCGCCCTGCGCGTTACAGGCGAACAGGCGCCCGTCGAGGCTGTCCACCCACCAAAGACGCTGCTGTTCGACATCCCAGACCGGGCTTTCGCCGAGTCGAGTTTTTAAATCCAGTAAGACTTCGATGCGCATAAGAACCTCCTGATTACGCTTTTTCGCCGTCGGCCTGTTTTGCCGATGCACTGCCGGGGGATGACGAACTTTTGATGAACACAGACACCAGCGCGCCGACGATCAGTAGCGCGACGGCGAACCATAAGCCGGACGTTGCCGCGCCGGTGCGGTCCTCAAACGCGCCGAGAATAAACGGCCCGAGAAAGCCGCCGCACAGCCCGAGGCAGTTAAGCAGGCCGAAGCTGCCCGCCAGCATATGCCCGCTCATGATCGAGGGGAGCCAGTTAAAGATGATGGATTGCATGGCGAAGAACATGAAGGCGGCCAGCGAGAAGCCAAGCAGCGCCACGCCGTGACCGGCAATTGCGCCAATGGCCATGCCGGTCGCCATGACCAGATATCCGGCCATCAGCATGCTGCGCGAACGCTGCTCCGTCCGGGCGAAGCGCGGCAGCAGGATCCCGCCAGCGGCGGCTGCGATCCACGGGATGGCGGTCAGCAGACCGATCTGCAGCGGGGTAAGCTGGCCCCAGCTACCGATGATCCCCGGCAGGAAATAACTCAGGCCGTAAACCGAAAACTGGTGAGTAAAGTAAATCAGCACCAGCAACAAAAATACGCGGGTGGTGAGCGCTGTTTTCAGGGAAAAACGGCTCGGCGTATGGCGCGTCTCCTCGGCTTCTTTCTCCAGTACCGCGTTGATTGCCTGCACGTCGTTGCTGTCCAGCCAGCGGGCGTCAGCCGGTTTATCCGGCAGTCTGCGCCAGACGACGAACGCCAGCGCTATCGCGGGCAGCCCTTCGATAAAGAACATCCACTGCCAGCCGTGCCAGCCGGACATTCCATCAAGGCTTAATAACAATCCGCCCAGCGGCGCGCCGATAATATTGGCCAGGCAGACTCCCAGCAGGAACAGACCGGTGGCTTTAGCGCGCTCTTCGCGGCCAAACCAGAGGGTCAGGTAGTAAATAATGCCCGGATAGAGCCCCGCTTCGGCGGCGCCGAGCAAAAGGCGCATCACGTAAAAGGACGTAGGCCCGGTGACAAACGCCATGCCGCAGGAGATGATCCCCCAGGTTATCATGATGCGGGCGATCCAGCGCCGCGCGCCAATCCGGGTTAAAAACAGGTTGCTGGGGATCTCCAGCACCGCGTAGGTGAGAAAAAACAACCCGGCCCCGAGGCCGAATGCGGTTGCGGAAAGGCCGATATCCACCGACATGGTCGCTTTCGCCATGCCAATATTGGTACGATCAATAAAGCTGATGATGTACGCCACGATAAGCAGCGGCATCAAATGGCGGTAGATCTTTTTATGGGTGCGCTGTAGCTGCGTCCCGTTTACCGCCTTTTCATTTATTGCGGACATGGTTATTATTTCCCCGTATTCGTGGTCAGAAGCCTTGCCGGGATCGCGTCGATCCCGTTAGTCAGCTCACAGGTTGTCGCCGGGTGCTGACCCGAACGACGCCCGGCCCGAAGCCCCACTTCGGGCCGTCTTTTCCTAAGCGCCTTCGCGCTCGAACAGCATAGAAATCCCCTGGCCGCCGCCGATGCACATGGTGACCAGACCGGTGCGCGCGCCGCTGCGCGCCATTTCATACATCAGTTTGACCGGCAGGATCGCACCGCTGGCGCCCACCGGGTGGCCGAGGGCGATCGCGCCGCCGTTGACGTTAACGCGGGCTGGATCGAGACGCAGATCGTTCATCACCGCCAGCGCCTGGGCGGCGAAGGCCTCATTGAGTTCAATTAAATCGATGGCGTGAACATCCATATTGAGACGGTCCATCAGGCGTCGGGTAGCGGGAGAGGGGCCAAACCCCATAATCTCCGCGCCGCAGCCGGCGACCGCCCAGCCGCGAATCTGCATGCGCGGAGTTAAGCCGCGCTGTTCCGCCTGCTGGCGGGTCATCATCACCAGCGCGGCTGCGCCGTCGTTAATGCCGGAGGAGTTGGCCGCCGTCACCACGCCGTCGGCTTTAAATGCCGGACGCAGCGCGGCGAGCTTTTCGCGCGGGGTGTCGCGCGGGTGTTCATCGGTCGCGAACAGGCGGGTCGCTTTTTTGCCGTCCGGCACCTCAAGGGCCAGAATCTGCTCGCGGAAGCGATCCTCAGCGATCGCCTTCAGCGCCTTCTGCTGGCTCGACCAGGCGAAATCGTCCATCGCTTCGCGGGTAATACCGAAGCGTTGCGCGACGTTTTCCGCCGTGACGCCGTTGTGATAAGGCCCTTCTGGCCAGGTAAGGATGGAGATCAGTCCATCTTCCAGCTCGCCGTGGCCCATGCGATAGCCATCGCGCGCTTTGCGCAGGTAGTAGGGCAACTGGGTCATATTTTCCGTTCCGCAGGCGACGACCACCTCGGCCTGGCCGCTTTGCAGCTGCATCATGCCGTCCGCCAGGGCCTGAAGCCCGGAGCCGCACTGGCGGTTAACCGAATACGCGGTGCTCTCCTGCGGGATCCCCGCCCGCAGCTGGCAGATGCGGGCGATAAAACCGCTTTCGGCGATTTGCCCGACGTTGCCGACGATCGTTTCATCGATATCCTGCGGCGCAAGCCCGGCGCGGGCGATCGCTTCGCGAATAACCGCTGCCCCGAGATCGTGCTGGTGGGTATGCTTAAGACTGCCGTTAAACGTGCCAATAGCGGTACGGACGCCGCTGACAACCACAATATCATTAGCCTGTGTCATCGTTTTTCTCCTTACAGCACCATGCCGCCGCCGACGTTAATGACTTCCCCGTTGATATAGCGCGCGGCGTCGGACGCCAGAAACGCCACGCACTCGCCAACGTCTTTCGCCTCCCCCGCGTAGCCCGCAGGGATCTTGTTGATCATGATTTGCCAGACGTTTTCCGGGACGCCGCGCGTCATATCGGTATCGATAAAGCCCGGGCAGATGGCATTAACCGTGACGCCTTTTTTCGCCAGTTCGCGGCAGGCGGTTTTGGTCATCCCCACCACGCCGGCTTTTGACGCCGAATAGTTGGTTTGCCCGACGTTGCCAAGCCAGCTGGCGGAAGCGATATTGATAATGCGGCCCGCGCCGCGTTCGCGCATGCGGATGGCGGCCTGCTGCATACAGAGAAAAGTGCCCTTCAGATTGACATCGATCACCGTGTCCCAGTCCGCTTCGGAGAGTTTGTGCAGCATGGCGTCGCGGTTGATTCCGGCGTTATTCACCACAATATCCACCGGGCCAAACGCCTCTTCGGCCTGGGAAAACAGCGCTTCGACCTGCGCTTTTTCACCGATATTGCAGCTGATAAACAGCGCCTGTGCGCCCGATTCGCGCAGGGACGCGGCGGCGGCTTCGCCGTGCGCGTCTCGATCGGCGATGATCACGCGCGCGCCTTCCCTCGCAAGCACCTGGGCAATGCCAAAGCCGATACCGCGCGCGGCGCCGGTAACAATGGCGGTTTTACTGGCAAGTTTCATAGCTAATTTCCTTGTGAGTCAGAGGATGAATTCCGGGACAGATGTTCCGCGAGGCCGCAGGGCTGCGGGGTGAACAAGCGACTGTCCATAACCTGAAGATCCGCGGCGATCGCCGGACGAAAATCCATATGCGCCAGGATGTCGCGCTCAAGATCGATACCGGGGGCGATTTCCGTCAGCACCGGCCCCTCCGGGCGCAGTTCGAAAACCGCCCGTTCGGTGACGTAATGCATGGTTTGTCCTTTGGCGCGGGCCAGCTCGCCGTTGTAGGAAACCTGATTCACCCCGGCGACGAATTTGCGTACCTCGCCTTCGCGCCGGATATGCAGAGCCCCTTGTTCACAGGCGATCTCCAGCCCTTTGGCGGTAAAAGAGGAGCAGAACACGACGTGGCGGGCATTCTGGGTGATATCGATAAAACCGCCCGCGCCGGGGCAGGATGCGCCGAGCCGCGTGGCGTTGACGTGGCCGTGCGGGTCCATCTCGCCGGCACCCATAAAGGTGATATCGACCCCCGCGCCGTTGTAATAGAGCATTTGATCCTGGTGGCTTATCATCGCGCTCAGGTTACGACCGATGCCGAAATCAACGCCGCCCGCCTGCTGCCCGCCGTAGATCCCCGACTCCACGGTGATGGTGACCTGCTCGCCGAGCCGTTCTTCGTGAATGATGGCGCCAATAACGTCGTTGGGAATGCCGGTGCCGAGATTGATGACGCAGCCGGGCGTCAGATAGCGGCAGGCAATCCGCCCGATAAGCTTGCGCAGGTCGAGCGGCAGCGGCGCGTTCTGCGCGGCGGGAAGCTGGATATCGCCGCACAGCGCCGGATCGAAGTCCCAGCTGGAGGTCTGGCGGTGATCCGTCTGTGGCTCTTCGCATACCACAATGGCGTCGATTAGGTTGCCGGGAACGGTGATGCTTTTCGGATGCAGCGAGCCTTTCGCCACGCGATATTTCACCTGCGCCAGCACCTTCGCCCCATAGCGTCTGGCGGCGAGAACCGCGTGCAGAACTTCCAGCTTCATCACCTCTTCATCGGTCGTGAGGTTGCCCTCTTCATCAGCATGGGTGCCGCGCACAATGACCACGTCCAGAGGAATGGCCGGGTAGAACAGATATTCGTCGCCGCGAAACGTCACGTGCTCGATCAGATCGGGCCGTTCGCGGGTGCGGGCGTTCATCCGCCCGCCTTCCATGCGCGGATCGACAAAGGTACCGAGCCCGACGGGCGAAAGGCGCCCCGTAAGTCCGGCAGCCATCGCGCTATAGAGATGAACGATCTGCCCCTGCGGCAGACACCAGGCTTCCACTTCGTTGTTGTTGATCATCGCCATCCAGCGCGGCGCCAGGCCCCAGTGCGAACCGATGAGGCGCGTCACCATACCCGGATGAGCGAAGTGCTGGATACCGCGCTGGCGATCGCTTTGCCCTGCGGCATGCAGCAGCGTCAAATCGCGCGGCTCGCCTCCGCTCAGAAAACGCGCTTCGATGGCGCCTAAAATGGATTCCGCCGCGCCGATAAGCGTCATCCCGACGGTACAGACGGTGTCTCCGCTGGCGACCCGCTGCGCCGCTTGATGGGCGCTGATAAATTTGTTGCTCACTTTTTATCCTCCGTTGATAGCGTGATGATGGATTCCGCGAGGCGCGTTTTAAGCTGCTGTTTGCTCACTTTTCCGTTATGGGTGCGCGGTAAAACGCGGGTGAAAATAATGCGCGCCGGCAGCTTAAAGCGGGCGATTTTGACCTTCAGCCAGCCGAGGATCTCTTCGCTGGTCAGGTGGTGCTGGCCGTCCGGCACGATAAACGCCACCGGCTCTTCGCCATAGATCGGGCTGGGGGTCGGGATGACGGCAACTTCCCGCACTCCCCGATAGGTAGAGAGAATGTTTTCCAGCTCCAGCGAGTAAATCTTCTCTCCGCCGCGATTGATCATGTCCTTGCTGCGGTCTTTTATGTACAACCAGCCTTCATCGTCGAGATAGCCCAGGTCGCCGGTACAAAACCAGCCCTGTGCATCGCAGCTCGGGCGTCGTTCGCTGTGCTGCCAGTACTCGCGGATCACCACGTCGCCTTTTAGCCAGATATGCCCGATTTGCCCGGCGGGGAGGAGCTGCTGGCGATCGTTGCGGATCGTAATGGCGAGGCCGGGGATCGCCTGGCCCGAACTGCCGCATTTATCGCTGCCCCAGACGTCGCCCGGAAAAATCGTCGCGGGTGAGGTCGTTTCGGTGAGCCCGTAGATCGGCTGAATCGCCGTGTGCGGGAACAGGGTTTTTAACTCGTTGATCAGTCCATCGCTCAGATGGCCCGCGCCGCAGGCAATCGTGCGTAACGCGGGGAAATCGCCAGGATGACTGGCGCTCTGCTCGCGCGCCGCCTGGCAGAGAAGGATAAAAATGGTTGGCGAGCCGTGCAGAAAGGTAATGTTCTGTTCGCGCAGGGTGCCGATCACCTGCGGGGCGTTGAACCGGTGCTGCAGCCAGATGCTCGCGCCGAGGCTAATAAACAGCGCCAGCAGCGCCGACAGGCCGGTGATGTGATAGATAGGTACCGCCAGAATGGTGCTATCCGCGGCGGTGAGATTCAGTTTTTGCGTATAGGCGTCAATCGCGCAGAGCAGGTTATTGTGCGTGATAATCGCCCCTTTCGGCTCTCCGGTGGTACCGGAGGTGAACATCATCACCGCCGTATCGTCGCGGTTAACCGGGACCGGCTGGCGGGTCAGCGGTTCGGGAAGTGAGATCGCCTGCCATTCGCTGAGCGAAACCGCGCGCGCGTCGGGGGTGTTTTTCAGCCAGTCCTGTACGGTCGCATCGAACAGCACGACCCGCGGGGCGATATGGCCCACCAGCTCCTCGCTTTCGGCCTGCTTAAGCTTAGTGCTGAAAGGCACCACTTCGATGCCCAGACCAAGCGCGGCAAAAAGGACTTCGCAAAAAGCGGGATGATTCCCCCAGGCCAGCAGGATTCGATCGCCTTTGCGCAGCGACCAGATCTGGTCAAGCTGCGCCATCGCTCGCTGTACCCGCAGGTGAAAATCGCGGTACAGATAGCGCCGATCCTCAAACGCCAGCGCCAGGGCATCCGGGCTGCGGGCGGCGCTGTGTCTCAGGGCCTGGTACAGATTCTGGAAGTCGGCGGAGGTGCTGCTCATTTGTCTCTCCTGATATTGCGTATTGACTGGAAGTAGTCTGGGGAAATTCAGGAGAGGAAATTGCCGAATGGCTCACAATAGAAAATCAACAAAACAGAAGCAATTTTGTAACATTGCACAATAGGCAGGAGAGGCCGGTTGGGGGAGAGAAAATCTGGAAGCAGACAGGCTTTTGTAAAGCCTGAGGAAGCCCACTTTTAGACCCGTGTTAACCGGGCCTAAAAGGGAGAAGGGGATCAGCCCGGCCGCTTAGCGCTTAAAGGCATCGAACTCGAGCCGTTCGCCATCGGGGCCGCGAATAAGCAGGAAGCGCACATTTTCTTCCTCAATCGGCCCTTCATCGAGCGGATAACCGAGCGCCGCCAGCCGCTGCTGCACCGCATCCAGATCGCTGACTTCCAGCGCCAGATGATCGATACCGCAGCGAGGGACGTCAAAAGGCGTTCCTTCGGGAAGCTGGTACAGCTCGAGGACGGCGCCCGCCATTTCAAGAAACGCGACTTCAATAGCGCCCTGCGGCGACGGTTTGCTAAACCGCTGCTGGCGCTGAAAGCCCAGCGGTTCATAGAAGGCTAGCGAACGTGTTAAGTCGCTGACCTGATAGCCAATATGAGCAATCGTGTTGATCAGTTCGCGCATGTTATACCCCCTTACGCACGCACCAGAAACCGTAGAAAGCGACATACACAAAGCACACAAGTGGGGCGATAAAAGCGATTTGCATATTGCCGCCGTTCATATCCGAGATAATGCCCATCACCAGCGGAATAACGGCCCCGCCGATAATCGACATCACCACGATCGAGCCTGCGGTCTGGGTATCTTTCCCCATCCCTTTGATGACCAGACCAAAGTTTGTCGGCCAGCATGGCGCCATACAGAAGCTGACCAGAATGAGCGCATAGACCGCCAGCATTGAACTGCTGAATACGGCAACCAGTAAAAGGGCGGTGGCGGCCAGGGCAAAGGTACCGAGCAGCAGCGCCGGATTCAGGCGGTTCATCAACCAGGTGGCCACGGTTTTACCCACGGCGTAAATCACCAGAGAAGCCAGCAGCCAGTAAGTCGCGGAGTGCTCGCTGGTGCCCTGCTGCACGAGCTGCACAAAGCGAATCGTGAAGCTCCATACGCCAACCTGGGCGCCGACGTACAAAAACTGCGACAGGATCCCGAGGCGAAAGCGCGGGATGGCAAACAGGCGTTTCAGCGTAGGCCCCATGCTTTCCGTCGGGAGCTGTTGCTGCTGAGAGGGCGTGCCCTTGCACGACGGGAATTTAATAAACACGAACACCAGCGCCAGCACCACCAGCACGGAGCCGATAATCAGATAGGGCCCGACCACCTGGCCGACCATCTGATGGCGCGCGGCGTCCGCGGCGGCGGCGGGCATCGCCAGCAGCTGTTCATGGCTCGGATCGTTTTCGCCGAAGACCATCACCTGGCCAATCAGCACGCCGGAAATCACGCCCAGCGAGTTGAAGATCTGCGAAAAGTTAATGCGCTGGGTGGAGGAGTGGATCGGGCCCAGCAGGCTGGAGTAGGTGTTTGCCGAGGTTTCCAGAAAAGAGAGTCCGCAGGCGATCACCCCCAGGCAGGCGAGGAACGCGCCGTAGGTCATGATCTGCGCGGCCGGGACGAACAGGAAACAGCCGAGGGCGTACAGGCACAGCCCAATAATAATCGCCGCTTTATAGGAATAACGCTTAATCAGCGCCGCCGCAGGCAGGGCGACAAAGAAGTAGCCGAGGAAAAAAATCGACTGCACCAGCGCCGTCTGGGTATCCGTTAAATCGAAGCCCTTTTTAAACTGGGCGATCAAAATATCATTCAGGTTGCCCGCCATCCCCCAGAGCGCAAACAGGCAACAGACCAGTAAAAATTGCAGCCAGGGGGTGTGCGGTAAATACGCGCTGGTGTCCAGTTTTTCATTGTGGACCGCCGCTTTATCGACCTTATCCGTGATTAGCGTACTCATTGAGCTATCCTCTTAATGGTTTTTATACAGTAGGGTTTAAGCCATTTCATAATCAGAGGCGGCACGTAAAAGCCGTTCTCGTGCCTCCTGGTAGTCCGGTAAAGATGATGCGCCCTGCTTTTCGACGCTGACGGCGGCGTAGGCCGCCGCAAATCGGGCCGCGCTATGCAGCGGCTCGCCGCAGGCCAGACGCGCCGCCAGCGCGCCGTTAAAGGCATCGCCCGCGCCGGTGGTATCGCGGGGATGAGAAGGAAAGCACGGAACAGGGGATTTCACGCCCTGCTCGCTCAGCAGGGCGCCCTTTGCGCCGAGGGTGATAATGACGTTGCGCGCGCCCTGGGCATGCAGCGCATCGGCGGCCTCGGCCGCGGCCGCCAGAGAGTCAACCCGGCGCCCGGTCATTAACCCGGCCTCCGTCGCGTTCGGCGTGAGCAAATCCACTTTGCTTAGAAAGGCGTGCTCAACGGGCTGCCAGGGGGCGGGATTGAGCACCACGAAGGCCCCGGCTGCTTTCGCGGCGTCAACGACCTGTTCAATGGCGGAAAGATTATTCTCCAGCTGAACCAGCACCACATCCGCGCAGCCGATAGCGGGAATGCAGCCGGCGATTTCATCATCGGTCACCGTCATATTCGCGCCGGGGTCGACGGCAATCATGTTTTCGGCATCGTTGCCGGCCACATAAATCAGCGCATTGCCGGTGGGGACCTCTTCGGCGACCAGCAGCGTCACGGCGTTAAACCCCACGCTCTTCAGATGACGACGGGCAAAATGGCCGAAGGTATCATTGCCAATCTTGCCGATATAGTGGACATTCGCCCCCGCTTTTAGCGCGGCGGTGGCCTGGTTCGCCCCTTTTCCGCCGGCGCTGGTCATGCTCCCGCAGGCCACTAACGACTCGCCCGGCACCGGGAAGCGTTCCACTCTGGCCACCATGTCGAAATTGAATGAACCAAAAACACAGACTTTTCCTGACATCATTCGCTCCTTTATACGTGCTCGGGGGAGTGCAGCGCGGCGGACAGATCCCGGGACATTTTTTCCCAGGCCTGCTCGAGCGGCATATCCGGGCGGAATAAACCGCTGCTGCCCATCACCAATACTTGCGCCCCGGCTCCCAGCAGCTCACGGTAGGTGTTGCGGTTGCATGAGCCGTCGACTTCCAGCAAGAAGTTGAGGCTGCGGCTCTCTTTTAACTGATGAAGCTGCGCGATTTTGGCGGTCATTTCGGGAATAAACGGCTGACCGGCATAGCCCGGATCGACGGTCATCACCGTGACCTTATCGAGCAGATGCAGATAGTGCTGGATGCTCTCAACCGGCGTGGCGGGATTGAGCACCATCCCCACCTCTTTCCCCGCCTGGCGAAGCATATTGATGACCCGAAAAGCTTCGCGGCAGATGGTTTCCGGATGCAGTGAAATGGCGTCTGCTCCGGCTTCTATCAGCGCCGGGATAAACGGGGCGGGCTCTTCGACCATCAGGTGGACATCAATGGGAAGCGACGTATAGGGCCGAATCTGCGCCACAAAGCTGGCCGATAGCGCCAGGTTTTTCACATAGTGCCCGTCCATCACGTCGACGTGCAGCCTGTCGGCTTTGCCGTTTAAAAAGTGCAGCTGTTCCGCCAGCTTCATCATGTCCATACACATGAGCGAGGGAGAAAGGTAATAACGCATAAGGCCTCTTTTATTCCGGTAGTGGCTGATTTCAGGCAAAGTCTGGCCCTGCCGCGGGAAGCAGCGTTTCGACAATGCGCGTAGTCACCGTCACGTCATGACGGCGTACTCAGGCGATCTGTAGCCCGACGTTATGCCAGGTCATCTCTTTTTCCAGCAGCGGATCGACAAACTTTTCGGTGATTAAACAGTCCAGCTCGCCCAATCCGCCGATCCGCGCGACGCCTGTTCGCCCCAGCTTGCTGCCGTCGACCAATGCCACGGTCTGACGGGCGGCCAGCATCATCTGTTTCAACAGGGCGGCGTGGGCTTCCGTACCCGCATATAAACCGCTATCGCGCTCCAGCCCCTGGCAGGAGAAAAAGAGCGTATCGACGGCGTACTCGCGCAGCGTTCGTGAGGCGGTTTCACCGAAGAACGCCTCCTCGGTCGGGGAAAAATCGCCCCCTAGTCCCACGAGATGCAACGAGCGTCTGCTCATCAGCGTTTGCAAAATGCGGATAGAAGGCGTGATAACCGTTAGCGCCATCTCCGGCATCTGCCGGGCCAAAAACCAGCTGGTGCTGCTGCCGTCCAGGACGATGGTCTGTCCCGGCTGGAGGCACTGCAGCGCTTTGCGGGCAACGCGCATTTTTCCTTCACTGTGCAGCAGCGTTCTCTGCTGAAAGCTTCCCTGGCTATCTTCGACCGGCAGGGCGGGCGACGCCGCTCGGATCACCGGCAGCGGGTTCTCCGCCGCCAGCGCTCCGCCATGGCTCCGATTTAAAATCCCTTTCCGTTCCAGCTCGCTCAGATCGCGGCGAATCGTTTCCCTGGAGACCCGAGTCGCTTGCGCAATCTCATTCACCCGCATCACGCCGCGTTGGCCCAGCAGTTCAACAATCAAACGATGACGTTCCAGCGGCAACATAGCTCTCTCCTGAAGTACATAATCAGATTACCTTTCCCTTGCGCAGGGCGTTGAGACCTCCGGAATATCCGGCGAAGGCGACCGTTTTGTCGCCGGTCAATGTGACAGCGTACGCATTTTGGCGTCATATCCGGCAGCGGTTTCGCTCTCTCGCCCGTTATTCAGGCATAAACAAAAACAAACAAAAATAAATGCAATATTGCCTTTGCGCCCGTTTATGCCCGTTTACGCCCGTTCATCAAGGGCATCGCTCATTTCCCGTCTGCTAATTAAAAGCAAATGAAAATAAAAAAATGCTAATTTGATCACGTTATTTTCATTTGATGCGTTTTTAAATGGATTTAAGCCGATTAAGAGCATTAAATGAAAGAAACTAAAAACAAAGAGCAGGATAAAACCATGAATGAAACAACCCGTCGTTTTGCACGTTTAGTCGACCTGAGCGCAGTCCAGGCCACCAGTACCGAAGCGGACGTTCGCGCCTGCGCCGAGCTGGCAACCCGATACAACATTATTTCCGTCCACGTTCTGCCCTGCTGGACGCGTTTTCTCAGTACGTTGCTGCCGCAGCAGGGGACGGGAGAGGTGATGATTGGCGGGCCGGTCGGCTTTCCCGGCGGCGGGCATGCGACTGACACCAAGGTTCAGGAAGTGCGGCAGCTGATTGCCGATGGCGCCCGCGAAGTGGATATGGTGGTGAATATCGGCAAAGTGTTATCCGGCGATTATGACTATGTGCGCGAAGATTTGCGCCGCGTGGTGGAGGCCGCCGCGCCGGTACCGGCGAAGGTGATCCTCGAAACGCACTATCTCAATGAGGAGCAGATTCGCCGCGTGTGCGATATCGCCGTAGAGGTGGGGATGAAGTGGGTCAAAACCTCCACCGGCTGGGCGCCGACCGGCGCGACGGTGGAAAAAGTCAGCATTATTGCCGACCAGCTTAAAGGCCGAATCGATATCAAAGGCGCCGGGGGGATTCGCGATCTGGCAACGGTGCGCGCCCTGTACCAGCTTGGCGTCCGCCGCTTTGGCATGAGCCATGGCGCGGTCACAAAGGTGCTGGCTGAACTGGAGCAGCACCCGGAACGCTTTCCCGAGCTGAACGCCGATTAAACTGAGAGACCGCGGGCCTGATGGCCCGCCTTAAGACGTCACCGGAGTCAGTGATGAAAGATAAAATACTCACGATTGATGTTGGCACTGGCAGTACCCGCGCCGCTCTTTTGCGCGTTGACGGCACGATGGTCGGCTTTGCGCAAAGAGAGTATGAACAGACCACGTCGCGTGCGGGTTGGTCAGAACAGGCCCCGTCTTTATGGTGGCAGGCCGCCTGCGACTGTATACGCGAGGTGCTTTACCGCTATCCTGAAACGGCTGCGCAGATTGCGGTTATTGGCGCCTGCGGGCAGATGCACGGCACCGTCCTGCTGGACGATCGCGGCGAGCTGGTGGAGGACAGGGCGCTGCTGTGGAATGACAAGCGCAGCCAGCCGCAGGTGGAAGCTTTTACCGCGCGCGAAGGGCGGGAAAAGTGGCTGGCGCATTTAAATAATCCACCCGCGGCGGCGTGGCCCGCTTTCAAATTAGCCTGGTGGCGTGAACATCATCCGGAGCGCTGGCCGCAGCTCGCCAAAGTGTTAATGCCGAAGGACTATATTAATTTCATGCTGACCGGCGCCCTGGCGACCGACTATAGCGAGGCGTCCTGCTATTTCCTGATGGACAGCGAAACCCGCGCCTGGTCTTCGCAAGCCTGCGAAACGTTTGGCCTGCGGGTCGATCAGCTACCGGACCTCAAACTTTCCAGCGACATTATCGGCCAGGTAACCCCACGCGCCGCCGGCCTGACGGGCCTGCCTCCAGGGATCCCGGTGGTTGCCGGTACGTCGGACATGGCGGCCTCTCTGCTGGGCTCGGGAGTATATGAGCCGGGGATGGCGTCCGACTCCACCGGCACGTCGACGCTGATCACCGTGGTGTCGCCGCGGCCGTTACGCCACCCGCTGGTCAATAACCTTCATCTGGCTAACGCGGCCTGGGGCGGATTTACGATTCTCGACGCCGGCGGCGATGCCGTCCGCTGGGCGCGGCTGGCGCTTGCCGATAACCAGATTACCCACCCGCAGCTTTTGCAGGAAGCGGCGGCGGTGCCGGCCGGTGCGGAAGGGCTGCTCTTTCTTCCCTATCTGACGGGAGAGCGCCTGGCCGAACACACGAACTCGCGGGCGCAGTTCTTCGGCCTGCAGCGCAAGCATCGCCGCGGTCATTTATTCCGCGCGGTCCTGGAAGGGGTGGCCTTTGCGTCCTGGCGCAATCTGCGCCAGCTGCAGGCGTGCGGGCAATATCCGCAACAAATGATCGCTTCCGGCGGCGGCGCGCGAAGCCCGCTGTGGCTTGAAATCAAAGCCGCGGCGTACAATCTTCCGATATTATCTACGCGCAACCAGGAGAATGGCGTCACCGGATGCGGTATTATCGCCGGGGTTGGCGCGGGGCTGTACGCGGATTTTGCCAGCGGCGTGAGGCAGACGGTGCAGTTCGGTAAGCTGATTTCGCCGGATCCCCGTCTGCGGGATTATTACCACGCCTGCAGCGAGCTTTTTGATACGCTCTACCGGCAATCCGCCGCCTTATACGACAGGCTGGATGCCCTGAGCGCAGGACCCGACTGATAAGCAACGGTAAGCCAGCGCCGCGTCGCGCGTAACGTGCCGTAAATAAGAGAGAGGCAGAATGTTTGCAGAAGAAAGACAGGAGAAGTTGCTCAGTATTCTCAGGGAAAAACGCAAAGTGGCTGTTTCTGAGATGTGTGACGTCTTTAATGTATCTGGCGCCACCATTCGTGCCGATCTCCGCCAGTTGGAAGAGGAGGGACTGCTGACCCGTACCCACGGCGGCGCCGTCCTTCGCACGCGGGCGAGCTTTGAACAGGCGTCGGACGCGCGTGAAATTGTCAACCTCAGCGCGAAAGAGCGGATCGGCCAGCGCGCAGCGGCGCTGGTTGAGGATGGCGACATTATCGTGCTGGATACCGGCACAACGACCCTGCATATCGCGCGCAATATTCGCGACCGACAAAACGTCACGGTGGTCACCAACGATTACCAAATCGCCCGCGAGCTGGAAGCCAGCCCCTCGATTCAAACCATTCTGCTGGGCGGGATCGTGAAGAAGGGGTACCACTGCGTGGTGGCGATCAACGGACGCTCTATTCTTGATACCCTGAACGTCGATAAAGCGTTTATGGGCGCCAATTCGCTGTCGCTGAAACACGGCGCCTGCGTGGCCGATATCATGCTGGCAGAAACGAAACGCGGCATGGTTGAACACGCCAGCCAGGTGATTATCGTCTGCGACTACAGCAAGCTGAATAATACCTCGCTTGCCCAGTTTACCGCCGCGGATCGGATTGATACCGTGGTGGTCGATCGTCTGCCCGATGACGTTCAGGCGTATCGTAATGCCGGCATTCAGGTGATCTCCCTGGATGAAGAGGCGCACCTCTAGCGTTCTGTTCCGGCAGCGGCGTACCGATCCGGAGTACTACAGTAAAGGGCTCGGTATTGCGCCGCGTATCAACCCGGCGCTGGAGAAAGTGACGGCTTCTCCCGAATATAGCGCAATTAAAGCGCGCTGGATTAAAGCGTCGTTGATAGTGGCGTACAGGAAAGATACCCCCTGAAGGGTATAGCCCCTCAAACGTTCCTGTATGCCATCGGGAGCATCGGCTTATCCGTCAACGAACAAACGGTTACTGGTTCTCTCCCTTTTTAAAAGTTTTCAATACATTATGCGCGTAGCTAATATAATTCTTAGCACGCGGACATTTAAAATGTAACGCGAAACTTCTGAAAAACATGTCCAATGAAATAAAAAGTGGATTTTATTTCAATCTTTATGTCAGAATCGCGTTATGGCAATAAAAACCATATTTTATATATTGTCATTATGCGAGCCATAATGAGCGGATACTACCGAACGCTACAGAAATAATATTCTGAGGCGTTGTCTGATTATTCGCATGGAGAATTATCGTGATGCTATCCTGTCTTAAAAACCTCGCTGGTGATTATATAGGATATAAATCATATGGCAGGAACAATAAATGAGTTCGATGACAAATAGCCTGGAAAGATTAAGGAAGGAAAAGGAGGAGATAAAGCGACAGCGGCGTGAGTTTAAAATAAAATTCGTGTGCTTATATGTCTCAATATTGTCACATCTAAAAGCAAATCCTGATAATAAAGTTACCAAGGGTTCTTTTGGTGATGCTAAAAAAATCACCGTGGCAAACGATGGTTTCTTTTTTGATATTAGTTTCAAATATGACTACGCAAGAAATAAAGTGCGGATTATTGTATCTGAAGAAAGCCTGTCGCTGAAAGTCAGGCTCACCCTGCGGCTGACGGCATCAAAAGCGAAATGGCGCATTGTAAAAATATCCCATAAAAAGTTTAAGTATATTTTTAGAGTCATGAAGCCACAGCTGATTGAGGAGCTTATCGTCTTTTTGATCCGCTATCTGTAGATATTTCCTCTCCGCCAATGGGCCAATGAGCCGGGATGCTCGCTTCGATCGTTCTTCCGGCTGCAGGTTGGATATTTCCTGCCGCGAGTTCCTCCTGGTTTGAGTCGATGAGAATGTCATTAAACGGCATTACTCGATAAAGCCCCCATTAATGCTGTTTTTTCCCGCTTTTACCCCTTTTATCGCCCGGGTTTTCTGGCGGGATGAAGTTGCCAGGGTGATTTCTTAACTCCTTGTAAATAAATGAAAAAGTATCATTTTTGTCATGAATGCCTCTGTCAATCACATTTCCTCTCTCGCCAACTTTAAATCTGTAAAAGTAGACGTTTGTCGACTTTTCATCTAAAAAGTTGGGGGAAGGGACTAGACAGGACCATTATTAGGTTATCAAATGGTTAAATTACGTCACATTAAATGTGAATGATTGGCCTTGTGTATAAAAGGCCAACACGCTTTCCGCTGCGTTAAAGCGCTGCGGACATCTTTGGGAGAAGTTATGCATTCCTCTGTTAATAAAAATGAAACTCGGACCTTTTTTGGTCATCCTTACCCCCTCGGTTCGCTGTTTTTCACCGAAATGTGGGAACGGTTCTCGTTTTACGGTATTCGACCATTACTGATCCTGTTTATGGCGGCCACCGTCTATGACGGCGGGATGGGGCTGGCGCGCGAGAACGCGTCGGCCATTGTCGGGATCTTTGCCGGGACCATGTATCTTGCCGCGCTGCCCGGCGGCTGGCTGGCGGATAACTGGCTCGGGCAACAAAAGGCGGTCTGGTACGGCTCGATTCTGATCGCCCTCGGCCATCTCTCCATCGCGCTGTCGGCGGTGATGGGGGATAGCCTGTTCTTTATTGGCCTGATGTTTATCGTGCTCGGTTCCGGCCTGTTCAAAACCTGTATTTCGGTGATGGTCGGTACGCTGTACAAGAAAGGCGATGCGCGCCGCGACGGCGGCTTCTCGCTGTTCTATATGGGCATCAACATGGGGTCGTTTATCGCCCCGCTGATCTCCGGCTGGCTGATTAAATCTCACGGCTGGCACTGGGGCTTCGGCATCGGCGGCATCGGGATGCTGGTCGCGCTGATTATCTTCCGCGTCTTTGCCGTTCCGGCGATGAAACGCTACGACAGCGAAGTCGGCCTCGACTCCACCTGGAACAGCCCGGTAGTGAAACGAAACGGCGTCGGCGCATGGCTGCTGGCGCTGACGGTCGGCGTGGCGGTTATCATCGCGTTGATTGCCCAGGGCGTTATCGTGATTAACCCGGTGGCGGTCGCCAGCGTGCTGGTCTACGTGATTGCGGCGTCGGTGGTGCTCTATTTTATCTACCTGTTCGTCTTCGCCGGACTGAGCCGCAAAGAGCGCGCCCGCCTGCTGGTATGCTTTATCCTGCTCATCTCCGCCGCCTTTTTCTGGTCGGCGTTTGAGCAGAAACCGACCTCGTTTAACCTGTTCGCTAACGACTATACCAACCGTATGCTCGGCTCCTTCGAGATCCCGGCGGTGTGGTTCCAGTCGATCAACGCCCTGTTTATTATTTTGCTGGCGCCGGTATTCAGCTGGGCATGGCCTGCGCTGGCGCGCAAAAACGTCCGTCCGAGCAGCATCACTAAGTTTGTTATCGGTATTTTATGCGCGGCGGCGGGCTTTGGCCTGATGATGCTGGCGGCGCAAAACGTCCTGAGCAACAACGGCGCGGGCGTTTCGCCGATGTGGCTGGTGGGCAGTATTCTGATGCTGACGCTGGGGGAGCTGTGCCTTAGCCCGATTGGCCTGGCGACCATGACCCTGCTGGCGCCGGAAAGAATGCGCGGCCAGATGATGGGGCTGTGGTTCTGCGCCAGCGCCCTGGGTAACCTGGCGGCGGGCCTGATTGGCGGGCACGTGAAGGCCGATCAGCTGGATATGCTGCCTGACCTGTTCGCACGCTGCTCCATTGCGCTGCTGATCTGCGCCGCGGTGCTGTGCCTGCTGATTGTTCCGGTTCGCCGGATGCTGGAAAACACCCGCAGCGACAAGCCGCAGGAGCCCGCGGCCAACGCGTAATCCCGCAAAAACCCGGCGCGTTCTGCGCCGGGTTTATCCCTTAACGGTAAACAATACCGCCATCGATCAGAATCGACTGACCGGTAACATAATCGGAGTCCGGGCCTGCCAGATAAGAGACCAGGCTTGCCACATCGTCCGGCGTTTCGGCGCGGCCAAGGGCGATGCCTTCCACGTATTTTTTATAGGTTTCGCCCACCGGCGCACCGGTAATGTCGGCGAAGCGCTTATCGATCTCGGTCCACATTCCGGTTCCCACAATCCCCGGACAGTAGGCGTTTACCGTGATGCCGCGGCTGGCGTACTCTTTCGCCGCTGCCTGCGTCAGGGCGCGTACGGCAAATTTGGTGGCGGAATAGACGCCCAGCAGCGCGAAACCATCATGACCGGCGATAGAGCAGGCGTTGATGATTTTCCCTTTCTGCTGACGATCGATGAATTTTTTCGCCGCCGCCTGAATGCCCCACAGGGTACCCTGAACGTTGATGCGCATGATGCGGTCCACTTCTTCAGGCGTCACATCGGCCAGCGCCTGAACCTGGGCGATCCCGGCGTTGTTCACGATAATATCAAAGCCGCCCAGCTGTTTTTCCGCTTCATCAATGGCGGCGTATACCTGCGCGCGGTCGGCGATGTTAGCGACGAAGGTGGCCGCTTTACGCCCCAGCGCTTCCACTTCGGCGGCGACGGCGGCAATCCCTTCCGGGTTCACGTCGACCAGCATCACCGACGCGCCGTCTTTAGCCAGACGCAACGCGATACCGCGACCAATGCCCTGACCGGCGCCGGTCACCAGCGCAACTTTATTTTCGATAGCCATGTCTGTACTCACCTTGTACTGATTAATAAACCAGGGAGGCCCGCGGCCGATGTCGTCGTAGCCGCTGCGGCGAATGGCACTACTCTATCGGGCGCAATAAGCGTGGCCTACCCCCCTGATGGGGGGGATAATGAGCGTACGGACTGGATTTAAGGAGTAATCGCGGTATGGCTTTTTTACCCTCGGCGGATGATTCACTGACAGCGTTTGTTCATCAGGAACCTTTACGTTTCACCGGGACGCTGCCGCTTATTTCCACGCGCTTTACGCCGCCCCGTACGCCGGAAAGCCTGCTGTCGCGGGAGCGCCTGCTGCAGCGCCTCGACGGCGCCGTCTCCCGCCGTTTAACCCTGCTGCGCGCCCCCGCCGGGTTTGGCAAAACCACCCTGCTGGCGCAGTGGTACCGGCACCGCCTTCGACAAGGGGATGCGCTGGCCTGGCTGAGCCTTGAAGAGGACGACAACGCGCCGCTGCTGTTTATGCGCTATCTACAGGAGGCGCTGCGGCCGCTGTGGCAGGGGTGGAGCCCGTCGTTTCTGCATCTGTTACAAGGCGAGCTTCCGGCCGAGCTCCCCCTGTTCTTTGCTGAGCTCGTTAATCAGCTTAATCAGTGCCCGCACCCGCTGTACCTGATCCTCGACGACTATCAGTGTATCAGCGACCCGGCGATTCATCAGGGAATGAGCTGGCTGCTGCACCATGCGCCGCCGGCGCTGCATCTGCTCATCGGTAGCCGTAGTCAGCCGCCTTTAGCCCTGAGCCGTCTGCATATGCAGGACCAGCTGCTGGAGGTCGATGACCCGGAGCTGCGCTTTAACCCCAGCGAAGCCCGCGCTTATTTCGCTGGCGCGTCGGGGCTGGATCCGCAGGCGATCCCCCGGCTTATCGCGCTTACACAAGGGTGGGTCGCGGGAATGAAAATGGCCGCGCTCTCCCCGGACGCGTCTACGGCGATGGGCTTCGGCGCCGGCTCGCGGTCAATCTCCCGCTATCTGGATGAAGTGATTTTCGCGCCGCTGCCGCCCGAAGTATTCGACTTCCTGCTGCATACCTCCGTGCTTAATCGCCTGCATCCGGATCTGTGCGATGCCGTCTGCGGCCGCCATAACGGCGGCGAGATGCTGAGGTGGATAGCGCAGCACAATCTGTTTCTTTCCGCGCTGGACGACAGCGGCCGCTGGTTTCGCTATCACCCGCTGATGCGCGACGCGCTGCTGCATCGCCTGCGCCACGGCGGGGATATTGATATTCGCCAGCTGCACGATCGCGCCAGCGCCTGGTTCGCCTCGCAGCAGCTGTGGGCCGAGGCGATACGCCATGCGCTGGCCGCCGGAAAATCGGCGGCCAGGGATGCGGAAGCGGGCGCGCAGTCTCTGGCGGAGGAGGGGGATATCGATACCCTGGTGCAGTGGATACGCTACCTGCCAGCCAATCTCGACCCGTCGCGCATCGAGCTTCAGCTTAATCTGGCCTGGGCGTTAGCCCACCGCTTCCGGTTTAGCGACGCTCGCCAGCTGCTCGACGCCATTGAGACGCAATCGGCGGCGCATGGTGGGGCGCTGGCCCACAGCTCGTGGGTGAAGCTGCGGGTCGTTCGCGCGATCTGCGAAGCCTTTGCCGACAATATTGCCCGCAGTATCGCTATTGTCGAACCGCTGCTGCGCGAGGTGCCCTGCGGCGATATCTGGGTTGATGGCCTGGTGTGCAACATCCTCAGCTACTGCCATCTGGCGGACTCCCGGCCGCAGCAGGCGCTGGAGGTGCAGCAGCGGGTATCCGGCGTCAGCGTTGCTAACCGCAACCTGTTCGTGACGGTCTACCGGGCCTTTGTCATGGCGCAGAGCTATTTGCGCCAGGGGAATCTCGCCGAAGCGGAACGTCAGGCCGCGGCGGCGCTGCGCTATGCGGAGCAGCATACCGGCGAGAACGCCAGCAGCGGCGCTACCCTGGCGCCCATTCTCGCCGAGATAGCCTGGGAGCAAGGGAAGGGCGAGCAGGCGCAAAGCCTGCTGGTTCCGCGTCTGGAGACCATCGACAACTTCTGTCCGCCCGACGGCCTTAGCTGCGGCTATATCATCCTGGCCCGTCAGGCCCGTGAAATGGGGAGACTGGCGGAAGCCGAATCACTATTACTGCATGCCGAAGGGCTGGCGGCCCAGCGCGGCTGGCTGCGGGCGCAGGCTCCGCTGCTGGCGGAGCGGATTGCCGTTGCCCTTCACGCGGGCGACAAACTGGCCGCCGACGCGCTGCTGCTTCGCCTGCAGACCCTTAGCCAGACGGAGGCTGCCGGCGGATATATCGCGCTCAGCCAGAGCCGTCTCCTTATCGCCGCCGGCGAACCGCAGGCCGCCGCCCGGCTGTTGGATACGCTGGCCGGCGTGCGGGAAACCAGCGGCGAGTGGCTATTCGCCGTGCGTTTGCGGCTCAAACAGGCGCTTGCCCTCTGGCGTGCCGGCGAGCGGGAGCAGGCGATGGCTGTCTGCCGACCGGCGCTTGCGCGCGCGCTGCGTCAGGGGCTGTGGCGCAGCCTGCTGGAGGGGAGGGAAGAGATGGCTGCGCTGCTGGCGGAGATGCACAAGCGCGGCGCGGCGGATGATGCGCTGACCGCCGATATCGTCGCTTTGCTGTCCCGCTTCGCCGCCGCCGGTATCGTGATTGATACGGCGCGTCCGCAGCCGCCCGCGCTGCGGCTGACTGAACGGGAGCAGCAGACCCTGCGTTTGATTGCCAACGGCCATTCCAACAAGGGCGTGGCGCGCGAGCTGGGCATTTCGGCGGAAACCGTCAAATGGCACCTTAAGCAGCTGTATGAAAAGCTGCAGGTGAAGGGGCGCATCCAGGCGGTAAACCAGGCGCGCGAATGGCGCCTGTTAAGCTAGCGCGATGGGGCGTTCTCGCTCAGCGCCGGGCCGCGATAATCGCCGCCCAGCGCTTTAATCAAGGTGATATCGGTACTGAGCCGCTGGGCCTGGATATCCAGCAGCAAAAGCTGCTGTGCGATGGCCGGGCGACGCGCCTCCTGCGCCGCATAGTAGCTGACCAGCCCGCGCTGATGGTGCGCGCTGGCGCTGCGGGTGGTCACCATCGCCGCCGTCACTTTCTGCTGCTGCAGGGCGGCCTGCTGGTTCAAATCGTTCAGCTGGCTCGAGCTAATCGCCACGTCGCGCACCGCGTCCAGCACCGCCTGGTTGTACTGCTTAATCAAAATATTGCTCGCCGTACGCGTCGATTTCAGGTTGGCGTTTAAGCGCCCGCCGTCAAACAGCGGTAAATAGAGCCCCGGCAGTATATTGATCTGCTGGAATGAGGACTTAAACAGATCGCCGACGCTCAGCGCGTTGTAGCCCCAGAAGGCCTTGATATCAAAGTGCGGGTAAAAGGCCGCTTTTGCCGCGTCCACCTGGCTCATGGAAGCGCTAACGTAGCCGCGCAGCGCCTGCAGGTCAGGGCGGCGGGCCAGCAGCTCAAACGAGAGCGAGTCCGGGAGCGTTTCCTGCAGCGTCGGCAGCGCCACGGGGTGAATCTCCGGCATGCTATGCGCATCGGCGCCGATCAGCGCCCGCAGGGTTTCCCGGTACTGCGTCAGCGTCCCCTGCGCCGTAATCACCTGCTGCTGCGCCGCCAGCAGCTCCTCCTGGGCATTGGCGACATCGACGCTATCCTCGACGCCGCGCGCGGTACGATGCTCGTGCGCCTGCACCGAGAGGCGGGCGATAGCCTCCAGCTGGTTGAGTAATTCGATTTTCTGAAAAGTTGCCTGCATCGCGAAATAGAGCTGAGCCACGCTGCTGGCGAGATCCAGCTCGATACCGGCGGTCTCCGCCTGGCGGGCGTTCTTTTCGCCAATCGCGGCGGCGACGCGGGCGCGGTCGGCGCCCCATAAATCGATATTCAGCGTCGCTCCGACGCCGACCGTATTCAGCGTGTACCAGGGGCCGTTTTTATCCACCGGCAGGGAGAAGGAGTAGGGCCAGGTAAACTGTTTATTGGTTACCCGCAGGCGGTTTTGCGCCGCCACGGCGGTGGCCTGAACGCCCATTGCCGACTGTGCCAGCTCAACCGTGGACTGCGATTGCGAAATACGCAGCCGCGCCGCCTGCATGGTGGGGGAGTTCTGCAGCGCGCGATTAACCAGCATATTGAGCTGGGGATCCTGATAGCCTTCCCACCACCGCGCCGTCGGCCAGCCGCTGTTCGCCAGGTGGATCACCTGCGCCAGCTCGGCCTGCTGCGGGTTGACCAGCGGTACCTGGCCGGGATCGTCCTGAATTAACGCGCAGCCGGCTAATTGCGTGAGGGCGAAGGCAAGCGCCAGGGAGCGCCAGACGCGCGGAAGAGGAGTGGTTTTCGTCATGATCGGGTTGCCTGTCGCGGAATAACGGAAGACGCAAGCGGCCACGTGGGCAGCGCGGCCAGCGCATTGACCAGCGGCGCGCCGAACGGATTCGCCGGATCCGGCTGCTGCGCCTGAACGCGCTCAACGGTATTTTGCTGCGCATCGATATCGCTGGCGTAGGCTTCAAGCCGCCGGGCGCAGCGGGCTAAAAAGGTATCTTCCGGCGCGGCGTAGAGGCGATAGCCTTCGCTGAGGCGCAGGATCTCCTCTGCCTGACGAAAGGTTGCCCGCGCCGGCCAGCTTTTGGCTTCCGGCCACGGGTGCGCATAGGTTCCCAGCGGCTCGGCGGCCACCCGGTTGATTAAGGTTTCGCTCTCGGTCAGCGCGGCAAACAGCGGTACCTGCTGAACCTCATCGTCGCGGGCGGCGAGGGTTTTCGCCAGCTGGCGATACAGCTGGGCCAGACGCGCTTTCAGCTGCGGCGCTTCGCTATCGGGCCATAAATAGAGATGAACAATGGAGGAAACCAGTACGCCGAGCAGGATGCCGATAACCCGGTCGCGCAGCTCGGTAAGGTTGCTGAGCGGGCCAAACCAGCTCAGGAATGCCAGCGCGAAGGTAAAGCCTATCTGAATGCCGGCGTAGGCGATGCGCTCCGACCCCGCCGCAATCCACGCCGCCAGCGCGAAGACCGGTAGGGTCATCGCCAGCAGGCCGCTCAGCGAATCGGTCCAGGGCTGCACAAAGACGATCAGAAGCAGCGCAATCAGCGTGGCCAGCAGCGCGCCGCCAATGCGTAGCCACGTTTTCTGCATGGTGGCGCCCAGGCCCGGCTGGGCGACGATCACGCAGCTCAGCATGATGGTGTGGATGCCCTGCCAGTCGGCGGCGGTGTAAAAAACGTAGCACAGCAGCGTCGCCAGCAGCGTTTTCAGGGCAAAGTGCAGATAGGCCGGATTGGACCACGCGTCCGGCAAAAGCAGCGGCGCTTTTTCCACTTCGCCCTGCGGCAGCGGGATGGTTTCGCCGCGCGCCAGCCGCGCCAGAACCTCGGCGATTTCCTGCAAAATGGCGCTGTTGGCGCCGTCGCGCGGGACAATCAGCGGCTGGACCTCCGCCGCCGCGGGCAGATTATCCGCCAGCGCGTTAAGCTGGCTGGCTATCCGCCGACGCGCATCGGGATGGTCGTCGCCCGGCTGGAGCAGCGCCGTCAAATGAGAGCAGCTCAGCGCGGCGGCCATCAGCGACTGCCAGGCCTGCGGGCTGGCGGCAATCTCCGGCGTGGCGCGTGCGGCCTGCTGATACAGGGACCGCAGTTGGTTAAACTGCCCGGCAATCTCGGTAACGGTGGGCGGTGGCGTGCCATTGTCCGGCTGGCTCAGGCGCCGCGCCGTCTGGCGGAGCATCACCACCAGCCGGGCTTTGAACTGATAGCCGGGAAAGGCCTGCTGGAAACAGGCGTTGACCAGCAGGGTCACCAGAATCGCGGTGTTGATCGCCACCCATAGCCACAGCAGCAGGCGCACCAGAATTTCGCTCTGGCTGGTCATCGACGGGAAGGTCTGGGCGTAGATGACCGCCAGCGCCACCACGAAAAACGCCAGCCCGAGCTTGCCGAGCACCCGCATCAGGTAAATGGCGCAGAAGAACAGGATCACCGAGGCGACCAGGCGGATCAGCGGATAGTCATAGGTCCACTTGATAATCAGCAGCACGCCGCCCAGCGCGACGCTGACGGTCACCACGAAAACCACGCTTACCAGTTTGATCATCAGGACGTTCGGCTGGCTGACGTAAAACACCACGATCAGCGCGACGGCGAGGAAGGGAATATGCAGCGTCATAAACAGCACAATCAGCACCGCGCAGCTGAGCGTCAGGCGCAGGGTGTAGTTCGCCCGCCCCGGCGCATCGCGGAGTTCCCGGGTCAGAAAGGGCCACAAGCTCTGCATGCCGTCTCCTTATTGCGGCTGCAGAACGGCGCTGGCGGAGGCGCCCATACGAAACAGGTTCGGGTCGGGGTCTTTAACGGCGATTTTGACCGGGAAGCGCTGGGAGACGTGGACCCAGTTGATACTCTTCTGGATCACCGGCAGGCCTTCAATCACGCTGCCGCCGTCGGGCAGAACGCCGGTGCCGACCGAGTCGACTACGCCCTCGAAGGCGCGACTGTGGTTGGTCATCACGGTGATTCTGGCCGGAACGCCGGGCCGCACGTTTTTTAAATCGGTTTCGCGGAAGTTCGCCACCACGTACCAGTGGTCGTCATCAAGCAGGGTAAAGACCGGCTTCAGGGCCGAGGCGTACTGGCCGATCGTGGTTTTCAGCGCCACCACCACGCCGTTAAACGGCGCGCGGACTTCGGTAAATTCGAGGTGCAGCTCGGCCAGCGCAATTTGCGCGAGGATGCCCGCCCGCTGCGCCACCATGGCATCGACGCCGGTCACGGCGGCGGAAGCCTGTTTGGCCTGCAGCAGGGTGGCTTCCAGCTCGGCGCGCGCCGCTTTTTCTGCCGTTCGCGCCTGATCAAGATCCTCCTGGGAGGCAAACCCCTGCGGTACCAGCGGCTCAAGGCGAATGCGTGAAGAGGTGGTTTGCTTAACCAGCGCTTTAGCGCGTTCAACGGCGGCGCTGACCGACTGCGCGTTGTACTCCTGCGCTTTGATCGTGCGCTGAGTCAGCATAATCTGCGCATCAAGCGTGGTCAGCCGCGCTTTGGCATCATCAAGCATCGCCTGGTAGGGGCGCGGATCGATGCGGAACAGCAGGTCGCCTTTTTTTACCCGCTGATTGTCGCGAATCGGCATCTCGACGATCCGCCCGCTCACTTCCGGCACCACGTCGATGGTGTCGGCATAGACATAGGCATCGTTGGTTTCCGGCGAGGTTTGCAGCTGCCAGATAACCAGAATCAGCGCCACGATAGCGGCGAGAACGAGCGCCAGCAGGGGCCATTTTTTGCGGATAACGCTTGAGCGGGATGAGGTCATAGGTATCTAGTTTACGAAGAGCAGGAACCACAGAATCGTGGCGAACAGGAACATCAGCGCCAGATAGCTGAAGACCAGCGGAGAAAATCGCGACTGCCATCCTTTACGCACAATCAGGATATGGCAGGGAATAAGTAACAGCGCGGCGCCTGTTAAGCAGAAAAACCAGCCCGGGAATGCGGCGCCTAATACCGGAATCGCCGGGGATAATGAGCAGCCGGAGAGCGTAAATAGCAAGAATAAGAGCGTAGGGCGCGGCAGCTTTACAATGCGATTCAAGACTGAATACCTGAGTGCTCGGGTTAAGGTGAAATGAGTGTAATCTCCCTACCGGGGAAATAAAAGATAGATATAACCGAAGCGTCTGTATTTCATCGATAAACAGAACATTTTCTTTGGATAACGAGTGCATAGAAAATCATTCATTCTGCATTAATGGCGTGAGGCCGCTGGAATATAAATTTCGCCCGTCGCCGATAGTCAGCGGTTGTTGGCAGGGCTATGCTTAGAGCCAAAGCTAAAAAAATAGTCAGAACTGAGGCAATGTCATGGATAAAGAACTACTGGAAGCGGGCTATCGCGCCTATACCGGCGAGAAAATCGATGTCTACTTTAACACCGATATCTGTCAGCACTCGGGTAACTGCGTGCGCGGTAGCGCGAAGCTTTTCAACCTGAAACGCAAACCGTGGATCGTCCCGGATGAAGTGGACGTGGCCACGGTGGTTAAGGTTATTGATACCTGCCCGAGCGGCGCACTAAAGTATCGCCAAAAATAAGCGAGGAAATGATGGAAATACTGGAAGGTCATAACAAGTTTTACGTCAATGACGCCGACGGGAAGCAGGTGGCGGAAATTGTTTTTGTACCCACGGGCGAGCACCTCAGCATTATTGAACACACCGACGTCGACCCCAGCCTGAAAGGTCAGGGGGTGGGGAAAAAGCTGGTGGCGAAAGTGGTGGAAAAAATGCGCGGCGAGCAGCGTAAAATTATTCCGCTATGCCCGTTTGCCAAACATGAATTTGATAATACTCGCGAGTACGACGATATTCGCGCCTGAATAAATGCGCCAGCATGCTGGCGCAACAATTTGAGTCGAGAGCTGGTCACCACGTACTGCGGTACTTTCTATTATAAGTCATCGGCAACCGGCGTGTTACGAGATTACTCATAGACAAATGTTACCCCAATAATTGATTGTACATTGCCAGCGGTCACCTTGCCGCTGGTGCGCGCGTAGGTAGCGGTCAGACCCAGGTTCACCGATGAGGTGCCTACCTTACCCAGCGAGACGTTACGGTTGGCAGGGATGACGGTACCATTGCGAACCATCTGCACGCCAATTCCCTGCGCTGGTGAGGCGGAAGCAGTGTTGCGGAAAATGGAATTACTCGTGTCCGCCGTTGTCCCCGTCAGGTAATAAGCGATGTTTTGATTTTGTGCGCAGTGAATCGTGACGGGGACAGCCATTGTGCCCGGGTAGTCTGGAAGCGTGACGATGACATCTCGGGTTGACACGTCGCAACCGCCAGTGGGGACGACAACATTATTATTAGCGTAGATATTCCAGGTAAAATCCCTGGGGTTTCCGTCGCTGGCAACTTTATGCATATTAAGTCTCGCTATGAGTTCGCCAGCATTAATCACGACGCCGCTCGCGGTGCCTGTTGCCGTAAGATACATGCGCAACGGCAACCCGCGATAGTCCTTATGGGTGATAGAATACACTGATGAATCATTATTCATTGGTAATGGATAACTATTTTTATCCCAATAAATGCTACCGGTAAACGCTGCCAATGCCCCACCAAATGCAGTACCGCTGGTGAGGTTAACGTAGTCAATAATTGAGTTGCTTAAGTCGTCATTTTTACAGTCTATTGAAGAGGATAAATCGACAATCAAGTTTTGCCCCACGCCAATAGAAGGATTCAGAGCGACGTAAACACTCGCCGAGCCGGCAGGCAGCGTTTGCCCTGAATTGACAACTTTACAGGTGAATGCCGCGGCACCCAGCGACCAGCCTATTAGAAGCAGGGTAGTAAAAAGAACAAGGACATTTTTCATTAACACACTCTCCTGGCTCAGGCGTAGGTATAGGTGACGTTAATCACCGCCTGAATAGTTCCTTGGGTGGCGCCGCCGTTGATTGATAAAGCGCGGACTTGCAGTGGAAAACGCACCGACTGCGAGCTATCGTTAACCTCAACCGACTTCTGTTTTCCGTTATTAAGCGTTGTGCCGCTGTTATCCTGCAATTCGAGCTGGATATTGCCCGCAGTCCCCTGATTTTTGTAATAGCCGGTGCTGTCTGCTGTGCCACTAAAAGTGGCTACCACCCGTGAAGTGCCCTCCGGGCAGTTGCTTAAATCGAGCTCGGTACTGTGCCAGGCCGACGCGGAACCTGCTGATACCAGGCTGAAGGTATAGAGTTCCCCCAGATCGACGCTGGCGTTAGTGGTGGAAACGGTACAGGGTTTGGCCACCACTTTGCCGTTAACGGTAATAGTAATGTCGGTGGCCTGCAGCACCGGGGAAAATGCGGTCAGCGTGATTGCCAGAAGCCACCCGGCATGAATCCATTTCATCAGAGCCTCCGTTTACTGGAATTCGAGCGTGAATGTCGCGGTAGCACTAACGTGCCCGGCGGTGACCGGCACCCGGGTGGTCATCAGCCGGGCGTAAAAGTTCAGCGTGTTGGTCCGGCTGGGGGTCAGAATAGTCCACGGGATTGCAGACGACGCGGCATTAAGCGGCAGCGCCGTCTGCTGCGCGTCAAGGATCTGCACGCCCATCCCCGCCGCCGCTGAAGTGCCGCGATCGAGCTGTAACAGGTCGGTATTGATGCTGTCGGCAACGCCAACAAAGCCGACCTTCACCGAGGTGACCGCGCTGCCGCAGGGCGACAGCACAATGCGAAACGGCACCAAAGGCGTTGTGGCTCCAACCCTATGCAGCTGCTTCGTGGCGTTATCCATCAGATCGACGGTAAAATCTTTCGACTCACCCGCCACGGCGCAGGCGTTATCGCGAACGTAGCCGCTGATGGTGATGGTGCTGTCCGCCGCGCTGGCGTTGGTAATCACCAGCGACAGGACGGCGCTCAGCAGATAAAAAGGTATTCTCATCATCATGACTTCCTTAACGGCAGACTGCCGACAGCTGGCTCAATGCCTGGTTCTTACTTTCGGGCGGCAGGCTGTAGTCAGCCTCGCAGCTGGCGTTCGGACCTTCGCCCCATTTCGCCAGGACTTTGCCGGCCAGCGGCATCCCGCTTAGATAGACCTGGCCGTTATCGGCGACGATGCTGCTGCCCTGGCTACCGGCCGGGGTGACCAGCGCGCCGAAGGGAACCGGCTTTCCGTTATAGATGAGCGACATCAGCAGCTTGAGCCCGACGTGGGCTTTAAACTCCGCACGGGCAATCGCGCCGTGGGTCGGGACGACGCTGACAACCGCATCGTCCAGGTCGACGTTATCGGCCAGGCTGTTGGTGTCCAGCGCCACCCGGTTTTCCCGGTATTCGGTGGCGTAGGGCAGCACGGCGTAGCCGCGCCAGTCGGTCTGAACCCCGGTCTGGTTTTCCACTTTGACGTTGTCTGCGCCGGGGGCTTTGATCAGCACCACCGTGTCGTTCATCGGCTGGCTCAGGGTGACGCCGTCGGCGTGAGCCAGCACGCCGCCGCTCAGGCCGTAGTACAGCTGTTTGATACCGTCGCTGCGGCTGTAGCCGACGTTGGCGTTGCCGTAGCCGCCGCGGTAGTTCAGCGCCGCGTAGCCGGTGCCGCCGCTGTTGCCCTCACCGCCGCCGGCGTAGCCGGTCTGCATGCTGTAGCTCAGGTTGTTGTCCTCCAGCAGCGTGCCGTGCAGGCCCGCCAGAGTGCTCATCCGACCATGCAGATCGTTTGACATGCTGCTACTGGCGCTGGCGTGCCGCCAGGCCGATTTGCTGTCGGAACGCAGCCAGTGGCTGAACGGAATATTGACGTTGACTGCCAGCATCTGGTCGCGCCCCTGCTGCCAGGCGTTTTTGGTCAGGCTGTAGCTGAGCGTCCAGTTGATATCATTGACGGCGGTGTTCAGCCCCGCCTGGAGCTGCTGATCGGCCTTGCCGGTGCCCCAGTAGGTCTGATGACTGCCGTTCAGGTAAAGAGTCGCAGTACGCCCCAGCTGCTGGGTGATGCTGGCCTGTATTTTGCCGCGCTTGTTGTAAGCGAGGTTGTAGTAGTCGGTGAACGTCGGCTTCACTTCAATCACCCCGTCCTGGGTCGCGACGTTGTAGCCGCTCATCCGGCTGTAGGTGGTATCGGCGAAGCTGAAGTAGCCGTGCGTGGAGTAGCGGTAACCCACCAGCTGAATATTGGTGCCCGTATCCGTCAGCGACTTGTTATAGAGGAAGCGGACCGACTGACCCTGGTGATCGCTGTCATCGGGCAGGGTGGCATTGGCCTGGGTGACATCCAGCGACAGCGCCCCCAGCTCCCCCATGTTTTTCCCCACGCCGAGGTTAAAGGCGTGGTAGCGGTCCGCCAGCTGGGTGCCGCCGTACAGCGTCCAGCCCGCCGGGAGTCCTTGCAGCAACGTGCCCTGGAAGAATTTAGGTTTCTCCTGCTGATTGTTGCCGCTGCGGTACTCGCCGGCGGTGACCGTATAGCGGGAGTAGCCTTCGCGCTGGAGCACCGGAACGGAAGAGTAAGGGACGGTGAACACCTGACTGCTGCCGTCGGCCTCTTTGATGGTGACCTGTAGATCGCCGCTATTACCGGCCGCATAGAGATCGTTGATGGTAAACGGGCCGGGCGGTACCGTGCTCTGGTAGATCTCATACCCGTTCTGTTTAATCGAGACCTGGGCCGTGCCGCGGGCAATCCCGTGAATGACCGGGGCGAAACCCTTCTGGCTGTCCGGCAGCATATTATCGTCGGAAGCTAACTGCGCGCCGCGGAAGTTGATGCCGTCAAAGATATCGCCGTTGGTGTAGCTGTCGCCAAGGGTCAGGCGCGAGCGTAATGGCGTAACGTCTCGCTCCAGCCAGGTGTTAATGTGCTGCCATTGATTTTCGTTGTTTGCGGAACCGCTGCTGTAGCTCCAGGTGGTGTTGTCGCGCAGGCGCCAGGCGCCCAGATTCAGCCCGCTCTGCAGGTTCAGGTACGCGTAGTTGCTGCTGCCGCCGATATCGTTATGCACGGTGTTGCCGGTGAAGCTGTAGTTCAGCAGTAGCGCATTGATACCATCATCCCACAGCTCCGGAGGAATGCTACCGCGGGCGCGGTTGCCCATAAATGCCTGAGGAATGGTGAGGTAAAGACGTTGTTGAGCCACATCGAAACGGATCGTCATATCCTCGATCATCTCAAGTAAGGGGACGCAGCTATCGGCGGGCAGTTCCCCCAGCCCTGCGATTGAAGAGGTGCTGAGGCCCATGCTGGCCAACTGCCCGCGGGTAAGGCAGGGCAGCAATCCTTTACCTTTATCTCCGGCATCAAACGTGACGTCGCGGGTGGTCATATAACCGTCATTGAGGTATATATCCACACGGTAGGTTCCCGGCGGTATCTCTTGTCCATTTTCAAAACCGGACAGATCCGCTACGGCGGTAGGATCGTCTGACAGGAACCGTGGATTGAAATAAAACTCTGCCTGCGCAGAAAAAGCCTGTGAGGTGAGTAAAATAAAAAGGGGAATCCTGGCCAGGATGCGTGTTGAGCGCAGGTTATTGCGTCGAATGCATTGTGAGCCCAAATGGTAAAGTCCATATTTCAAATATGACATAGTCCCTCCGGTCTAAAATCGCCGGCTGTCAGTTCTTTTTATTTCAAGCGATAGCGTTAACTATTGCCTTAAGTTATTGGGTTTTACCCGTCATTTTCGGGGTCAGCGCGCCATAATCATTAATTGTCCGGTAGGTAATTTCGCTACCTGAATCGGACGGTAATTTGACGGAGGTCTCTCCTAAAGGCGGCACCAGCGCATTTTCCAGTACCCGTTTTCCAGCATTAAGCTCGGTGACCGTCTGGTAGTACGGCGTTGGATTGCTAAGCGTGAGAACATTTCCATTACGACGAAATGTTAGTTTTTCTGCAGCCTGATCTGGCGAGAGCGCCAGGTTTGCCGGGCGATAATAGAGCTTGATACGGCTGATAATTGCCAACTGCAGGGTATTATCATTAAGCTTTGATTTATCCATTGAAGGAATAGCTTTAACATTGATCCAGAAAAGCGTTTCCCGATCCTGCGGTAATTGATTGTTAGTGGCATCGATAATTCGCAGAGTATTTTCTTTTTTCCCCTGCATAGAAAATAACGGTGGGGTGATGACAAAATGACCATCTTTACTCCCGTCATTATTCTCGATCCATGACTGAATCAAATAGGTGCTTTTCTCGTCATTATTAGTGACGGCTAGCTGGACCTGTTTGAGTTCAGCTGGATAAATAACTCGGGTTGCCCCTAAAGCCACGCCCGCTTCAGCGGAGGAAGTAAAACTTGCCAGGACAGTCATCATCATGCCTGCCAGCAGGCCACGTGTCATTTTCAGCTTATTTTTCACATATATTCCTTGTGTATTCACCGTTATTTCCCTTTTCGGTAGGTTGGCAGGCCAGTTATTGATAGGTTAAAGAAAATGAGGCCTGCGCATTTGCGACGCCTCCAGTCACCTGTTTTCCTGTGGCCCGATACTTTGCAACGAAATGGAGAGTGGTAGGCCCGGAATAAATTTGCATCCACCTTCTGGGAGGGTGATTGAGCGGTATGAGGCTGTTATGTTTGTCGAATAGCGCGATACCTATACCTGTAGCAATCCCCGGTCCTTCACCAATCGAAAGTACGTCTGGATTCTTACCGTCTGCGACCCCTCTGAACGCTACGCCAACATGCCGGCTAACGGTGGTATTACAGTCCTGCAGATGAATATCGAAAGACACAGGGGCGGTATCCTCGCCGGCTGAGTGAAATCGGTTACTGGAGATCTGTCCCATATTGACGATCATCTGCCTATCCCCGGCTTCTACCCGGCAGGATTCAGCGATAATTTCTCCCTGAAAACGCATATTTCCACCGGGTAAAGTGACGTTCCACCGATTACCCGCCAGGGCGAGTGGCGGTAGCAGAAAAATGAACAAACCTAATCTCATTTTATGCATCGTGATCGCTCCAGTTGTTTAGTGAAAAACGGGCCATCCTGGCCCGAATTGCTTCCTTGCCAACAAATGGATTATTCGTACTGGACTTTAAAGGTCGCGTCAGCGTTAGCGATACCGGCAGTGGCTGCACCGGTTGCGTAGTAGCGAGCCTGGAACGAAATGACGTTAGTGCCGTCGTTCAGGGTAGACGCCTTGCTGAAGGTTGCGCCATCCAGTGCCAGCGGGGTACCGGTGCTGTCGAGGATCTGTACGCCAACGTTGGTTGCGCTGCCCGCAGCGGAGTTCTGCAGTGCCAGTACGTTTGTATTGGTGTTATTAACCGCAGTACCAGAGAACGCAACAGACGCTTTAGTTGCAACGGTGGTGTCACATTCATCCAGCTGGATATTGAAACCAACGGAAGAGCTGGTGCTGCCAGCGGTAGCCAGTTTTGCTGAACGCACCTGACCTAACATAACGGTTTGATCGAGAGAACCGGCATCTACCGCACAGGCTGCGTTGACCACTTCCCCTTTAAAATGCACGGTGCCGCCGTTTACGGTGGTGGTTGCGGCCAGAGCAACGGTAGAACTCAGGGAAAGAGCTGACAGAGCAACGATAGCCAGTGTTTTGATTTTCATGTTGTTTTCCTTTAAACATTATCGATATTACGAACCGTTGTTGGCAGTCGTTATGCCTTCCAGGCACTCCATTTTTAGCCGATGGTCCGACTGCCGGTTCTTCAAAGTTTTTACCTGACTGATGTAACAGTTAGGACCATTTTGACTCATTGAAATAAATATCTTGTTTTATCGCTTTTCATTTTTTTAAGCGGGTTTTTAATCTGTTTTTTGTTGTTTTTCTGGTTTTTTATCGTATGTGGTGAGGTGGGAAAGGAAAACAAACAAGCTGATGATGAGAGTCGATGGAAAAGTGAATATGCTGAAACAGGAGGAGGAATACCATAAATGGTGGAGGGTAATTTATTTATAAATCAGGGTGTTATATTTATTTTGCCAAAAAAGAACATATTTGAGTTGCAGAATGTTTCAAAACTTTTTTATCATACGGACAGTTTGGTCCTAATTGACCCATTCGTTTTTCAAAAAAAAGAAAAAAATCAATAAATTAGCCATAAATTATTGATTGTATAAATTTTCAGCTAATAAGTTTTTTCTCTCCCATAATCCAGCGAATCGAGCAGCGTTACTGGCGGTATATCGTACTGTGTGGCGAATGTTACGATGACCGAGATAATCCTGTATCAGGCGGGTATCCGCTCCTCTCTCTGCCAGTTCGTAACCACAGGCATGGCGTAACATATGCGGATGGGTAGGCGTAGCGGTGCCGGCAGCGATACCTGCGCTTTTAATGATGCGGTAAGCCTGTTGACGGGAAAGTCGGGTGCCGCGGCGCGAGATGAACACCGCATCGCTTTTATCTGCCCTATACCAACTGGCGCGAATCTGGCTCCAGCATTCAAGCGCGTCACGTTCATCAAAACGCAAGGGATGCACCGTGGAGAAGCCGTTCTTCAGCCGACGGATATTGATGCGTCCTTCATTGAGATCAAAATCCCGATAATGCAAATCAAGAAGTTCACTGATGCGCATACCATGGCGAAACGCTAGCAAGATAAGGCAATAATCGCGTTCGCCGGTAGGGCCATGACGTACAGCTAACATCATTGCCTGAACTTCTTTAGCTGTAAGAAAACGACGTCGATTCATAATGTATCACTCCTGATATATGCATGTGGGCGGATGTCGCGGGACAAATCATCAGCATGCGTCAGACGCACCGCAATAAAGCCGAAAATTATCTGCGCATATACCCGTCATACTTCCAGTTGCTTGTGCGTTGGCAATACTCGGCCTCCTCCTTACGCGGCCAGCGCAAGCGCTGTGCAAAACGGTTAACCGTGTTGTCCTGCAACGCGATTTATTTAGGGTATATAAATACGGGTTACTGAAGCTGTGATAAGTTCAAGCTGACAAATTTGTCACCCATAATGTTTATCGATTTTTATTTGATATCACAAGAGACGCGCAGTCCCCCTGCTATCAGGTTATTAAAATTAAAGGAAAAATAATTAAATCTGATGGGTTTGAGAAATATCTTACTTAAATATTTTGCATTACAGCAAATCAGTGCGGAAAGTCATAATTATTTTGCAATGTAGTTATGTGTGTGACTGTTTTGATTTTAATAGTAACGGGTGGGTATGTGTTGGCGCTAAAGATGTATTCGCTGCGTACGGAAGGATTTCGACGCCGTAATCGGCGTCGAAGAGAAGGGTTATAAAATAACTCGCCTTTTTTTATCGCGGGCGCTATCCCAGATACCATAGAAACGACCGGCATTGCTGGCGGTATACCAGACGGTATGGCGAATATTTCGATGTCCGAGATAGTCCTGAATCAGACGGGTATCAATGCCCATGTTGGCCAGAGCAAAACCACATGAGTGGCGAAGCATATGCGGATGGATTTCAATTGGCAGGCCGGCATTGCCACCTGCGACTGAGATAACATGATAAAACTGCTGCCGCGATAAAGGATTTCCTTTACGTGACAAAAATAACCATTCGCTGTCTGCCTGCGGATAGGTTTCCCGAACAGTCAGCCAGCTTTTTAATGCCTGAATTTCTTTATTAATTAATGGGTGGGAGGTCGAGAATCCTCTTTTCAGCCGGTGGACGTAGATACATTTTGACTGAAGATCGATATCTGAGACCCGCAGACGGCAGATCTCACTGGCGCGTAGCCCGTGAATAAAGCACAACAACGTCAAACAGTAGTTACGTGTGGCGTGAGCTCCTGTGTTCGCTGCGGCTAACAGTGCCTCAATTTCGTTTTGCGTTAAGAAATTCCTTTTCGTATTGCCTGTATTGCTCTTCATAATGTCCCTTTTATTACGCGATATGGGGCTAGCATCCAGCTAACAGCCATTTAACTAATGGATACCGGTCATACTTCCACTTGCTTGCGCATTGGCTTCTGAGTGACTCGTCATCATCCATGATGACCTTGCCCTTACGGGCTTTCGCTCACCCCCGTTACTGACTCCAGTAACTCCCGGGGACTCGCCTTTCAGCTTCACCCCGTCGGGGCCAGCCTAAGCGCTATTCAAAACGTTTATTCGCTTTGTTCAGTAATTCGAATTATTTAGGGTATATATTATTACTCCATTTTATTTCTTGAACATGAATGTTTAGATTGATTTTTTTCTGCGTGTGAAATCAATACTATTTCGGATAAGTATATAATGGGCCTGATTTATGTCTCGGAGCGGAAATTGAAGTCCAGCCAGTAAGCGTAAGAGTTGGTGGCATAAAAGAGTTGTAGCCGCTTGAGTTACGTACAATAGATATTCTTTTATTATGCTACTTCACATGCTTCTCATGATTTATTTGTTGTATTCAATTTGCGAGGTGAATTGTATCATTTGTTATGGTGTGCTGTTTGTTTATATCCATTTTTATGATGCTGGCATGTATTTGAGTCTCAATCCCAAAAATACCGTTGGCTTGCTTTTTGATTTATTAATTGTTGAAAAATTAATAAGTTAAATTGTTTGATGTGAGGGTTTTCCTGGAACCAACTCAGTGCGAAGATAATATATCTTTTTTACTAAAGAGAAACTACAACACATGTTAAACAAAACTAAAAAAGCTGACTGAAGTAAACCAATTTCAACATTTAAGAGAGAGGGGGAATTACGTATAACTACGTAATGGATGAGAAGGATAGTAGAGATGTTACATGTATCAAATAGCTGTACATAATCAAAGATTGGCATATGCATATTCACATATAAGCTTTAGCTTCGGCACAACAACGAATAACACTGAGTGTGAGATCTGATCTCACACTCTGGCTATTTGGTTAAGTCAACTCTCCGTAAATCAGGATGGAGGCGGTCAGAATCATAATAGAGCCGGATAGCATACTAATTAAATACGCCACATGAGGGCGGGTTGTTAAAATAGCGCGTGAACAGTATCCAACGACCAGGTAAACCAGTGTGCAGGTTAACAGATGTAAACTGCTGAGTATCAGCATTTGCTGCGTAACCGACCAGCTTCCCTGGGGGTCGGTAAACTGCGGCAGGAGGGCCAGAAACAGAAGAAAGACTTTTGGATTCAGGCCGCTAATGCATAACCCCTTAATCGCCCAGCGATTCCAGCTGCCCGCGCTGTGCTGCTGGGTATCAGGCATCGGCGGATGGCGTAAAATAGCGATCCCCAGCCACATCAGATAGCCCGCGCCCAGCAGCGTGAGCGTCGATAGCGCCAGCGGATGATTGGCGATTAACACGCCGATTCCGGCGATGACGATCAGCGTGGCCAGCAGGTGACCAGACATGAGTCCGGCGACGGCGGGTATCACGCGCCGTCCGTTGATCCCCGCGCTGATGGTATAGGCCCAGTCAGCGCCCGGCGTAATGATCAGCAGAAAGGAGACCAGCCAAAAGCTGGCGATAAAGCTCATTTCCATGGACGGCTCACCTCTGCGTGCTGACGGCAATTTCTCATCATTTTCCCTCGTTAAGCGGCGGTTATTTGAGGGAAAGAATATCGAGTTTATTGCGCAATGAGCTTTCAATGTTATGCTTTAAGACGTTCTTCTGAGGGAAAATCTTCCAAATGGATAGCATCGATCGAAAAATTCTTGCTGAGCTACAGGCTGACGGACGGCTGTCGATAACCGAGCTGGCCGAGCGGGTGAATCTCAGCCTTTCGCCCTGTCATCGACGGCTGCGGACGCTGGAGCAAGAAGGGGTGATTACCGGCTATCGGGCTAATCTGGATCCGGCCAAAATGGGCTTTAACTTTTTGGCGATCGTCTTCGCGACGCTAAAAGAGGGCGATAAGAAAGCGGTAAGCGCGTTTGAGGAGGCGGTGGAAGAGATACCGCAAATCGTGCTGGCGCAGCGCCTGTTTGGCGATCCGGACTACCTGATGCACGTGGTAACCCGCGATCTCCCGGCGTTCCAGAAACTGTATGATGACAAACTCTCGGCAATGCCCGGCGTGCAGCACCTGCAGTCGACGCTGGTGATGAAAACGGTTGTGCAGGATCGCCCGTTTCCGCTCGGTAAGGGGTGATTATGCCACTCTGCGATCAGCTCCCGGGAGCGGCGCAAAGCGTCTGCCCGGGCTACAGGTTAACAGCCGTCCGCGGGCCGGTAGCCCGGACAGATGCGCAGCATCGCCTCCGGGAAATTCAGCTACTCTGCGCTCTGCTCCCCGGTCGCGGCTAACGCCTTACCGGGGCTACGGGTTCACCGCCGTCCGCGGGCCGGTAGCCCGGACAGATGCGCAGCATCGCCTCCGGGAAATAACGGTGGTGCTTCATCAACCGCCATCCGGCAACAAGGTAAGCGCCTTATTCAAAGCGGGTGGGTATTACTCTTTTTCCAGCAGGCGCATAAAAATCGTCAGCGCTTCATCAAGCTGCTGGCGCTGCGCCGCAGAGAGTCCACTTAGCAGCATCCGCTCATTCTCCACGTGACTTTCCACCGCTCTGTCGATTAACTCTCGCCCTTCTGGCGTCAGCGCGACCAGCATGCTGCGCGCATCGTCCGGGTTTGGCAGACGGCGAATAAACCCCCGTTTTTCCAGCGCTTTCAGACGATGGGTCATGGTGCCGGAGGTGATCATTAACGTTGAAAATAGCTGGGTGGGCGACAGCACGAACGGTTCGCCCGCCCGCCGCAACGTCGCCAGCATATCAAACTCCCAGCGCACTAAATCATGGCAAAGAAAAGCCGCTTCAATGCGCGGCTCCAGCAGCAGCGCGCAGCGTTTCAGGCGGCCAAACGGCCCCATCGGACTGCAATCGAGATCGGGGCGTTCCCGTTTCCACTGTTCAAGAATGCGATCCACGGCGTCGGTCTGCGGTGATTTGTCCATTAATGCTCACTTGTCTTGATATCAAGATAAATATCGATACATACTTAGGCCACAATTTACCTTGATGTGAAGATAAAATCATGGCCTTTGTTTCGCGCAATTTGATGGTTGATCTGTTTTTAACCGCGCTGGCCCCCGCCATCTGGGGCAGCACCTATATTGTGACCTCGCAGTTTCTGCCGCCGGATCGGCCGTTTATCGCCGCGCTGCTGCGGGTGCTGCCGGCCGGGATCGCTCTGCTGATCTGGAGCCGCCGTTTCCCGCTGCGCGCCGAGTGGTGGAAGCTGATCGTTACCGGGATCCTGAATATCGGCGCGTTTCAGGCGCTGCTGTTTATTGCCGCCTATCGGCTGCCGGGCGGCCTGGCGGCGGTGATAGGGGCGATCCAGCCGCTGCTGGTGATGCTGTTGGCCTGGTGCGTCGATCGTCAGCGATCGCCCTGGCTGGCGGTGCTCTCGGCATTTATGGGGATCGCGGGAATGGCGATGCTGCTGCTGTCGCCGCAAACCACGCTCGAACCGCTGGGGATCGCCGCGGCGTTTCTGGGGGCGATGAGCATGGCGCTGGGAACCTGGCTGTCGCGTCGCTGGGCGATCGCTTTGCCGGTTATCGCACTGACCGGCTGGCAGCTGCTGATTGGCGGTATCGTACTGGCACCAATTGCGTTACTGGTCGATCCGCCGCTGCATCAGGTGACGCTGACTCAGGCGGCGGGCTATCTGTGGCTGTGCGTTGCCGGGGCTATGCTGGCATACGGCCTGTGGTTTCGCGGTATCAGCCGACTTTCCCCGGTGGCGGTGTCGGCGATGAGCCTGCTGAGTCCGGTGACGGCGGTGCTATTAGGCTGGGTTTTCCTCGGGCAAAAGATCGAGGGGCTGGCGCTGGTGGGGCTGGTGATTGTGCTGTTCAGCGTGCTGTCGATTCAGCGTGCGTTATCGAATAAGAGAGCTGTAGCAGGTCGGTAAATCCCGGAGGCGATGCTGCGCATCTGTCCGGGCTACCGGACCGCAGACGGCGGTGAACCTGTAGCCCGGGCAAGGCGCGTCAGGCGCCGCCCCCGGGAGCAGCGCGCAGAGTGGCTGAATTTCCCGGAGGCGATGCTGCACATCTGTCCGGGCTACCGGCCCGCAGACGGCAATGAACCTGTAGCCCGGGCAAGGCGCGTCAGGCGCCGCCCCCGGGAGCAGCGCGCA